>JAKPYU010000790.1 GCA_029568995.1 Candidatus Omnitrophota bacterium | reverse complement strand
TCGTGTTTGATGGTGTTCGAGAGGTGGATTCGATCCATGATTCATCAAATTCCGAAGAAAGGCGGGAGCTGACGCTCCCGCACTCCAAGGACACAATAGCGACTGATTTGCGGAAGACAAGCCGAATGATCTTGTCAAATGCGATCACAAGGATTATAGTCTCAAATTACACAGACTGTAATATTGTGGAGGCGACAGCGATCCTACCGTGGAGGCTTCACGGTCGGCAAGGGGTTGAGTACGGATCGTGGCCGCCCTTCCGTTATCGAAGGTTCTACCGGGTGCATTTCCAGCGGGGCCGTTGCGCCTTCGTCGGAAAGGCGTACGTCTGATTCCGGTGGAGCAGGTCGGATCTTCCTCCAACCCCTTCCCCGACTCCCCCTGCCGCCTGATCCATGGCGATAACCTGGAAGTGATGCAAAGCCTTCTGGATGACGGTTACGCGGGGAAAATCAACCTGATCTATGTCGATCCCCCGTTCGATTCCCAGAGTGACTATCGGCACCGGGTCGTGCTGGATGGGACGAAGATCACGCGAGAGGCTCCCCTCGTGGACCGTCTTGCATACAAGGATACGTGGGAGGGAGGAATCGAGTCGTACCTTTCCATGATTGCGCCGCGTCTGCGCCTGATGGCGGATCTTCTGGCGGAGGACGGGAATTTGTTTATCCATCTGGATCATCGGCGTGTGCATTATGTCAAAGTCCTGATGGACGGGATTCTGCCGGATGGATTTCTTAATGAGATTATCTGGTATTTCAACAGCGGGCCTCGCGAACGAAACGTATTCGGACGCCGTCATCACACCATCCTTCGTTACGCAAAGAATCCCGATGCGGCTTTTCTAAATAGTGAATCTCCATACGCCCGGACGCCGTACAGTCCGAATATCAACATACCGGCCTGCAAAGCGCATTACTATCACCCGCTGGGGAAGATACACGGCGATGTCTGGGAGATCCCGCACATTGCCCAGAACGACCGCACCGAGCGGGAAGGATTTGCGACCCAGAAACCGTTGCAGCTGCTGGAACGGATCATCGGATGCTGTTCCCGTCCCGGCGACTGGGTGGCGGACTTTTTTTGTGGGTCCGGGACTACCCCTGTCGCAGCAGAGAATCTGGACCGGCGATGGATCGCGGTCGACCAGGGCGCACCAGCGGTCCAGGTGACACGCAGACGGCTGTTGCATTCAAAAATGTACGGTTTTGTACTGGAGCGGGATGCGGATCGAGTCCCGGAGGGATTCCCGGCCACAGTAAACGTGGAAGCCATTCGAAACCGAAAAACAGGCCTGGTTACCGTGCGGCTGACCGACTATCGGCCGGCAGAGATCCCCGTGAAGAATGCTGTCCAGGAGGAACGCACCCGGAACATCCTCGAAGAAGATTTTGCGTATGCACTCGATTCCTGGTGTGTGGGTTTCGATTCCGAGGAGGGGATCTTTCAAAGTCAATTCTATCGAAGTCGAAACGGCAAGCGGGATAGTGCCCCTGTCGAAAAAGAGATTCGAGACATTCCGTTGCCGCCGGAGATCGACCGGGCGGGTGTGCGTATTGTTGACGTCTTTGGGAATGAGACTACCGTCTCGGTTCCAATCACCCTTTCAGAACCGCCAGGGGCGTAAGGCGATACACAACTTCCACGAGGTCCGCCTGCTGACGCATCACATCATCAATATCCTTATACGCCGCGGGAGCTTCCTGGATGGCATCTTTGATCTTGGCACATCCGAGAACCACATTGCCCATCTGGTGCTCGAACTCTTCCCTGGAGATTGCCTTGAGAGCCTGCCGTCGTCCCATGGACCGTCCCGCGCCATGAGAGCAGGACTGGAATGATTCGGGAGCGCCTTTTCCCCGCGCGATATAGCTCGCTGTACCCATGGAACCGGGGATGGTGACCATCTCGCCCTCTCGCGCGCGCACCGCACCTTTGCGATGGACCAGCACTTTCTCGCCGTAATGCTCCTCCCAGCTTGCGTAATTGTGCGCTGTGCGGACGTCCTCCAGAACATGAAAGTCTTTTCGCAGCACTTCGCGCAACATATCCAACATGACGGCGCGCATCCGGTCACGGTTCTCGAAAGCGAATCGGACACAGAAATCCATTTCGTCGAGATATCGTTGGCCGTCTTCATGACTCACGGGCAGGTAAGAGTAGTCCTTACCGACACGGATATTCTTGCTTTTCACGTACTCCTGGGCGCGTTTGTGATAGTGGCTGGCGACTTTGTGACCGATGTTCCGGGACCCGGAATGGAGCATCAACCAGACATGTCCCTCCTGGTCCACCTGGATTTCAATGAAGTGATTGCCGCCGCCCAGGGTTCCCATCTGTTTTCGCACTTCATCCAGGTGTTCCGTCACAACGGGCAAACCGTCCCGGACACTCCGCAGTTTCTTGTTTTTGCCTTCGTCCCAGACGGAGAAGAGTTCGGCGCTCTGCGGTTTCTTGTGCCACTCGAATCCGATGGGGATTTGCCGGAATCCTTCGTTGATGAGGTTCTCCAGATCGCCCTGTACCTCGTGCGCTTTCAGGGAGGTGCGGACGGCCAGCATTCCGCAGCCGATATCTACTCCGACGGCATAGGGAACCACATAATCCCGGCAGGCCATCACGCCACCGATGGGCATGGCATAGCCCTGATGCGCATCCGGCATGACCGCGATGTGATGAAAAACGAACGGAAGCCGTGCGCAGTTCTCGGCCTGTTCCAGCGCACCGGCTTCGAGGTCTTCGATATAGAGATAGAGGGGCACGCCCCCGGAGACGTTTCGGATTTTCACGGTTTCTTTCCGGATCGATGTTTTTGCTGCCACCACAGGCTGGAAGCCTGTGCCACCCGCAGTTTTACCTCATCCCAGCCTGTGAGCTTTTCTTTCCCTCACCCCGACCCTCTCCCGGTGGGAGAGGGAGAAGAAACGGCCTCCTTGAAGGAAAAGAAAGATGGCATCGGCATCTTGCCGGTGGCGTCCCGGCTCAACCATAAGGTAGAATGTTTTCGACACTTTTCACTGGACAGTGTATCGCCAGACAATCGGCAGGCACAGGGAGCGATTTCAGGATTGACGGTATGATTTGGAGATGTCCGTTGACCTGCCGGCAGCGAGTTCAAGGATGGCATAGGGGATGCGCTCCAGGGGGACGACATAATCGACCGCGTTTCGTTTGATCGCTTCCCTGGGCATTCCGAAGACGGCGCAGGAGTCTTCATCCTGTGCGATGGTGGTTGCACCGGCTCGTTTCATTTCCGAGAGTCCATCCGCGCCATCGTCGCCCATCCCGGTCATAATCACCCCAACAGCATCCGGCCCTGCGTGAGAGGCCACGGACTTGAACAAGACCTCAACAGAGGGTCGATGTCGGCATACGAGAGGCCCCTCCTTGATGCGAACCTCAAATCCTTGAAGGGACTTTTGAAGAAGCATGTGGAGATTACCGGGCGCAATGAGAACCCTGCCTGTGGTCACTGCATCGCCATTCTGGGCTTCGCGAACCTCCACGGCACAGCACCCATTCAGCCGATTCGCGAAAGAATGGGTGAAATGAGCGGGCATGTGCTGGACAATGACCATCCCCGGTGCATTTTCGGGCATCAGCGGCAGGACTTTCTGGAGGGCCTGGACTCCGCCGGTGGAGATCCCGATCGCCACTACTTTTGAATAGTCGCCCGTCCCCCGCAGCGGCTTGGGCCGGATATCCGCGAACGGGGTCTCGGACTTGGGTTTTTCGACTCGAATCCGCGCGGCAGACTTGATTTTGTCGATGAGTTCGACAGACATGTCAGCCAGAGAAAGATCCGGTCCGGGTTTGCACAGCACATCCACCGCGCCGAGATCGAACGCCTCCAAGGCCTTCTCTCCCCCCTTGGGGGTCATGGAGGAGACCACAATGACGGGAAGCGGGTAGTACTGCATGAGTTTCCCCAGAAAGGTGAGACCATCCATGCGGGGCATCTCGATGTCCAGAGTAATCACATCCGGTTTGAATTCGATGATTCGGTCGCGGCCTTCATAGGGATCCGAGGCAACTCCGACGATCTGAATTTCGGGGTCCGCCGATAATTCCTTTGAAAAGACTTGCTGGACGATAGGGGAATCATCAATGATCAGGACTCGAATCGGCATAAAAAGGCGACCTCATTCCTATACTGAATGTTCACACTCCATCGTTCAGAGACAGCTTGCAGTCCAGCCAATACAGGGGAAACCCGATAGGCTCACGTGTCGGCTTTCAGCAGCGTTTCTTTGATCTTGGCCGCCAGAACATCGGGCTGAAACGGTTTGCAGATATAATTATTTGCACCGGCTTTGATCGCGTCGACCACGCGGGCTTTCTCCGACTCGGTGGTGACCATGATGATGGGTACTTGCTTGCCAGCGGATCGGATGGCCTTCACGGCATCCAGGCCGGACATGTTCGGCATGTTCCAATCCATCAGCACAACGTCATATTCGTTATTCAAACAAGCGGTAATTGCCTCTCGACCGTCGGCCGCCTCATCGCAGCTCAGAATTTCTGCCTTGACCAGAGAACGGACCAGAATCCGTCGGGTTGTTTCCGAGTCATCGACAACCAATGCTTTCATTCACGAAGCTCCTCGTTGTACTCAAATTTTTCAGGAGTCCGCCTGAAAGGCGACTCGCAGGGCCAACGGTCCAAGACCGCTGGCAAATGAGATCTCGATCCATCTCATGGTTTGGGAATCGATCCCATCCTGATGCCCACAAAACACCCTGGGGATACCCAGATCGAGAGGGGGGGCATCGGCCTGGCCCAATTTAGCCTTTGCGCTGCCCGCAATAATATTCACCGATTCCCCCACGCTGTCCAGCACGGAATCATCTACCTCACGGGAATCCATGCCGGTAAGGCGGTTAAAGACGGCAATCGCGGTTCCCCGTGGAAAGGAAATCTCCACCGTGCCTCGAATCCAACCGTCCAAGTCGATGGAAGCCACAACATCGTTCGGCGCTGCCCGATACCCCTCCCGGAGGGAGAGCGATTTCCGCTGCACTTCCGAATCCAGCATCGTCGAGAAGAAATCATACACACTTTCGACGAATGGATTGATAAAGGCCACGTCCATGGATTTTCACGACCTGCCCCGATTGGGAACACTCCGCCGAAGAGATTTGCCCACCCTTATCCGGACGAAAAAACCGCACATCGAATCGTTTCACCAGAGACGGCACAGGATGGAAGAACAAAAACGATTCTTGCGTGTTACCGATATCCCGGTGGAATTCCCCTACACCCGTCGCTAGTTTATCCTGAATGGATCTGTTGAAACCAGTGCCCCCTGATTTAAGGCAATCCTGTGAAGCCAATCAGGCTCTCGGTTCCGATCAGGCGTCCAAGGGAACGGAGGTCCCCATCTGACGGGCCATGTCACCCACGATCCCGATCTCCTCGACCGAGAGAACCTCATCCACATCCAGAAGCAAGATGACCCGGTCGGCCACCTTGCCGATTCCCAGAATGAATTTCGTATCCACACTTGGGCCGAACGAAGGGGTCGGCTCGAATTGTCCCTTAGTCAGATTCACCACCTCGCAGACATTGTCCACGACCACTCCCGTTCGGATCTGCTGTTCCCCACGTTCGATCTGAACAATGATGATACAGGTTCGCTCGTTGTACCCGATCTCCGGCAATCCGAATTTGAGTCGCAGGTCCACGACCGGGATGATTTTCCCGCGCAGGTTGATCACTCCCCGGACGAATTTCGGAGTGCGCGGAACCTCCGTGATCGGCAACAGGCTGATAATCTCAAAGACCTTGAGTATTTCGATTCCGTATTCCTCTCGCGCGATGCGAAAAGTCAGGTATTTGCCGATCCGTTCGCCGGATTCCATCCTCTCTTCCAATCGTGCGGCAGAAAGCAAATTTTCGGCCATCAACGCTCACCTCTCGATACTTTGTCCACAGGCTGGAAGCCTGTGCCACCCACTGCGTCCTCTCTGGGAGAGCCTGCGCCACCCGGAGAATCCCTCACCCCAACCCTCTCCCGGAGGGAGAGGGAGAAGATATGCCGGAGAACACTGTGCAAGTCACCTAGTTCACAAGGTTCACCAGTGCGCCCACGTCCAGAATCAGGCCCACCCGACCATCCGCCATAATGGCTCCGCCGGAAATGCCCGGTGCTCCCTGGAAGAACTCTCCCAGGGACTTGATCACAATCTGCTGCTGACCCAGAAGGTCGTCCACGACCAGTCCGGCCAGTTTTTCCCCGTCTTCCACAACCACCACAATACCATGGGTTGGATCGTCCACAGCCGATTCGACCGAGAACAGATCGCCCAGCCGAAACAGCGGAACCTGACGTCCCTGGAAGCGAGTCATCTGACCGCTGTTGAGAATCGTGCTCAATTCGTTTGTCTGCGGTTGGACGGACTGAACGATGGAAAGGGTCGGGATGATATAGCGCTGGGAACCGACTCGCACCACCATGCCGTCGATGATCGCCAGGGTCAGAGGAAGACGGATGGTAAACACAGAGCCTCTGCCGGTCTCTGACTGAATATCAATTTGTCCCCGCAGGCCGAGAATGTTCCGTCGAACCACATCCATGCCGACGCCTCGCCCGGAGACATCGGTGACAATCTGGGCGGTCGAGAATCCCGGCTCAAAGATCAGACTGAACACATCGCGGTCGCTCATCGTTTCGCCGTCACGGACAAGCCCCCGTTCCCGAGCCTTGTTGAGAATGGCTTCCCGGTTCAACCCACGCCCGTCGTCTTCAATTTCGATGTAAATGCTGCCGCCTTTGTGAAATGCGCGCAGTTCCACGCGTCCCACCTCCGGCTTTCCGATTTCCCGGCGCATCCGGGGATCGGGTTCCAGCCCGTGATCGACCGCATTACGCACCAGGTGGACCAGGGGATCGGAGATTCGGTCCACGACGGTTTTGTCCAGCTCGGTATCCTCGCCGGATGTGATGAACGCCAGCGGCTTGTTCATTTTCTTGGATAGATCGCGTGCGACACGAGCCATTTTCTGGAACGTGGATCGGACGGGAATCATCCGCAGGGAAGTTCCCATTGCCTGGAGTTCGCGCGTGATCTTACCGAGTTGTTTGAGATGCCGGGCCGCTTCGGATGTGGAGGCGGGGATATTCTCGACCGCGCGGGTAACCATGGATTCGGTAATGACCAGTTCCCCGATCATTTCGACAAGATGGTCGAGCCGCTCGGCGTCCACCTTGATGGATTCGCGGATTTTCACTGCGCGCGGCGAAGTCCCATGCCTAGCCGGCCCGGTTTCGGGGGAAGATACCGGAGGAGCCTCCGGTTTCGCCGCTTCTTTCGGGAGTGGAGGAGACACCTGCACAAAGGGTTGAGGTGCGGATGCCTGCGCGGATTCTCCCCTGGCAGCGTGGGGACGGACTGCCTGTTCTTTCCCGCTCAGCACGGCCTGGATCGAGGCCAGCAGATCGGGAAGATCCGGGTCCCTCTGCAAGGCTTCGCCCGAAGAGAGGGAGTTCCCCAGCCGGTTGACCAATCGTTTGAGCTCATCCACCGACTCGAATGTCACATTGATCGCCGATCCGACCAATGTCAGTTGCCCTTTCCGTGCACGGTCCAACAGGCTTTCGGCCTGGTGCGCGAGGGATTGGATTTCATCGAGCGCCAGGAATCCCGCCACTCCCTTGATTGTGTGAAATGCGCGAAATACCGCATTCAGCGCTTCTTCATCTTCGGGAGATGTTTCCAGGGTCAGCAGGTGGACATCAGCGTTATCGAGATGCTCACGGGCCTCGGTAACAAAGTCACCCAGTAATCCCACATCGCCTTCCAAGGGGGAGAAGACCGGTGTCTCTTTCGTTGGTTCGGAGACCGGCGGCAACGAGAGTGGACCGTGTGCACCGAGCGTCTCCAGTGCCTCTGGGCGGGTCACAGAGCCGCCCCTACGATGTTCCTCGGCAGCGGTCAACTTGCGCAGGATGGTCTCCGCCGGTTCGGGGGGTTGTCCTTTTCCGGCGTACATTTCGTAAACACGCAGAAGCCAGTCTTTCACCTCCAGCAGTACGTCCGTGAAATCCACGGAGGATTCCCGTTCGAGTCGGTCCTCAACGGCATGACATACACGAACCACATCGTTCAATCCGATCACGCCGGATTCCCCTTTCATGGTATGCACCAGTCCGCGCAGGGAACGTGCCTTGGATGCGTCCGGGGAGTCTTCCAGTTTCAGAATCAATTCCTCCATTTCCTCCAGAACGCCGGTTTGACGGCTGAGGAACTCGGAGAACATTGCCTCATCTACATTGATGATACCCGCACGAAGAGAGGACGGGCCAGTGCCCGTTGGAGCCGTTTGAAAAGACAGGCCCAGATCGGAGGGAAAAGCAATGGATTCGACAGGTCGGCCTTCGCAAATTGCCCGCTGAAGTCCGGAGACGGATTGCGCGAAGGCCCTGACCGCGGCATAGGAGTCGGGAGTCTCATCCAGGATAATTCGTTCCACCAGCCGGGCGGTGGATTCGGCCACTTCGGCAATAGCCGAACGAGAGGACTCGGCGGCCCATTTGCGGACCTGTTCCAGCCTGGTGTGTAACAACGCCAGGGCCTGGAGATCCGACGGTTCCACCATCACCACCGCTTCGGAGATCTCCTTGATCAGCGGTTCGATTTCCATCGGCCTGTTCGCATATTCTCCCGATTCAGTGGTTTTCGAATGCTCTCCGGGGCGGTCATTCGACAAGGAACTCTTGCAGGAGGCAGTATACCAGAATCAATAAACCCGTCACCCCAGGGGCTTTGTGGAAATCCGGTCGCGGTTCATTGATCCCTGTTTATGGGGACTGTTTTCGGCGGACTTGCCGTCTGCGGCTGCTATCCATTATTCTAGTGTGCATATCGAACGTGCCGGAGATTCCGAGTCAACACGGGAATCC
The DNA here is from genome assembly GCA_029568995.1 of Candidatus Omnitrophota bacterium. Classification (GTDB taxonomy): domain Bacteria; phylum Hinthialibacterota; class Hinthialibacteria; order Hinthialibacterales; family JAKPRU01; genus JAKPRU01. Next base: position 4,631 of record JAKPYU010000790.1, on the reverse strand, counting down.
ATGGACAGGAAGATCAACTTCTTATGAAACTGCACACGAAACTCACTCTTTCCCTCCTTGTCGGACTGATCTTGATTGTGACCATCGCCCAATATCTCCAGTATCGTTCGGGAGTGGGTCTGATCAGGGACATGTCGGATTCGAATGTCAAGTTGGTGACCCAGCAGCAGGAGGAAAGCGCCAAGAATATTTTTCGATCCAGCCAGCGTGGAGTTGCCGGTTCCCTGGAACGGGGTGAAATGGAGAAGTTCACGCGGATGTTGAATCAGCAGCGGGAGGTCGAGGGACTTCTGGAGTTTTCTCTGTTTGACCACAGAGGCACCGTATCCCATTCATCGGATGAGAAGTTCATTGGAAAAACCATTCCGGAAGACCTGAAAGAACGTCTGCTTTCCCAAACCGAAATGCTTCTCCTGCACACCGAGGAGTCGATCGACATTTACCAGCCGCAGGAAATCACGCCGGATTGCATCCGGTGCCATTTCACCTGGAAGACAGGGGGAGTGGGTGGGGTATTGTATTTCCGGTTTTCGACGCAAGCGCTATCGGATGCAAAAGATCAGGCTGAAAAGAGCATGGCGGGCATGGTCGGAAGCAGTTTGCGGGTCACCATCCAGACGGTCCTGCTGATTATCGTGGTGTTGATCGCGGCGATGTATCTCCTGGTTCGGAAGCACGTCGGGAAACCATTGGCGGAGTTTACGCATCTTCTGGAGAAGTTCGACCGGGATGAGGGGGATCTGACCCGTCGGGTGGAGATTCAGACAAAGGATGAAATCGGAGTTCTGGCGAGATTGTTCAACTCGTTCGTGGAAAAGTTGAACAGCGTGGTGGGCCGTGCCCAGAGGTCAGCGTTCATTGTGGGAGACGGTGCGACTTCGCAAGCCAGCGCGGTGGAGGAGACCTCCGCCTCCGTGGAGGAGATTTCCTCGGCCAGCAAGCTGAATGCGGAGAAAGCGCAGGAGGCCAACACACTGATGGGCGAGACCATCGTGGAAATCGCCCAGGCCAGCAAATCCATGAAAGACCTGATCAGCGCGATGGATGAGCTGACGAAGGCAAGCGACGAAACGGCGAAGATCATCAAGACCATTGATGAAATCGCTTTCCAAACCAACCTGCTTGCCCTGAATGCGGCTGTCGAGGCGGCGCGTGCGGGCCAGGCAGGTTCCGGGTTCGCCGTGGTGGCCGATGAAGTGCGGAACCTGGCGATGCGTTCGGCGGAAGCGGCACGGGAAACGGGCGCCCTGATCGAGAACACCGTTCAGAAAATCCGTTACGGAGGCGATCTTGTGGAGGACGCCAGCGAGGTGTTCGAGAAAGTGGTGTCTCAGACAAGCAAGGCCACCAAGCTGGTCGAGGAGATCGCCCACGCCTCGCATGAGCAGGCATTGGGCGTGGAACAAATCAACAAGGCGCTGGAAGAGATCGATCAGTCCACCCAAAAGAACGCCGCCGAAGCCGAAAAACTGACCATGGCCATGGGAACCTTCAAAACCGATGAATCGACGGAGAAAGATCGGGAAGTCGCTCCGCGAAGACTCCTGCCGCCCCGTGAATCCATGAAAGATGCCGACCGGAATCAGGAGCGGTTTTCTCTCGACCGATATCGGGTTAAGAAGGTGGATTCTCCCGAACCTGTCCGCCCGAGAAAAAGACATCAGGAAACGGAATTTGTGGAGTTTGAATGAATATAAACAGCCGTCCCTGGTGTTGAAGAATGAAGGTGTTTTGCCTCGTTGGTATTGGGGAAGAGGAATGGGCAAGATACTCGGCAACATCCAGACTCCCTCACCCCAACCCTCTCCCGGAGAGAGAGGGAGAAGCAGGCGAGTCCGCTGGAAGGATGCGAGAGGCGGTCTGTTTTCCGCGGGAATTCAGGTGGAGGAACACTCGTTGATGCGGTGGATTGATCGTTTTCCAGGGATCTGTTTTAAGAGATCTTCCTCGCAACCGTCGTTGCGAGCGAAGCGTGGCGATCTCGTTGTTGGATCTCCCCGTCCCGGCCCTTCGACAAGCTCAGGAACCGGGACTGAGATCGCCCCGGAGCCGCCCTTCGCAGACTCCGGGCTGGCTCCTCCTAAGAAAGCTCGCGTGCAACTGTCACACCAAGGAGTCTTGTGCGATCCGGCCAACCCCCACCTAACCTCCCCCAGGCTTGGGGGAGGAATCTCTCCCCCGCTTTCTTTTTCCAATCACCGCCCCCGCCCCTCTGCCGCTCGGAAGGTCGGGGCCTTGTTGAGTCTCCTTTGTGGGATTGTTGCAGCGGTGCTTCTGGTCGGGTGTGCCCGAACAGGCCCGGAGGGCGATCTGTCGGGGCAGTTTGTTCTCCCGGACACACCGGACAGTGAGGGGATTCATGTGTTCCTGCCCGGTACGCCCCACCAGGCTCTCACCGACCGCCAGGGGCGATTCTATATCCAGGGAATCATGGCCGGTGATTACGAGTTGGTTGTCACCGAAGAGGGGTATGAGGAAATCCGTGAACCCGTGCAGATTGCGGCGGGAGCACAGGTAACTCTAGCCAGCCAAGCGCTGATTCCTCTGCCGCCTGAAACGGGCAGTATTCGAGGACGAATCCTACTGGAGGGCCGGGAAGATCATTCCGGCGCGATTGTCCTGCTTCTGGGAACGCCGCATTCCACAACCACCGACGAAAGCGGCGTTTTTCGATTCGACGAAGTGAAGATGGGCACGTACCAGCTCATCGCCCTGAAGGACAGATATCAGAGCGTCAGCGATCTCCAGGTCATTGTGGATGAACCGGCAGCGATGATTCTGCCGGATATCGTGCTTTCTCTGCCTGCCGCACCAACCCCGATACCGGAGATCGAAAAGCCGGTCCTTGGCGACCGGCGTTTATGGGGGAGAGTCCTCCTGGACGGAGAGATGAATCATAGCGGATCCATGGTGACGGTGCTCGAATTTCCAGACTCTGCAACGACGACCTCGGTGGACGGTAGTTTCCGGTTGGAGAACCTTGGAGAAGGTCCATACAGCGTACAGTTTTCCCATGCGGGATTCAGCACGGAGCAGGTCCCGAATATCACTCCGTTCTCTGCAACGGCGGGGATCGGAGTCTTTGTGACCCTGCGCCGCAGTGCCGGGCAAGTCGGTCGGGGCGTCTTGCAGGGAATTGTTACGCTTCAGGATCAGACAAGCCACGAAGAGACAACGGTCCGGCTGATTGGAATCCAGCAAACCGTCATGACAAACGCGGAAGGCCGGTATATTTTCGTCGATATTCCGAGCGGGAAATATGTGGTGGAGGCTTCGCATCCGGGGTATCGGACCGATCGGTTGTTCGACGTGGAGATCGGCGCGAGTATCATCAGTGAAGCGCCCGCCCTGGCGCTGCAGCTCGTCACGGAAGAGGACCTGGAAAATGGTGTGGAGGGATATGGAGCCATCGAGGGGATGGTGACCCTGGAAGACGACAATGCCGCCGGCGGCGTAACTGTGGCCGTTCAAACCACCAACCAGGTGACTCTATCCGCACCTGGAGGTTTCTTCACATTTCAGGATGTTCCGGCGGGAAAACACCTGGTCATTTTTGAAAAGGCCGGTTACCAGACGGAATACCTGGAAGACGTAACCGTTTTTCCCGAAGAAACCAATCCCCTCGCTCCGGTGGTCTTGAAACGAGAGGTCGAGCATCCTTACGTGGTCGGCTCGAATCCGCCCAATCGGGCACGGAACGTGGGATTCGATGAATTTCTCGATGTTACGGTCAAATTCAGTGAGGCGATGGACGGCAATTCGGTCAAAAGCAGCGTCTTTGTCTCACCGGCCGTTGCCCTGGACCTGTTCTTCGGTCGGGAGAGCGAGCTTTCGGACGATGACACACTGCACCTTCGTCTGCTGCGTCAGGGTCCCCAGGGGGTTCAATTCAAGACGACTTATGAGGTTGTGATCGGTCAGTCGGCATCAAATCCGAAAGGGATACCGTTGCGTAACGATTATGTCTTTCGGTTCACGACAGACGGCCCGTTGATTGTCGGCAGTGTCCCGAAAGACGGGGCAAAGAACGTGCTTCTGTTTCCGATGCACCGCCTGATTATCGACACCAACGCACCTGTCGATCCGGCCAGCCTGAGCGGAGCGTTCCAGGTCACTCCACGCGCACAATCCGTGCCGGAGTTCTTTGCACACCGTCGCGGTTCAGGGGGAAGAATTGAGGTGGAGGTGGGATTGAATGCCGGATCGCGGTATTCGATCAGCATCGGAAAGAAGCTTCGCACGATTGACGGGCAGCTGTTCTCCAATACCCCGTACCGGATTCAATTCAACATAGCCGAAGAACAGGACAACGTCACGGAACCTGATATCGACATGCCAAGGAGGCGGACGCGGTCAAGGTGAAGTGGCTGCGCTACTTTTCTTTTCCCTCACCCTAACCCTCTCCCGGAGGGAGAGGGGAACGCACATTATCTGACAGGCAGGGACGCCTGTCCTACCGTTTTGTGATCTTTCTTCTTTTCTTCAATTCCTAATTTTTAATTCCTAATTCGTAATTATTCTTACACCATCATGTCCTCTTCACCGCCACGGGAAATGGTGATCTCACCGGATTCCTCCAGGCGGCGGATAATCGCTACAACTTTCTGCTGCGCCTCCTCCACCTGCTTCAC
>JAKPYU010000739.1 GCA_029568995.1 Candidatus Omnitrophota bacterium | reverse complement strand
GTCTATAATATGGGAGGGGATGCGGAGAAAGAGAATATCCAGATTGTCCGCATCATCCTCAGTGCTCTTGACAAGCCGGAATCTCTCATCCGGTTTGTCACGGACAGGCCCGGGCATGATTTCCGCTATGCCATGGATTTCTCAAAAATCGCAGGAGAGATCGGCTGGAAGCCGGAACATGAGTTCGAGGAGGGGATGGAGAAAACCATTCAGTGGTATCTCGGCAACAAGCCCTGGTGGGAAAGAATCCTTTCGGGGACTTACCAGCAGTACTATGAAAGGATGTACGGAAACAGATGAAAATCCTGGTCACCGGAGCGATGGGTCTCCTGGGGAAAGAAGTGGCTCAGCTGTGCAAAAGCCAGGGAGATCTTGTTGTTGCGACTGATATCGCTTCCGAGGACAACCCCCTGGACATAACGAGCCTGCCCGCGATCCGCGGCTTCCTGGCATCGTGCGGTCCCGACTGGCTTATCAATTGCGCTGCCTACACGGATGTGGACGGCTGCGAAAAGAACCGCGATATCGCATACGAGCTCAACGCCAGAGGCCCGGGGAATCTGGCAAGGGCCTGTGAGGAATACGGCTCGAAGCTCCTGCACATCAGCACCGACTATGTCTTCGACGGTGAAAACCCCAAGCCTTATGAAGAAGACGACGCACCGAACCCGGTGAGTGTATACGGGAAAAGCAAGCGTGCCGGAGAGATTTCCGTACAGGAAGGTGTTGAAAATTATATCATCGTGCGGACACAGTGGCTCTTCGGCCCTTACGGAAAGAATTTCGTGTCCACGATTCTGGGAATTGCACAACAGCAGGATACCATATCCGTGGTGAACGACCAGTGGGGTTCTCCAACCTATGCCAGGGATCTTGCCAGAGCCATTAGGACGCTCCTGGAATGCGATGCCCGGGGGATATTCCACGTGAGGAACCGGGGGAAGGCAACGTGGTTCGATCTGGCCAAACGGGCGATCGAGCTCGTCGGGCTGTCCACCCATGTAATTCCCGT
>JAKPYU010000727.1 GCA_029568995.1 Candidatus Omnitrophota bacterium | reverse complement strand
ATTTTTCCTGGATTCCGGCTTTCGCCGGAATGACGGGTCCCTGAAGTCGGCGCATATGCCCCCCCTCCCCCTCAGACTGCCGGAATGGTGCGGTTTGTGGTATAAAAGAGTCAGACAAATTTACAGTTAAGAGCCGGTATTCACCATTTCTTGCACTGCTCATTCCTTCCAACCCGATTCCCCCTTTGCACGACAGAGCCGGACGACGGTGAAGGAATCCGAATGGATATGGGATTTTCCGGCCAAGAATCACGGAGGTTTCACGAATGACACGTCAAACGGTTGTGATGGATGGGAACGAGGCGGCGGCGTATGTAGCGCACAAAACCAGCGAAGTATGCGCCATTTATCCCATCACCCCCTCATCGACCATGGGGGAATGGGCGGACGCCTGGTCGGCGGATGGAGTCAGGAATATCTGGGGCACGATCCCCACGGTGGTGGAGTTGCAGAGTGAAGGCGGCGCTTCCGGCGCGGTCCACGGAGCCTTGCAGACCGGCGCGCTGACCACCACGTTCACAGCCTCCCAGGGGCTGCTGCTTATGATCCCCAATATGTTCAAAATTGCGGGCGAACTGACATCCACGGTGTTCCACGTTTCCGCCCGTACCGTGGCCGCTCATGCGCTCTCCATTTTCGGCGATCACAGCGATGTCATGGCCACCCGATCCACCGGATTCGGCCTGATCGCCTCCAACTCGATCCAGGAAATCATGGACACGGCCCTGATCGCCCATTCGGCGACGCTCGAAGCGAGGGTCCCGTTTGTGCATTTCTTCGACGGGTTCCGGTCCTCCAGCGAGGTGATGAAAGTCGAGAAGCTCAGCGAAGACGATATGCACGCGATGATCGATGAGAGCCTGGTTCATGCCCATCGTCAGCGCGCCCTCTCGCCGGACACCCCGGTTCTGCGCGGCTCGGCACAGAACCCCGATGTGTTCTTCCAGTGCCGTGAAACGGTCAATCCGTACTATGATGCCTGTGCAGAGATTGTCCAGAAATACATGGACAAGTTCGCCAAAGTCACCGGGCGGCAATACCATCTGTTCGATTATTTCGGTGCGCCGGATGCCGAACGGATTGTCATCCTCATGGGTTCCGGTGCGGAAGCCGCTCACGAGACCGTCGAATACCTCACGGAAAAAGGTGAAAAGATCGGCATAATCAAAGTCCGGCTTTATCGTCCTTTCTCGACGAAACATTTCCTGAAAGCCATCCCGAAAACCGTCAAAGCCATTGCTGTGCTGGATCGGACCAAGGAACCGGGAGCAGGCGGCGAGCCGCTGTACAAAGACGTTCTCGCGGCGTTGGCCGAAGGTCTCGCCGATGGAACCTGCCCGCTCAGTGCCATGCCGAAAGTCATCGGTGGCCGCTTCGGGCTTTCCTCCAAGGAATTTACCCCCGCCATGGTCAAGGCGGTTTTTGACGAACTGTCCAAGAAGGACTCCAAGAATTACTTCACCGTCGGGATCGAGGATGATGTTACCCACACCAGCCTGGATTACGATGCCTCGTTCAGTACCGAGGGGGAAAAAGTCGTCCGCGCCATGTTCTATGGCCTCGGATCCGACGGGACAGTCGGAGCGAACAAGAACTCCATCAAGATCATCGGTGACGAAACCGAGAACTTTGCCCAGGGATATTTTGTGTACGATTCCAAGAAAGCCGGGTCGGTCACCATATCCCACTTGCGTTTCGGCCCCAAGCCGATCCACTCCACCTACCTGGTGAACAAGGCCAATTTCATCGGCTGCCACCAGTTCGTTTTTCTGGAAAAGTACGACATGCTGCAATATGCGGTAGACGGCGCGGTGTTCCTGCTGAATTCTGCGTACTCGCCGGAAGAGACGTGGGACAAGATGCCCCGCAAGGTCCAGCAGCAGATCATCGATAAAAAGATCAAAGTGTACGTAGTCGATGCCTACACCGTCGCCAAGAACAACGGCATGGGTGCGAGGATCAACACAATCATGCAGACCTGTTTCTTCGCGATTTCCGGTGTCCTGCCACGGGATGAGGCTATCGCCGCGATCAAGAAGGCGATCAAAAAGACTTACGGTTCAAAGGGCGAGGATATCGTCAAGATGAATTACCAGGTCGTGGATCAGGCCATCGAGAACATGCACGAAATGAAGGTTCCGGCGAAGGCGACCAGCACCATCGAAATGCCGCCACCGGTTCCGGTGGAGGCTCCACAGTTCGTGCAAGAGGTAACCGGAGAGATTATCGCCGGGCGTGGCGATTCCATTCCGGTCAGCAAGTTCCCCAAGGATGGCACATTCCCGCTGGGAACCACCATGTGGGAAAAGCGCAACATCGCGCTGGAAATTCCGGAGTGGGACCCGGAAGTCTGCATCCAATGCGGCAAATGCACCCTGGTTTGCCCTCACGCGGCGATTCGGATGAACATTTACGATCCCGCCTGCCTGAAAGATGCCCCGCCGACATTCAAGTCCGCCGACGGAAAGGGCAAGGAATACAAGGACAAGAAGTTCACCATTCAGATCGCACCGGAAGACTGCACCGGATGCGGCGCGTGCGTGCACACCTGCCCCGGCAAGAACAAGCAGGACCCCACCCGCAAGGCGATCAATCTCACTCCGCAGCCGCCTATCCGCGAGACCGAGCGCGAGAACTTCAAGTTCTTCCTGGGTCTGCCGGAATACGACCGCAGCCAGGTCAAGGTTTCTACGGTCAAAGGAACGGCTCTTCTCACGCCGCTGTTTGAATTTTCCGGCGCGTGCGCGGGCTGCGGCGAAACGCCGTATGTGCAGCTGCTCAGCCGCCTGTTTGGCGACCGCGCGATTATCGCCAACGCCACCGGATGCTCCTCCATCTACGGCGGAAACCTGCCGACCACTCCCTGGACAGTGAACCGGGACGGTCACGGTCCGGCCTGGTCGAACTCCCTGTTCGAGGACAACGCGGAGTTCGGGTTCGGATTCCGTCTGACCATCGACAAGCTGGGAGAGTACGCCAAAGAATTGCTCACCAAGCTCGCCGGTCAGATCGGCGATGAACTGGTGGACGGCCTTCTGAAAGCCGACCAGTCCGATGAAGCCGGAATCGCCGCTCAGCGGAAACGGGTTGCGGCGTTGAAAGAGAAGCTCGCGAAGATCGACTCCGCCGATGCGAAAAACCTGGCGAACGTGGCGAATTACCTGATCCGCAAGAGTGTCTGGATCGTCGGTGGCGACGGCTGGGCGTATGACATCGGCTATGGTGGCCTGGATCATGTCCTGGCCTCTGGACGAAATGTCAACGTTCTGGTCCTCGATACCGAGGTGTACAGCAACACCGGCGGGCAGATGTCCAAGGCGACACCGCGCGGCGCCGTGGCGAAATTCGCTGCCGGTGGAAAACCGCTGTCCAAGAAAGATTTGGGCATGATGGTGATGTCGTACGGCAGTGTTTACGTGGCGCAGGTCGCCATGGGTGCAAGCGATTTGCAGACCGTCCGCGCTTTTGTTGAGGCGGAATCTTACAACGGACCGAGCCTGATCATTGCTTACAGCCACTGCATCGCTCACGGCATTAACATGACTTCCGGCATGGACACCCAGAAAGCGGCGGTTGAAAGCGGCCACTGGCCTCTGTACCGGTACAATCCGGCCCTGCGAGAAGAAGGCCAGAATCCGCTGAAACTGGATTCCAAAGCGCCGACCATTTCCTACAAGGATTATGCTTACCAGCAGATCCGCTTCCGAACGCTCACGAAGAGCAAGCCGGAAGAGGCGCAGCGGCTGCTCGAACTGGGCCAGCGGGATGTCAAAACCCGTTGGCATCTGTACGAGCAACTGGCGAATCTCGATTTCAGCCAGATTGCCTAATTAAGACGCTCCAAGATAACTGGCACAGCGGGCCATTGAGGATTCCATGAGAATCTTCAATGGCCCTTGCCATTTCAGTCCATATGCAGAATCCTTACTCTCCATCCCACTTGAGCGAGGAATTCAAAATGGACAGGAGAATTCGCCCCACAATCCATAAGAGCATTCGATGCCTGCTTCTATTCTGCCTGTTTGCCCTGCCGGTTCCCGCCGCGGAGGAATACACGGTGAAAATCCATCCGCAGTTTCAGGATCACCCGGCAGTTGTGGGCATGATGAACGTGCTCCGCACTGCAATGGAGCATGAAGGCTGGAGCCTTGTGTCGCAGTCCGCAGCAAATGCGGATACGATCATGGGCTATGTGGGTCCGGCAGAACTTTGCCCCCCACCGCCCCGGCACCCGCAGGGATTCATCTTTTCCTGCAAGACGGTCGATGGCCGCAAACAGTGGACGGTGTTGGGATATTCCTCGCTGGGCGCAGCTGCCGGACTGGCGTGGGTTGCGGATAGAATCAAGGTGACCGGGGAAATTCCCGAATCCAATGTTACCCGCTTCCCGAAACTCGAACGCCATTTCAACAACACAGCCCCGGCGGATAATACGCTGGCCGACCCGGTGAATCCCAAATTCAAGAGAGAGCAAGAGCGGCTGCGCGAGGAGTTTCTCAGCGCAGTCCAATTCGGCGCAACGGATCTCCTTCCGTATGATCGAAATGAGCTCGCCTGGGTCGGCCCGGATACCCCGCCGGAATCGGTTCTCATCCGCAGAGAAGCCTTCCGCGAATACATCCGCATTGCCCATGAGCTGGGGCTGAGAGTCTTCCTTGTCGGAGATGAACTGATTTACCGCGATGAGTGGCTCAAGGCGATGAATGCCGAGCTCTGCACTCAAGACCCCAATCTCTGGGAAGTACTGCGTGAGAAGCTGCGCAGCGTTTTACGTGCCGTGCCGGAACTGGACGGAATCCTGGTCCGCACAGGCGAAATCATCCCGCGCGGCGAACTGAAAGCCTTCGACCTGGTTCATCACCGCTGCGAACGGGAGCAGCGTTCCATCGAGTTGATTTATCAACAGATCCTGAAAACCTGCCATGGCGTGATCGTCGGGGAATTCGGCAAGGAATACATCCACCGAACCTGGGTCACCAGCAGCCATGAACAACATAGCATCGCGGAGGTCTACGAGCGGATTTTCACCGACGAGATCCCGACAGACAACCTGATCGTTTCCATCAAGCTGACCCGCACGGACCAGTGGCAGTTCCAGCAGCTCAATCCGACTTTCGGCTGCTCGCCACACAAGACCAATGTCGAGGTGGAAACCTCTCGGTTCAAGCGTGGTATGGAGGCTCCGATCATGGACTTTGCCGCCGAACGAGTGGCAAGCGGGATGCAATTTGCCCTTAACCGTGGCGCGGTTAGCGTGAGCAATGCCGGTGGAACAGCGGGTCATGCGCCGGGCGATGCCGCACGGTATATGATCTGGCGCTTTTCCTGGGACCCCGGCGCGGAAGTGCGGGAGGTCATCAGCGACTGGGCCGCCACAACATTCGGGCGGGATCACGCACAACAGGTGGCCGATGTCTTTCTGGCCCTGGACAAGGCTGTCCGAAATGCCTGGTATGTGCGTCCCCTGGCTGTGACGCACTGGAATCCCTCGCCGCATATCTACGTGGACCGCTTCGCGCTCAAGGGCATTCCACCGTGGGACAGAGGAGCCGGGCAGGACAAATTCCTCTTTGAGGTTTACCTGCAATGCAAGCCGTGGATTCAGGACACCCTGGATGAAATGGACATGGGCATCGCAGTCTGGCGCGATGCGCGAGACTCTTTCGCAGGGATTGCCGATGACTTACAGGATCGCGAGACGGTAGCGCAGGTTCGCAGCGACCTGGAACGGGGGGTGTACGCTCTGCAACTGAATCGAGCATACATAGCCGCTGTCTTTGCGTGTTATGCATACCGCGAAAATCCCACGGAGGAGGGCCGTGAACTGCTCGGCGAGCGAATCGAATCTCTGAAAAATGCCCTCCAGGAACACAATGCGCACGATCCCTACTACGGAACCACGCCCATAGAGGTGTTCCTAGATGTCGCTCAACGGAGCTATGAGAATCCGGGCAAGACCGAACGGGAACTGAAAGAGGCCCCCACCGCTCAGGACGTTCATGCGATGATCCAGGAAGCCGCCAAAAATGATGATGCGCTTCTGGCTCAACACCCCAAGGCAAAAACCGTGTTCCGCTGGTCGGGAACTCTGGATGGGCGCGATATCCTTTCCATCACCGAAAAGGAGTACACGGCCCAGCATTTCATCGCAGACCCCATCGGAAATGTGCGCAAAGAATTTCTGGCGCCGTTCCCGAAGGACGGGCAGTATGTCATCCGTCGCCTGAAAGGCCGGGGGCATATCTATATGATGGAGCCGCCGTCTCCGGAAAACAACATGACCGCGAAAGTGTTGGTTGACGATCCCCTGCCCAGTTCGGATGTCCATGCTTTTGAGCTGTGCGTGATCGTCAAGGAATAGGAAGGCCTTGTTTCGACAGGCGAATACGGAGACTACCCAAGGTCGCGCGGGATTTTTGGATACAATATCCATGATCGGTACTTCCTGCCTGTGAATAGGAATCTATGCCTGTCCCCCAAGGTCGGTTGCGCGACGCGAGGTTGATCGGGAACATGGAATCTATCGGTAAACAAGAGAAACCTGGCAGTCTTTCAGACACCCCTCAGTCCGTGGCCCTTCGTATTCTGCTTGTGGAAGACAATATCGTGAACCAGAAGATTGCCTCGGCCATGCTCGCCCGGCAGGGGCACAGCGTGGTTATTGCGCGGCATGGACTGGAAGCGCTGGATGCCATGAAGAACGACCGATTCGATTTGATCTTCATGGACATTCAAATGCCGGAGATGGACGGCTACGAGGCGACCTCCGAAATCCGAAAGCGGGAACTTGAAACCGGGACGCATATTCCCATCATCGCAATGACCGCCTGTGCCATGGTACGGGATCGCGAAAAATGCATGGCCGCCGGAATGGACGACTACATCACGAAACCCGTTCAGTTGGCCGATCTCGAACAGGCCATTGCACGCGCAATTCCACTCGCCGACTCCGATGCGATTGAGGAACCCGCATCGCATTTCGAGCGAGGTCCCGATATTGTTCTGGATGTGCCGGAACTGATGGAACGTGTGGATCATGACAAGGACCTTCTGGGGGACATTGTCGCGATGTTTGTCCGGGAGTCGTGCAGACTGCTGGCGCGGATTCAGGAAGCGATTCAGAACCACGATGCGCAATCTCTGGCGGCAAGCGCCCATACCTTGAAAGGTGCAATCGGCAATTTCGCAACCCGCGCGGCCCACGATGCCGCTTTCAAATTGGAGAAACTCGGTCTCGACAACTCTCTACAGGATGCGCCGGAGGTGTATCAAACGCTCGAATTCGAGGTGGATCGGTTGAGAGAGGCACTGTTGGACTTGTGTATGAAAGAGACGGAATGACGCCGAAGCCCGTCCACTCTGTCCGCCATCACGAACTCCCCTGAATCATCAGCTCCGTTCGGTACTGGTTCAGCACCGAGGCCTTGGAAATGATTCCAAGGCATTTCCCATTCTCTACAACAGGCAGCACCCATGAACGGCTTCGGTCGAAACGTTCCATGACATCGATCAGGCTGTCATCCGGTTTCACCCGTTCACGCACGCCGTCCATGATCTCCTCTACCAGAACGACATTGTGCAGTTCCGGGCTGAACAGGTAGGAGCGGATGCGATCCACGGAGATCATGTCCACAAAGTCGCCCGTATTTGGGTCTGTAACGGGAAAGTACCTGTGATCGGAGTCCCGAACGCGATCCACAAAGTCGCGAAGAAGCATGTCGGAGGGGATCGAAATCACATTCCGGTTGATGACCTCCATGACATTCAGGTCCGCCAGAAGCCGGGCATCGGTTCGGGGGCGAAGCAGCTGGCCTCGTTCGATCAGATCTTGGTTGTAAACCGAGGCGGGAATGAACAAGTGGGACAGCGCCGAGGTCAAAACCGAAACAAGAATCAGGGACAGAATAACCTCATACCCGCCGGTTATCTCAACAATCAGAAAAATCGCCGTCAGCGGAGCATGAAGCACGCCGCCGATCATCCCGGCCATGCCGAGCAGCCCGAAACATCCGCTGCCGACCCATTCCACCGACGGCCAGGCCCACGCCAGAATGTCCCGGTACGCCACTCCCGCGAAACAGCCGATCACCAGGCATGGGGCAAAAATCCCGCCGGCGCTCCCCGTTCCCAGCGTCAGCGAAGTTGCCAGGATCTTCATGAGTGCGATCAGAAGAGCCATTATCAGCACGGGCTGCTGATGCTGTTCGATAATCCGATACACGGATTCATAGCCTTCGCCCAACACATCGGGAAAGAAGAATCCGATCTCCCCCACCACAAGACCCGCCGTAATGATACGCAGCCAACGATTCGCGAACAGGCGACGCATCCGGCTTTCAATCGCCGGAAGGACTACACAAGTCAATACGGACAGTCCGGTCAGCAGGATGGCGAATCCCACACAGGAAATCAGATCCAGGGTGTGAATGTTGAACACACGATGCTCAAATGGGATCTGGTTGCCACGAAGGATACGGCTGACCTGTGTGGCGACAACGGAGGCGATGCCGATCGGCACCAGGTGAATGGCGGTCCATTCGCCGATAATTACCTCCACGGCGAACACAATCCCGGCGATGGGCGCATTGAAGATGGCGGATATCGCTCCCGCAACTCCGCAGCCCACCATGGCTACACGGCGACGTTCGTTCAAACGGAACAACTGCGCAATGTTGGAGCCGATGGAGGCCCCGCTGACCACAATCGGGGCCTCCGGACCGGCGGAACCTCCGAACGCAATCGTGCACAGGCTGCCGAACAGCTGGGAAACACTCGACCGCAGACGTAATAGTCCCCCCTTGCGTGATACGCTGTAGATCACACCGGGAACGCCGTGTTCGCCTCCATCCCGAAAAACCGTGTTCAGCAGAAAAACCGAGAGCACTGCACCGACTGCTGGAAGAAGCAACGCGTACCAATGCTCCCAGACCGGCTTGAGAAATAGAGAAACTCGCTGAATGGAATGGTTCAGAAACACCGCGGCCAGCCCGCTGCACAATCCTACCGGAATCCCCATGGCCGCAAGCAATACCGGCTCGTCAATCCGCAACGCTGCCCGTTTCCAATATTGCCAGGATAAGAGATCCGCCGGATGGTCGATGAAACGCCTCATGAGGGTCTCTTCCCGTCCAGGAGTCCTTCCAGGCGCTGCACTTCCTCAAAAAGGGCTTCCGGCTCCGGTCGGCTTTGAAGAAACGACAAGAATGCGTTGTCTCGAAAGCAGTGTCCGAGGCGCGATAAAAGATGAAGGTGCACCTTGGGGGATGGGCTGATGATCATGCACAAGACAGAAACCGGCACGCGATCCACCGACTCGTAGTCAATTGGGGTGTCCAGGAAAGCGGTTGTGACCAGGGGATATGGAGGGGTGTCCTCCAGCGGAATTCGCGGATGCGGAACCGCCACCCCATGCCCCAAGCCGGTTGATGCGAGTTTCTCCCGCTCCAGCAACCTCAAAAGCAACACCGCCCGGTCGATACCACCGGGAATCGGTGCGGTATTGACCAGCGATTCAAGCACACGGGGTATATCCATGCCCTGGATTCCCGCAACTACGCCGCCTTCACGCATGGCCTGGGCCAGGCTGACCTGCGCCTTCTCGGTGGAAGATACTCCCGGACCCAGGACCATGTTGTGATTTCTGGCCCATTTACGAATCTCCTGTTCGTCAAACACCGGGTTGCTTCCGGTGCCGAGACAGGGGATATTCCCCTGCCGCACCCATCGCGCAATCACCTGGTCCGAGAGACCCAATAACGCGGCAACCTCTTGAAGGTTCAACATTCACCTCACAACAACAAACTCACCATCCCTGCAAGAACGGATCGCATCTTCAGCAGGTCATTGGAATCTTACGAAATTTCCGTCGGAAACAAAATAACACGTCTTTTCCCGAATGGACAGCATGACGGGATAAAGGAAAGCTTCTGGCAGACTATTTTCCCTCGCTTTCGATCGTTTTCAGGTACAGTGCAGCTCTTTCTCTGAGAGTGTTATCAGCCGAATGCTCGGCAATATCACGCACCAAGCTGATTGCTTTGGCGGTATCGGTCTTCTTCGGCATCGCTTCAATCAATTGCTCCAGGTATTTCGTTTCGATGTCTTGAAATCGCTTCCTCTGACGGTCATGGTAAGCCATAAAGACTTTTCGATGTTCCTCCTCATCCGGTCCCATGGTGGGCATTGGCTCGTCGAGTTGCAGGTAATAGGCGCATAACGCCAGAGCTGTCAGAAACTTCTCAGTAACCGGATGCTCCGGCGACACCAGGTATTTCTCCATCGTCTTGACAACATATTCCCTGTGCGACGAACCAATCAGACCGATGTAATACTGAAAATCATCCCCACTGAACGGATCGGTTCCCTTCAGGCGCTTAATCATCTCTTCCGCTGCCTGTTCCGTATCGAGAAAACGGAGCACACGTGCCGCGTTCTTTTGAACCGCCTCCTGCAGTGTCTTTTCGGCCCATTCTCGGTCGAATGGGAGAATTTCAAATTCGATGATATTGGATGCCACAGGCAGCTTTGTGATCGTATGGCCATCGCGTCCCTTGTCATTTTGGTCCCATGCACGGCTGGATATCACGTAGAGCTGAAAAGTCCCCGGTTTCTCGAACCGAATCCATTCGTTGATTTCAAACTCTATTGTCCATGGTGTCGCATTAAGAACTCTGGGAAGTCCGCTCAAACCACCACCGATGCCTCCAAAAAAGGGCGGTCCCCAGAAATAATTCTGCACGGGATCAACCGCATTCTCCGACGGGGACACGAGGTATCTCTCTGCAAATAAGCGTCCACTGCGGTCGTATTCGCGCACTTCAACCTGATACGTATTCGGCTTGCTGCTGCTGAAAGCCAGTTCCAGCCGAATGATCTCCCCTGTGTGAAACTGCTTTTTCCCGTCAGCAAGGCGGATCTGCAGCGTCACGCCTTCCGGATTCGCGGCAACGGCCTCTTTGTGCCCGGCCACGAAATCATCTTCCGCAGAAGAGCAGCCGGTGTTCAACAGCAGGGCAAGTGTGCCAAGGAACAGAAACGCGATTCCGATGGTTTGTTCGCAGGTATGATGGTGCATGACGGTTCCCCCTGTATGCCGAATGCCCCCGCACGGGCGATTTCGGCGTTCTCCTGTTGACAGGAGAATAGCACAGCCCGGCAGACAGTGTCATTTATAGGGCTTATGGGTCGCATAGGTCCTATAGACCTCATCAAACGCTAAGTTCTTATTTCTCAGGGGATAATCAAACAGCGGAGGGGGTGGGATTCGAACCCACGGAACCACTTTTGGCAGTTCAACCGCTTTCGAGGCGGTCGCCTTCAACCGTCTCGGCCACCCCTCCGATCAGGTAGTATCGTTCTTTGCTTCAAACGCCGGGCCGCTGCGCAGGCTGTCGAAGAACTCTTTCATGATCGCCGCGCACTCGTCGGCAAGAACTCCTTCCACAACCTCCACGCGATGATTCAGGCGTTCATCTTGAGGGATCTGGTACAAACTTGCAACCGCACCCGCCTTCGTATCCCGTGCTCCGAATACCAGCCGTCGGATTCTCGACCAGACCACAGCCCCGGCGCACATCACACAAGGCTCAATGGTCACATACAGGTTGCAGTTTTCCAGCCGCCAGCATTGGAGACGTTCTCCCGCTTCTCTCAGGGCCAGGATTTCCGCATGAGCGGTCGGATCTCCGGTCTCTTCGCGGCGGTTCCTTCCCCGTCCGATAACCTCTCCATCCCGAACAACAACCGCACCTATGGGAATCTCGTCCTGCGCCGCTGCTTCCCGCGCCAAAGCCAGGCATTCCCGCATCCAAAAGTCATCCCCGGTCACGGGATCGTTGCTGACGGGTTTATGAGCGATAGGACTTCACCGCCTCTTCCACGGTTGCGTAGGTTTCCAGCAGCTGGTTCAGCCGGATTGCCCAGAAAACCCTTTCCACGCTCTCCGGAAGGCTTGCCATGGTGATCCGTCCTCCGGCCCCGGTTGCGCGGGAAATCAAATGAATCAGGTGCCCGATGGGAGTGCTGCTGATCAGGTGCAGAACTTCGCAGTCGATCACCACATTCAGCCGTCCATCCTGCTCCAGATCGCCCAACTTTTCGGCAAATTCAATGGCCCGGGCTTCGTCAACCACCTCCGGCAGGCGGACAATAGCGACGCCTTCGCTGTCAGAAATGAAAAATTCCGATCGATCCATCCTGGTGCACATCCGTCACGTTATCACCAACAGGATACCAGAACTTCGGACACGGGACCATAGACGGCTAGTGAATTTTTGTCCGACCCAGGCAGTCTGCAATTGCCGAAACCTCCTTCATTATTGTGGAAAATTCCGAGCATGTGATGGACTGTGCTCCGTCGATCCGGGCGATCTCCGGATTCGGGTGCACCTCCACCAACAGTCCGTCCGCCCCGGCGGCGATGGCGGCGCGGCACATCGGACGGACAATGGAGGATTTCCCGGTCCCGTGACTGGGGTCCACAATAACCGGAAGGTGCGTCTTTTCCCTCAGCAACGGCACGGCGGCAAGCGCCAGGGTGAACCGCACCTCGCCCTCGAATGTTCGGATGCCCCGTTCGCAGAGAATCACCCGGCGGTTTCCCTCCACCATGATGTACTCTGCCGCGAGCAGAAATTCATCCAATGTGGCTGCCAGCCCCCGTTTGAGCAGCACCGGCTTAGATTGCCTTCCGGCAGCGGTCAGCAGTGGGTAATTCTGCATATTCCGGGTTCCGATCTGAACCACATCGGCGATCTCCGCCACTTGGGGAAGATCCTCGACCGATAGGACCTCGGTCACAATGGGCAGCCCCGTCTCCTCGCGGGCTTCCGCAAGGTATTCCAACCCCTTGCTTTTCAGACCTCGGAAGCTGTATGGGTTGGTCCGGGGTTTGAACGCGCCTCCCCGCAGCGCCGTCGCACCCGCCTCTTTCACCGCATACGCGGTCTCGATAATCTGCTGTCGGCTCTCCACCGTGCAGGGACCCGCGATAATCCCCAGCGATCCCTTTCCAACCGTCATACTGGCCCCTTTTTTGCCGGGAATGGTCATCTGGGTGTCCTCCTTATGAAGATCCCGTCCTGCCAGCTTGTACGGCTGGGTGATCGGAACGACCTGGTCCACACCCGGATACGAGGCAATCACCTCACGGTCCACCGTATGGTCGATCCCGACGATGCCCAGGACATTCCGGGTCTTTCCGGGCGCTTCCACAATCTGACCGTTGCAGCTGAAAATGTAATCCTCAATGGCCTTCTTTTGAGCCGTTGTGCAATTGGTTTTGAGAATGACCAACATGATGCCTGCCTCCGGGATTTCGCTGTATAAGCAAAAAGGCCGTGGGAGGTTTTCCCACGGCCTTTTTCGGCTTTCTATATTTCTGGACCGTCAGCGGCGCAATTCCTCCCTTGGGCCTATGTTTATGGGCCTAAAGTAATACCAATACCCAAAAAAGGAGATCGCCGACTGTGTCATCATTATCCAATCATTCTATTCCACGCCCGCCGCCAGTCAACCCATGTGGATCATTTCCATCATGGACGTGCATCCGCACCGATTTTGGAGTAATCTGGTTCGTCAGTAGGACAGGTCTCCGTGCCTGTCAGTAGGTTGCCGACAAACGGGAGAACCAAACATGCCATACATTCCCAACACGGACAATGACCGCAAGGCCATGCTGGAAACGCTCGGCCTGGACTGCGTGGCGGATCTGTTTCGGATCATCCCCGAATCCTTCCGCCCGAAGAGTTTCGAGATCCCGCCGGGGAAGTCCGAGTTTGAGGTCAGCCAGTGGCTCCGCCATCTCGCCGGAAAGAACGCCACGGATCTCGTGTGTTTCCTCGGCGGCGGGTATTACGACCATTTCATCCCGGCGGCGGTGGATGCCGTCCTGCGCCGTGGCGAATTCTACACCGCCTACACTCCTTACCAGCCGGAAGTGTCCCAGGGAACGCTCCAGATTGCGTACGAATATCAGACTTCCCTATGCCGCCTGCTGGAAATGGAGGTGGCGAACGCCTCCATGTACGACGGCGGAACCGCGCTTTATGAGGCCGCGTTGATGGCGCTTCGCGTCACGGGCCGCAACAAGATCCTGGTGGATGGCGGTGTCAGCCCCATCTACCGAAAAATCCTCTACTGCTACACGAAGAACCTGTCCATTGAGTTTCATGAAATCACGCCGGTACACGGCCAGTCCGACCGGGAGGAAATCGCCAAATACCTGGACGACCGGACCGCCGCGATTATCCTGCAGAATCCGAATTTCTTCGGAGCCATCGACGATTTCACTGACATTGTGAACAGGGCACATACTGTCGGCGCATTGGCGGTGCTTTCCGTGTACCCGATCTCGCTCGGCCTCCTGAAAACACCCGGCGAAATGAATGTTGACATTGCTACAGGGGAGGGCCAGAGCCTGGGATTGCCCCTGTCATTCGGCGGGCCGTACCTGGGATTTATGACTACCAGAATGGAATATGTACGCAAAATGCCGGGCCGCATTGTCGGCGAAACCGTGGACCGTGAAGGAAAACGAGGCTTTGTATTAACTCTTCAGGCACGGGAACAACATATCCGCCGCGAAAAGGCTACCTCCAATATCTGTACCAATCATGCGCTTTGCGCACTCGCGGCCCAGACTTATATGACACTGCTCGGCAAACAGGGGCTGGTACAGGTAGCCCGCGTCTGCGCGGATCGCGCGGAATACGCGCGGGAACGCCTGGGTGCAATCCCCGGTGTTGAAGTGAAATGTTCCGCGCCGACGTTCAATGAATTTACGATTGAACTGCCCCGCGATGCGGCGGAGGTAGTCAATCAGATGATCGAGCGCGGTTTCGCCGCCGGATTCCCGCTTGGAAGATATTACGAAGGCATGGAGAAATACCTGCTCGTTGCCGTTACGGAAAAAAGAACCAAGGAAGAAATCGGCCAGTTCGCCGAGGCATTGGAGGCGGTCGTATGTCACTGATCTTTGAAAAAAGCACCTCCGGTCGACGGGGAGCACGGCTCCCCGAAAGCGATGTCCCCGCGACGGCACACCTGCCGGAACAATACCTTCGGGCGCAACCGGCGGAATTGCCCGAAGTGTCGGAAGCCGAAGCGATCCGTCATTTTACAAACCTCTCCCATCGTAATTTCGCAGTAGACCGTAATTTCTACCCGCTCGGCTCCTGCACGATGAAATACAATCCGAAAGTGTGCGAGGAGGTTGTCCGGCTGGAAGGCTTTTCGGCACTTCATCCGCTTCTGCCGCAATTGCGGGGCGGCGGTCTGCTTACACAAGGAGCACTGCAGGTTGTCTACGAAACCGAACGCCTGCTGAGCGAGATTACCGGTATGGCGGAGTTCACCATGCAGCCCATGGCCGGAGCACACGGCGAACTGACCGGCGTCATGCTCATCGCGGCGTACCATCGCAAACGCGGCAACCGCAAGACCAAAGTCATCATCCCCGATTCCGCCCACGGAACCAATCCGGCCAGTGCTGCCATTGCGGGATACGGTGTAGTCAGCGTCCCTACCGACAGTAATGGCGTGATGGATATGAAGGAGTTTGAACGGGTACTCGATTCGGAAGTGGCTGCGGTAATGCTCACTTGTCCGAATACCCTTGGCCTGTTTAATCCGAACCTGCGCACAATGGCCGAGCGGGTGCACAATGTAGACGGCCTGATGTATTGTGACGGGGCGAATTTGAATGCCATTCTCGGCCAATGTCGTCCGGGAGATATCGGATTCAATGTAGTCCATGTGAATTTGCACAAGACCTTTGCCACACCCCACGGCGGAGGCGGGCCGGGTGCGGGGCCGGTGGGTGTCTCCGAACAACTGCGCGATCTGCTTCCGACATCCCTGGTAGTCAAACGCAGCGATGGAACCTTCGCGCTGGAGTACGGCCGTTCCGGTTCCATCGGCTATGTCGCACCGTTCTATGGGAATTTCGGGATCATTCTCCGTGCGTACGCGTATATTCTGCTACTGGGTAAAGAAGGATTGATCCGTGTGAGTGAGAATGCCGTATTGAATGCGAACTACATTATGCACCGCCTGAAAGACTACTACGATCTCCCGTACAACCGTTCCTGTATGCACGAGTGTGTCTTTTCGGCATCGCGCCAGATGAAAAACGGTGTTCATGCTATGGATATCGCGAAGGCGTTGATTGACGAGGGCTTTCATCCGCCCACGGTCTATTTTCCCCTGATCGTCAAAGAGGCCCTGATGATTGAACCCACGGAGACGGAATCGAAAGAGACCCTGGATGCCTTCTGCGACGCCATGATCCGCATCGCCGAACGCGCGGAACAGGACCCCGCCGACTTCGCAGCCCGTCCCCGATCAACCCCGGTTTCCCGCCTCGATGAGGTCGCCGCTGCGCGAAAGGCGAAGGTCAGGGCATGACATAACAAATGGTAGGGCAGGCCTCTGTGCCTGCCGGTAAGACGATTCAAAATCAACCTGTCACCTTTTCCCCCTTTCCGCGTATAGTAATGTCGAAGGCTCAGAGAATGAACGCAGCGTCCTCCGATCTGACTCGTCGAATGCTTCAGGGCGACCGGACCAGTTTTGACGATATTGTCTCCTGGTATTCGGCGGATATCCTTCGTCTCTGTTACGCGCTTTTATGGGACAGGGACGAGGCGGAGGACGTGCTGCAAGAGGCGATGCTGCGCCTGGTGCGGATGGTGAAAGAACGGCGGTTTCGCGGCTCGAACGGCTCCGTCAAGGGGTTCCTGATGACCGCCGCCCGCAACTGTTGTATCGACCGTCTTCGCAGGAAACGGGAATTCTGTTCGATTGAGGAGGACGAGCCGTTCACGCACACCCAGTTGCGGGAGACCTTTACACCGGATATCGCGGCGGATGAGTCCCGTTTCCAGTGCGCGTTTGAGGAAGCGCTGTCTCACCTGACGGATGCACAACGAACCGTCCTGGTTCTGTACGAACTGAACGGCGAATCCCAGCAGGCCATCGCAAAATCGCTCAACGTCTCGGTGGATTGCGTCAAGACCCATTTATGCCGCGCCCGGCGAAAATTGCGCGTACTTTTGGAGCCATACAGGGAATAACCATGGCGGAACGATTATCGGAACAACAGGAACGCATCCTCTCGGATCGATTCGACCAGGCCGGATCTCCGGGCGACTCCTCGAACGAGCGCGAAACATTTGCGGCCTACGAGGACATCCGCAGCGCTCTCCGTTCCCTTCGCCCGCCGGAGATCGACAAGGCCACCCTGTCCCGGAGGCTGGCGCAGGAAATGGGGGTTCGAACGCGCTGGTTCGAGGAATACCGACAGATGTGGTTCTTCCGGCCGGTTGCATTGTCCGTTCTGACCGCCACTGTCTGTGTTCTTCTCGTTGTGTCTGTTATCGGTTACTTTTTCCATATACCGACTCCAGGTCAAACAACCGTTACGATCAGCCAAACCGGGACCATCTCTCCCCGCCTTGCCCGTGTTTTGGAAAAAGGGAAATTCATTAACATGCAGGATGCCGTCGATGTGGAACTATCGGATCATACGCGGCTTCATTGTTCACCGGGTACACGTCTCGCGGTTCAATACGAGAAAGAACGTAAGATTCTTCTAGCAGCAGGAGAAATCACCGTCCACGCCGCGCCTGTTGCCGGATCGACACTGACCGTGGAGACTCCGCTTGTCAATGTAGACGTTGTCGGGACGGTGTTTCGCGTGAAGGTGATACCGTAGGACCCTCACCCCGATCCTCTCCCGGAGGGAGAGGGGGCATCTTTTGGGATATTCTCTTCTCCCTCTCCCCCCGGGAGAGGATCGGGGTGAGGGATTCTTGGATTGAACAGACATCCGGTAGGGCAGGCCTCCGTGCCTGCCATCCGTCTACAACAATAGACCAAGGGAGAGCATCATGCGATTCAATGCAATCGTTACAGGAATAATCTGCCTGGCGGTCGGTGTGGTTCTGCTGTTTGCTCTTTACGGAGGATACAACTCCACCCCCACGGCTCGCGAGGTGGAGGTCGGTGTCGAGTCCGGCGAGGTCACGCTGCGCAATCAGAGCGGAACGCAATCGCTCAAAGAGGGTCAAAAAGCGCTGGTCGGAGCGGACGGCGCTGTCGCTCTCCTGGATTCCGCCGCGCAATCAGCAGTTCTCTCCGCGTCCGCTGGGGCAATCGACCAGGCCGCCGCATCTGCACAGCAAAGCAGCGCTACGGACATTCAATCCGGTACCAGGGAGACGTATACGGTCAGCGGGCATGTCAAGGCGGAAGACGGGAAGATCATTGCCGGATCGAGAATTGCAGCGCAACAGAACGAGACCGATGTGCAGTCTGTCTATTCCGATAGTGATGGCAACTATCGTCTTGCATTAACCGAGGCGGGAAGTTACCACCTTCTTTCACTACCTCCCAGAGGATTCTTCGAATCCAGCGCGGATGTGGTTCTTTCCGCATCGCACCCAAATACCACTCTGGATTTTACCCACCGTGCGGGTGCTCTTGCTGTCCGCGGAAAGGTGATCGACAAGAAGACTTCGGAACCGATAGCCGGTGCGGATATACTTATGGCCCCGCACCATGAATATCCGAATCCGGAGCAGTCTTCTGTGAAGGCCAAGTCCGATTCAAAAGGCGATTTTGAGTTCCCCCGTCTATCCAAAGGTGTCTATTATCTAGTTGCGAAGGCGGCGGGATATGTTCGATTCTATCATCCCTGGGGATCAGGACAACCGCTAAGTTCCATTCGGATTGATGAAAAGACCCAAGGGAACGAACTTCTCGTAGAGATGGAGCCTGGGTGTGTAGTTATATTTCATGTTCTCGACCCGCTTGGGCGGTCGGTTTCAGAAGCGTTAATCCGAATCTATGCCGTTGGGAGAGATACTAATGCGCTGGAACAAGGCAAGACTGACGACAAAGGAATTTGGAAGGCGGATACGCTCGTGAAGGTTCAAGGCATTGCAATCGCCAGGCGGCCTCCTTACGGTGAGGCGATCAGTGATTCCTTCGTCCCCGGCTCCAAAGAGGAACCGATCAATGTGCAGATTAGGCTCACCGAACCAGCATCCGTATCAGGTCGTGTAGCTTACAAGGATGGTTCCCCTGCAGAGGGGGCGGATATGCTTCGAAGATATCTCCCATTGAAAAACGCGGCCGGCAATCCCGATCTCATCGGGCCGGGGCTCCCCAAGACCGATGCGGACGGTCGCTACAGGATCGAAGGTATGGGAGAGGGATCTTATGAACTTAGCGTCCTTCCCCATCCGCGGAATGGGAATACCTCAAGCGAGGGTCCTTCCAGAACAATAGATATCAAGCCTGGACAGGACCTGACCGATATCGACTTTGTAGTCGATGAGACCGAAAAGGGAACCGAGGAGATCCAGGGACGAATCATTTCCGATTCGGGGAAACCAGTCGCCGATGCAGAGGTTTCCGTTGTCATTCAAACGGGGAAACCGGGAAACGAGCCTGGCATACACGGAAATGGCAAAACAAACGATCTTGGGGAATTTCATTTCAAAGAACTGGTCAAGGCGGATCATTTTAGCCTGTACGTGAGGGCAGCCGGGTATGCTGATCACAATCAGGACTACCCGATGAACGGCGAGTACCTCACCATCACCCTCAAGTCCGCGTCCTCTGTTAAGGGAATCGTAATCGGCAAAGAATCCCGACTGCCGATTGCGGGTGCTGCAGTGACAATGTCTGCGTACAACACGAAGACCACCACGACCGGCTATGATGGGACCTTCCTGATTGAGAATATCCAGCCATGGACTTACTTGATCTATGCCGAAGCAGAAGGCTACTCCAAATCAGAACCGAAGCGAATCAAGATCGAGGCGGGTCAGAACATGGAAGATGTGTTGATTGAATTGGAGAGTGGATCTGAGTTCACCGGAATCGTGCTCGCCCCAAATAGAGAGCCTGTGGAAGGCGC
>JAKPYU010000720.1 GCA_029568995.1 Candidatus Omnitrophota bacterium | reverse complement strand
CCACGCCTATCCCAATATGGCCGAACGGGAAGCCGCGCGGTATCAGGCCCGCTCCCCGCTGGTCGTGGGGGATATTTCACCATTAGCCGTTCTTGTAGCCGAACGGTTGGGAACGCAAAGTGTCTGCGTAGCGAATTTCTCGTGGGACTGGATTCTGGAGCCTACGGCCCGGCACCATGAGGCATTGCAGGAAATCCGACTGGAGATTCGAGAGATCTACCGCCGGTGCGGATTGTTGCTGCGGACGCCGTTCCATGGCGGCCTGGTTGCTTTTCAGAATGTGCGCGACGTCGGCGTGGTGGTTCGACGTCCGACACTGGGGCGGGAAGAAGCCCGCAGGCATTTCGGTCTCCCGTCCGACCGGCCCATTGTCCTCATTAGCTTCGGTGGCCATGACCAGGATGGAGTGACACCGGATATTCTGGCTCGATATTCCGATTTCCTGTTCATCCGTGTCGGGAAAGAGTGCAATGCCGCAAATTACCGTGCGTTCCCGTCAGAGACCTACCACCCCGACTTGGTGGCTGCCAGTGATATCGTGTTTGGAAAACTGGGGTACGGTATTGTGGCGGAGTCGCTGGCGGCGGATGCGGACCTTCTGCACCTGGAACGTCATGGATTCCCCGAACATGGCGTTTTCCTGGAGGAATTGCCTCGTTTCATCCATTTGCAGGAGATCTCACGGGATGATTTTCGCGCTGGGAGCTGGGATGTCTTGTGGGACCTTGCCGCAAGTAGAAAGACACGCCCTCCCGATAGTCCCTATACGAATCTGAATGGTGGGGTGGAAGTTGCGCGAATTCTGTGCGAATTGTTGGGGCGGGGAGATTGATCCGACTACGAATCTGGGACATACAGAAATCCTGATGCAGAGCCGCATATTGTTACGTTGTACCGATACGCTGACCCTGGCGGATGACAAGTCCATTCGCATTTTTCATTTCGAAGTCCCGTCTGAAACACAGGCTCTTGCGCTGGATCTGCAGTACTCTCCCATTCAAGCGGATGATTCGGAAAGTGTCCGCTCTGTCATTCAGCATTCTCTCGATATCTATTTCTGCGGCAATGTCCCGG
>JAKPYU010000708.1 GCA_029568995.1 Candidatus Omnitrophota bacterium | reverse complement strand
CGAAGCTGGCTGTAATCGGCCAGTTCAAACTTGGGAATGAACTCGACTTCCCCCGAAAAGGTGATCGGTTCGTCCTCTTTGCGGGTCAGATTGTCCAGTCCCTGGAATTCCGGGTCTGTCACGGCTCGAAGCCCCTGCTCTTTCAGGGCTTCATTGAATCCGTCTTCCGCTGCTTTGCGGACGGCCTCTTTGGCAAAAGCCCTTCCATACCGCATCTGAAGAACATACCGGGGCGCACGTCCGCGCCGGAACCCGGGAACATCCGCACTTCGCGAGAATTCCACATAGATCTCTTCGAGCTCCTTGGTAATCTCGTCCGGCGGGATCTCCACGGTCAGCTTCTTACGACAAGTTCCCACATCCGTTGATTCAAGAATTTTCACCGATTAGCCTCGCCTGCGAATCCCCAGGACAGCCCCGCGTCCCGTCAAGAAACGCTTCGTGCCTGAGAGATTGATAAGGGCCGACGAAATCGTCGGCCCGCTACGTAATATCTTCTGAAATCTTAATATACAAACACCATTCCAGGCAGTCAAGATGCATGGGAGATGCGGGGGTACAGGGGCGATGGGGGTGCAGGGCCGACGTCGGCTCTCCCGCATTATCCGTTCCGCCAACATGTCGAATCCGCCGCCAGAACCGCCCAGAGAATCATTCCCCAGAGGAAGGTGGCATTCACCGACACCCATCCCGT
The DNA here is from genome assembly GCA_029568995.1 of Candidatus Omnitrophota bacterium. Taxonomy (GTDB): domain Bacteria; phylum Hinthialibacterota; class Hinthialibacteria; order Hinthialibacterales; family JAKPRU01; genus JAKPRU01. Next base: position 1,745 of record JAKPYU010000708.1, on the reverse strand, counting down.
CCATGGCATCTCCAGGAAACGGTGCAGAATTCCCCCAAAATCCAGCACCGCCAGTCCGAATGCCACCCCCGCCGGAACGCCAAGCGCAATCCTGCCCAACCTGCCGGATTCCAGCCATCTCTTACCCACATACCCCATCGCGAACAAGGCATACGTATATTCAGTCACACGAGACAGGGGCGAAAACACCGCCAGGGTCAATGCAACCAGAGAGAATGAGGCCAAAAGGGTCTCCGGTTTACCCCCCGCCCGAAAAGTCACGAAAAAGACAAAAAACATCGCAATTGCGCCAAGCCCGGCGGCGAGACACATTGCACCCCGAATCTCCGTCAGCCCTTCGGGTGTAATCCACCGTTCCCGATTCTCGCTTGCCGCCCGGCACAAGACCCCATTCAGGCACTGATTCGATTCCAGGGTGGAACCCAGACGGACATGCGGCAGGACCCACCGGAAAAGCCGGACATTATGAGTCGGCCCCACGCACAACAGGATCAAGAAGACGACCAGGGCCATTCCTGCTGCTCGAAAACGCCGCAGAACCAGCAGCCAGGCAACATAAACAACAGGTCCCAGTTTCAATCCGGCCGCCAGGCCAAGCGCACAGGCGGCAAGAAGATCACGCTCGGTCAATATGGCCCAAAGAGACAGGGAAAGAAACAGGAAAATCCACGGAACCACTTGCCCGTGCTGCACCGCAATCAGAAACGGCAGCCAGATCATGGACAGGAACACAAAGGAGATCTCCCAAACCTTCGATTGGAATCCGGTCAAACGCATGGATCGGATGAATACCCAGGCCCCGATTCCGTAGGCAAGAAGACAGGAGAGATTCCAGAGAATCTCTGCCGTCTTGAACGGCAGGAAGGTTAAAGGAACCAGAACATACGCCAGGAGCGCGGGATAGAGATACACATTTTCAGGTTTTGCATGAGCGCCGTCCTCGGGTTTCCAGGTGTCCCTGAGAACGTTCGGTTCCAGGAGAGGGTACGGCCCGGAGTTGTGCATGGGAGCACCCCAGCGCGCTGCAAGAGCCGCCGAGTAATAGCACGCAAAATCCACTTCCGGTTTGAGCAAATTGACCAGAAATCCGCGATCCACAAATGTGCAGGTCGAGTAAAATCCCGCCGTGGTGAAGAGAACGATAACCAGGAATCGCTTGATTGACATGGTGGTATTTCAACACATCAGGATCGGATAGGAAACGGTTTCTCTTTTCTTGCAGGAAATGCCTTTTCTCTTCTTGATTTCATAAAAATGGCCTGGATTCCGGCTTTCGCCGGAACGACGGATTCTTCTCCCTCCCCGTTCACGGGGAGGGCCGGGGTGGGGGTTCTTGAGGCGTTCACGGGGAGGGTTGGGGTGAGGGGAACACTATCCTGCAGCGTCCGGGAATTTTTTTGAAAATTCTCGAAAAAGTGCTGTCGAAAAAGTGCTTGAAACAATTTTCCCACTGCGATACACTTCTGTATGAGTGGTTTTCTCTTCCATGTCTAGGGTATGGAACGGAGGTATAAGGGCTATGAGAAAAGGGAGCAGAGGGTTGCTGCACGTTTACTAATTTCCCCCTGCAATAAAAGTAACCGGAAGGCTACGCCACATAGTGCGCGATGGATCTCACCTTGCGCGGTCAATGTGCATGTCGGCTCGGCCCGGATTCGGCTTTCGTCTACCGACGGCGGTAGAGGTTTGTCTCTAACCGAATATTAAAGGTCTGTCTACATCCGCACTGAGGCCGAAATTGCGCC
>JAKPYU010000703.1 GCA_029568995.1 Candidatus Omnitrophota bacterium | reverse complement strand
CGTCGGTAGAGTCCCGGATGCACCATGGCCTCTGCGACTGAGGCTTCCGGGTAAAACTGCATGGCGTTTGTCTCCACGCCCATGATTGTGCCCGCGTGAGCCGCAAGCAACACATGCGGAATCTGCGCGATCATGGGATTGGTTAAGTCCTGGACCATCAGCGTCATGCCGTGCGCCTTGGCCCAGCACAAACTCAATAATGCGCCCGTCTGGGTCTTGCACGTTTTCAGCGCAACGCCTGTCCAACCGAGGGACCGCCCCAGGCGGATGATTTTCCAATCATGCGCGCTTTCGTCCATAAATAGAGGCTTACGCGCCGAGACACTATGCACATCAATCTGATTCTTTTCCAGATCGTAAGGGAACGGCTGCTCCACATAGAGAACCTGCCCGTAAATCCGGGGGTGTTCCTCCATCAGGCGGTCCAGAATATCGTTCACATAGCCGGGATCGGTAACCGTGCAATTGAAATCGGCGCTGAGCCAATGTGAGTTCTGCTCGATGGCGATCTTTCCCACTTCGACAAGCCGCGCATAATCCCATTCCGCATCGTTACCCCGGAGTTTCACTTTCAGGCAATAGAGGCCGTCCCGTTCGATCCAATCCGGCAACAGGACAGGATAACCGTCATTGGGTTCCGTACCGTCCAACTCGGATTCATGCAGCAGGTCCTTGCCGCCCACCAGGTGCCACGCGGCCAGATATTCCGGTGCCGGGAATACCAGAAAATCTTCGGGATATTTGCCGACAAAAGAAACATCGGTTCCTTCTGCCGGGCTGAGATATCGGCTGAGATCCGCATTCATGTATTTTGCATTGTAAGTCTGATAAGCGGGAACCTGATGCAGATTGCCATAAGCGTCATGTAAAGCAATATCGAATGCGGAACAGCATACCAGCGCAGCCAGCCAGGGCATCGGATCGGAACCGGCACGCGAACGATTGAATTCCTCCAGCAGATTTCTCAGTTCCGTCTCCTGAAAAGCATGTCCGATTTCCATCGGGTGGCCCTGGTGCGGGGTCTCGCTCCAGGCCCGGTTCAATCGAATACAGAATTCTTTGAGGGCTTGATGCCGTTCCTCGTACGGCAAGGAGCTGGGCCAGACCCATTGGACGCTGAGAGGTGTCTCGCCCCACCCATCCGCGCGCCGACTATTCGGACCTTCGACAGTAAGTCGAACGCGGGCGCAGGTGACATAAGTCAGGGTTTCCGTGCCGAATTTCAGCGGAACACGGGT
>JAKPYU010000699.1 GCA_029568995.1 Candidatus Omnitrophota bacterium | reverse complement strand
TCCCCATTTCCGGCGATCAGATGATGGCCGCTTACGAAGCCGCCGATAAGGCCCAGGCAGCGGCTCTTGCCAGAGAAATGATCTCTCAAGCGAAGAAAGTCGTTGAGCCGTCCAAAGAGGAAATCGAAAAATCCACACGGTTCTACCTGGCCATGCAGAACATGCTCCGGGAGGCGGGCGCGCAGGCCATCGCCATCAACTGCCTGGGGATGTTCCGTGAAGGGAAACTGCCCGCCTATCCGTGCCTGGGCTTCGCCCGGTTGAACGATGATGGCCTCGTGGGAGTATGCGAAGGAGACCTCCCATCAACACTGACCATGCTCACCTTCGCCTACCTGGTGGAACGTCCCGGATTCATCAGCGACCCGGTCATTGATACTTCCAAGGACGCGGTTATCCACGCGCATTGCGTCGCGCCGACCAAGATGGGTGGGCCAGACAGCAAGCCGTGTGCTTATGCCATACGAAGCCACATGGAGGATGATAAGGGCGCGGCCATGCAGGTATTCATGGACATCGGCCAGAAAATCACCATGGCCCGGTATCTCGATGCGGATGCCATGATGATTTCGACCGGCGAAATCGTCGATGTTCCGGAGAGCGACCGTGGCTGCCGTACCAAGATCACCACAAAAGTCGCCGATGCGCGCAAGATGCTGTATCAATACACCGGCGGCCTGCATCGGGTTATTTTTTACGGCGACCATGTGCAGGACATCTATCGCCTGTCGCATTTCCTGAATTTCAAAGTCATCGAAGAGTGCTGAAATCACGGGGGCGGGGGCATCTTGCCCCCGTTCTTTTGGATTACCGGGGCGGGGGCATCTTGCCCCCGTCTTTCGTTTCTCTCCTGCGCCATCTTGCCCCCGAAAAGCCGTCCGCCCCTGCGCCGGTTCACACACCACATGACCGTCTCGTTGTAACCCGTAGGGGCACACGGCTGCGTGCCCTCACCCGTCGCCGCAAATGCCGCGGGCGGACAGCTGTCCGCCCGCTCAATCCACGATATGGGCCTCTCGCCCGCAATCCGCCCGTCCCTCTTCTTCAATTCGTAATTCTTAATTTTTAATTCGTAATTCCTAATCCTAATTCTCCCCCCTACCCCGCAATCTCCTGGAGCTGCCTCACCCCCGCACGCGCCGGATACAGAATCGCCGCTACCTGAAGCAGCAGGAAAAATGTTAACAACATGGTGGAATTCATATCCAGAATGTCCCACACCCCGCCCACCGGAACGTGCTGAACCAGCCACTCCTCCGCCGATCCCGGTAGCAGCATACGGATCCATGAGCAGCCGAATCCTCCCGCAATCATCAGCACACCTTCCCAGCCGTGACCGTCCAGGAAAGACGCGCCTTCCATCGGCAGGATATTCATCATCAGCCGCGCCAGGATTGCCGCGCTGAATGCCAGGTACGACAGGGTCAGCACCATCGACACCAGCGCCCCCGCACTGGACGAAACATCCGCCGCGCTGGCCGCATCGAAACGCGGATACACCGCCCCCAATCCCACTGTGCAACTCGTGAATCCCAGCGAAAGAATCGCCACAATCGCCATCGCAATCCCCGAAAACGGCTGGCCCAGGTGAAGCACCTGGTTCAGAATCAACGTCATGATCTCCCCAATCGCAAGAATCCACAGAAAATGACAGGCATATTTCCCCAGGAAATACCGCGAGATCCCCACCGGGCTTTTGCACACCGCCCAGAATGCCGTCCCTTCCAGGCTCATGGAGGGAAACGCATACCGCAGCGCCAATGTCGCCTGCACAAATCCCAGAAGAAGGATGTTGAAAAAAGATACGATTGACCGGATCCGATAGGCTTGATCCGGGAGCGTAATATCCCGCACCTGAACTACGTATAACGCCACCAGCGCCATCAGGAGCAGAAACTGCCCCCACTGACTGAAATCACGCCGGAAAATAAACCATTCCTTGATCAGCAGCGACCGGAACCAGTGCGGCAGTGCCGTAAACGGAAATCGCAATCCGAATCGCTGGATATACGACCGCCCGCGCTTGACCGACCCCCGTTCCATGCAGGAAAGCCAGGCCGACCGGTACGTCCGCCCTCCCAGGAACCACAGAAATGTCAGCAGAAGCCAGGCCGTGGTAACCAGCAGAAGGATCGGAAGGATCACATCGAATTCTCGTCCTTCAATCGCGGACTCGACCAGCTCGGACATCCAGTAGCTCGGAAGATACAGGTTGGACGAAATCCGAAGATTCGCCAGCGCCTCTCCCAGGTGCTCCTGAAGAGATTCCGCTGTCCTGGCCCCGGAAATCCATCCGGCGGCGATTCGTCCCCACCAGATGAACAGCCCCACGCCACCCAGCGCAAACACCGCAAGAAATCGCTCGCGCCTCCGTCGCCCCACAACCAGCCAGGCTAACAGCAACATCATCAGCATGCCCAGTCCGGCGGCAATCAGCAGGTACGGGACCACACCCGTCACCGCCAGCGGGTAAAACGACCACGGCGCATGACGGCCTCGACCATAGGCAAACAGGATCGTCAGCACAAAAATCGCCGCCATCCAGCAGCCTTTCATCAGTCCTTCCGCCGCCTGAGGACCGAACACCTGACCCGATGCCAGCGGCGACTGGTGCAGCAAGGTCAACTCCCGCGACTGAAACAGGTGCGAGTATGTGTTCACCAACTGGCTCAGGACAATCATCACAAACAGCGTCATCAATCCGAACGCAAAGGACCGCTTGATAATTAACGGCCCCACAATATCAATCGCCATCAGGTTGACGCATAGCTGTTTGATCCCTACAAAACAAATCGCCGCAAAAATCCCCAACAACGCCAGAAAACTCACCGCTCGGATAAACGAATCCAGGTTGAAGCGGCTCAAGGTCCGCCGCGCCAACAACCACTTCATCCGCGCCACCCGATCCCGAATCATCCTTCACCTTCCGTATCTGTCCGTTCCCATCCTTGTCCCGTCCTTCCCTTCCCTTTCTTATCCTTTTCCTTCAATTCGTAATTCATCCTTCATGCCTTCCTCCATTGCCTCTTCACATAGTTCCGGAGTTTCGCATAGTCCTCAAACTCCCGATACCCCGTCGGTATCCCTTCGCTCACGGATCGATAATCGCAGTTCTCCGTGTCATACTGACGGCAGGCTTCCGGGCGACGGTCGTATATCCCGCACGTGTAATCCTTCTGAAGATACCGGCATCGAGCATTCATCCTCACCATCCATTGATCCCCTTCCACCAGAATCCCCACTCCATCGTGTATCATATACCAACGAATATTATCCAAATCCTCATCATCTTTCGGCTCATTGATCTCGACAGTGATATATTTGCAGCACATCCCTCTGCAGTTCGAACAGGGGGACTGTTTCCATTGTTCGCGGGTTGCTTTGCTGGTCTTCTTGGACGCTTTTTTCATAAGAATCCTTTCTTGTTATGCTCCGGTAAAAATGGGGAAAACTTCATTCTGCGGGTCGTATGAATCGGATGCAAGGGACGAGAATCGAGATCTCCCTTGTCAAGCGCCGAGAAAGTCCTGCAAGATTCGTCAAAAACAGGGTAAAACCGGTTGACATCACTCCACAGGCAATCTATGATCGTATTATTCAACGCCGCTTCTCGGATTCGGGTTGAATAAATGTTTGATTTGTCATTATTTGCGTTGCGGTGCGCGTCGATACGGGGAAGAAAGGAGGTGTTTCAACTCTCTGGAAATTCGATAAGGACCGATTTGATTCTCTTTGGAGCAATCCATGGAATCGAAAGAGGTTTTTCAACAGGATTCAACAGCAGGTCCAAAAAGTCTCTTTGTGAGGCGACAAACAACAGGAGAAAAAATATGAGATACTTCGCAATTTTCGTTGTGGCTGTGGTATTGCTTGTCGGGCTGGCGACTCAACCGTTCGCCCAGGTGGTGGAGGACCCGGTAGCCGCCGGGATTACCCCCATCACAGGCGACATTCCTCTGCTCCGTGGCTATGGCGGCTCACACCATTTTGCGGCGGCTTGGCTCGCTATCCTCGGCGACGGAAGGCCGCTCGTGGTTATGCCGAATCCTACCCTGGAAGAGCAGTTGTATCACGTCGCGATTTTGAACGTCCTGGATCGGCAGGGCAATGTCCTTGAAGAGCGCGCCGGATACCAGGATGACAACGGCGTCCCCATCATGGCCTATCTCGGCGGCGATCCTCGCGGTGTGGCTGTTGATGCACGCGGCAATCAGTATGCCGTCGTCATGCGTGCACAACCCTACGCCCCTGTATACACAGGCGATGGTGTGATATCCGCTTTTGCCGGTGCAGACACCAGTGTGGATTCAGGTGTTCCCATCATCCAAGTCTTCAATGCCGATGGAACCAAAGCCTCCAATATTGTCAACATCATGGGAAAAGGTTCCCTCTTCTCCGATAGCGGACAGATTCGTGGACGTGCCTGCGCCATCATGAGCAATGGCAATATCGCCCTGAACTGGTGGGATCAGAAATCCCCCACCGGTGGGTTGACCGGCGATCGTTGGCCGGGATATGAAGGAACCGGACAGGTTGTCGGAATCGCCGTGATCTCCCCCGATGGAAGCATTGTGGTTCCCCCCACACCGATCAGCACTCCCACCGTGGGCGGGAATGCATCGACCATGCGCGGTGTGGCGGCGGGCAACGGCTGGTTCTGCTGCCGATTCCAGGATTCAGACACCGTTGTGAAATACTCGATCTTTAATAACGTCGGTGCCAAAGTCCGTGATATCATCCCGGCAAATCTGATCGATGCTGCTATGGATGGCGGGATGGGTGCCACCATCGCCGGCGGACGTGGCGACAGCGAACTGATCTACGGCCAGGGTGACTTCCTGTATACGATCGGTCGCGCCAATGGGGCCACCTTTGTGATGAAATTCGACGCCATGGCCGGGACCCTGGTGAAAATCACCGAGGCCTCCCCTGCCGGAGATACCGGCGAGCGAATGGACATCTGCGCCGATGCCAACGGGAATGTCTTCGCCATGTGGGGCGATGTTTCCGGCGGTGGGCTGGTTGCCATCGGACGGCTTTTCGATGCCAATCTCGATCCCGTAACTCCGGAGTTCTCCGTCTTTGAGCACCAGGTCCTGTCCGGCGGCGCCGACACCTGGAAAGATGTCAGCTGCCGTATGGACACCGGGATTATCGTCGCCTCCTGCCATACAACCGGTCTGCCGGACAACGAAGCGACACCCGGTCTCGGCAATCTGCCGCTCGAACACTGCGTGCGCATCTTCGCCAACCCGCTTGGGCCTTCCGCAGTGCAAAACAACTGGGAACTGTATTGAGCCACACGGCTTTATTTCGGTTATCGTAATCACAGGGGGAGGATGCTTACCCGGCATCCTCCCCCTTCTTCATCCCTTCTGTCCCTTCTGTCCCTTCTGTCTCTTCCCCCTCTCCCTCCGGGAGAGGGTTGGGGTGAGGGTCTTTCCACCCGCTGTCCGCATCTCCCCCCTCTGTCTTTTTCGTGTCTTTTTCGTGTCTTTTTCGTGCTTTCGTGATTCTCTCGCTTCCGTCTCTTTCTATTTCTTTATTTCATCATTCATACTTCATACTTCATCATTTCTTCCCTCCTGTTCCCTCCCCGCATTTCCGTGCTATACTCCCGTCAAATACAACCGTGGAGGCTTAGAGCAATGAAACGGCGACACCCGTTGGGGTTCACTTTGATCGAATTACTTATTGTGGTGGCCATCATCGGCATTCTGGCCGCAATTGCCGTCCCGAACTTCCTGAACGCACAGACCCGTGCACGGGTGGCACGCGCGGAGGCCGACCTGACCAACCTGGCGAAGTCCATGGACTTGTATCTCCTGGATAACAACAATCGCCTGATCCCGGATTACAATGACGATGCAGGCGTAAGATCGGGTGGGGTCGGGAACGGTGTCCCCGCAAGCGCGATGTCGGATGCAAGAGTAAATTCCTGCATCTCCTATCATAGCCTTCACGCCTGGTCGCGTCTGACCACGCCAATTTCTTACATGAACAGCATTCCCAGCGATCCGTTCTGGGACGGCCTGGTTTATGGCTATGACGGTCAAAGGGATCTCCTGCCCGGAATGAGTGTTCAAAAAATCCACAACTGGATTATGTGGAGCATCGGACCCGACAGGACGGACGGCCAATGGATGCGCGGAAGCGCCATCTATTACATGCCCAGCAACGGTGTGCAGTCGCGGGGCGATATCACCATCACCCCTAATTACTCGAGACAATACAACAATGGGCAAACCGGGATGCATTAAGGAAAACGAATGGTATAGGGGCAGGTCTCAGACCTGCTCCTTTTCACTTTTTCGTCTACTCCGTCCGCCTCGTCCACAATGTCCACCCCTGACCCCGCAAAAAAGCTGAAACGAACCCGCCTGCGCAACAAGCAGGATGGCCGTATCC
>JAKPYU010000671.1 GCA_029568995.1 Candidatus Omnitrophota bacterium | reverse complement strand
TGATACTGACTCGCGCGAAGCCTGCTTTCATGGTCATTCCTTTCGTGTGGCGTTTCGAGGCTGTCGTGCAGGAGTGGAACGCCCCTGCTCCCAGGATCGCTGCGGATGTTTCAAGAAAGGTTCGTCGGTGCATGGTGGTGGATTTCCTTTGTCCATTATTCGGTACGTAGGGGCACGTTGCAACGTGCCCCTACATGCGATGTCTCTCCGACGTCCCTGGTAATCACAATAATCCCATGTACATGATTCGGCATAATCGTATACGCGTCAATTTGAACATGGGGAAAATGGTGCGGTATCGCCACCCAACATTCCTCCGTGGTCTTTCCCCAGTCATTCAATCTCATTTCCCCCTCCACAATCTCCCCAAACAAACATTCTCTTCCCTGTGTCACGATGGTCACAAAATACGCTCCCGACTGGGAATAATCGTATTCTCTCAAGCGAATTGAAAGGCGATGATGCTCCTCGGATTCGTATCTCATTCCCTTTCACCCCAACAATACGTTCCCCGAAAATCTCCTTGCCTCAATGCAAATCCCACGACTTGACCGCCGTGATATCCCCGATATTCCAGATTCGTGCTGTACCGTCATCGCTGCCGGTGAGGACCTTCGCGCCATCTGTCGAGAAGGCCACGGAATACACGGGCCTTGCATGACCCTGAAGCGACCGGATTTCTTCCCCCGTATTTGCATCCCAAAGTCTAACTGCATGGTCCCCTCCGAACATTGCTCCACCCCCGGTCAGTGCCCACTGCCCATCGGGCGAAAACGCTACGGAGCAGATCTCTTCTGCATGACTGGATAGTGTAAAGATCTCTGCGCCGGTTTCGGCATCCCATATCTTGGCAGTTGTGTCTTGGCTTCCCGTCAATACGCGGCTCCCATCCGACGAAAACACAGCAGAATAGACAGCGCCGCTGTGTCCGGAAAGAGTTTGAATCGCCGCACCCGTCTCCACGTCCCATATCTTCGCCGTTCTGTCAGAGCCTGCCGTTACTATGCGACTCCCATCCGAGAGAAATGCCACAGAATACACGACAGACGTTGAGAACTTCTTGATCTCCTCTCCGGTCTCCACGTCCCACAATCGGGCACTTCTGTCCTGGCTGCCTGTCAAGACCCGTCTGCCGTCAGGAGAGAATGCAAGCGATAGTAGACCTTTAGTGTGCCCCTGGAATGTTCGGATCAATGCCCCCGTTTCCGTGTCCCACAATTTCACCGTCCTATCCTCACACCCCGTTAATACCCGGCTGCCATCCGGCGAAAACGCCACTGAGGTGATTCCTGTCGTGAACGGCTGATTGACCTCACCAAACATGGAGTCCAATTGCGTGTGACCCTCGAACAGCCTTATTACCGAACCGTTTTCCACATCCCATCGTCTCGCGAGGAAATCAGCATGTCCCGTCAGGACTTCTTTGCTGTCCGACGAAAACACCGCCTGACGGATTGGTGATATAAAGCGACACACATCTGAAACCAGTTCCCCTGTTTCTGTGTTCCACACTTTCACCATGTAATCAAAGCTCGCCGTTAATACCTGATTCCCATCCGGAGAAAATGCCGCCGTATAAACCGTAAAATGATGTCCGGAATATGTTTGAATCAGTTCTCCTGTGTTCGCATCCCACAGATTCGCTGTGTTATCGCGGGCTGTTGCCAACACTCGACCACCGTCCGGAGAGAACACCGCCATATTGGAAGCGCCGCTCTCCAGTAAAAGGGTCATTGCACCTGTCTCCACATCCCAGATCCTGACGACGTTGTCTCCCCCTCCGCTGTGAGCCGTTACAATCCGGCGTCCGTCTGGTGAAAACGCCACGGAATTGACCTCCCCGGCTCCTGCGAAGACCCGGAGCTGCTCACCGGTTTCGGCATCCCATAGCCTGGCCGAGGCATCCCGGCTTCCTGTCAACACCCATCGCCCGTCCGGTGAAAACGTCACACACCCGGCATCGTCGATCCAATCCGTATGTCCCACAAATGTTTGGAGCTCCGTACCCGTCTCCATATCCCACAATCTCGCCGTACAGTCTCCGCTCCCTGTCAGTATCCGGGTTCCATCCGGCGAGAAGGCCACAGAATGAATCCAAGACTCGTGCCCAACGAAGGCACGAATCTCTCTGCCCGTCTCCACATCCCACAATCTCGCCGTATAATCATCGCTTCCCGTCAGCAACAGACGTCCGTCGGGTGAGAATGCCACATCCCGCACCGGACGGGTGTGTCCCATGAATACCCGGGTCAACGTACCGGACTGTGCCTCCCACAGGAAAGCCGCGATACTCCCCGCAGCAGCAACGTATCTTCCATCCGGTGAGTACGTGGCCACCAACATATCGTGTGCGCCCAAGCCCAGAATAATCTCGTCTGATAGGCCCCGCAAAGGAAATGTCACCTGCCCCCACGCCGGCAGGACCATGACCACACCGACCAACAGCAATACCGGAATCCCTATCCGAAGCCACTGGAAACGCACCGAAACACGCATGGGAATGTTCTCCTTGCCAGAATACAAAATGGATTTGTGGAGAGGATTATCACTCTCCCTCTACGGCAAGTATAGTCCGGAGGGAGCATCAAAGCATATCCAGCGGATCGACATCCTGGACGACGCGCAATCCCTCCCGCCGCGTGGCGAGTAGTTTTTGGATGTCATCACTTTCGAGAATCGGACGAAAGGCGCGGTAGTCGGTTGCTTTCATCGCAACCTGCCAGCGGTAATGATCTCGCAAACGATACAACGGCGCTTCAACC
>JAKPYU010000651.1 GCA_029568995.1 Candidatus Omnitrophota bacterium | reverse complement strand
AACTCGTCGTCTATCTCCCCGATTTTGTATGCCCGGAACGTCCCCAGGACTCCGGTGTAGTTCTCGTTGCCGATGGAGTTCTTTGCCGGGATGCCTTCGAAGATCATATAGTGGAATTTTCCCACAATCATATCGTCGAAGCCAGTGACGCCCCACGCCATGATTGCGTGATACATGTAGTTGTCGATGATGATGACGACGTTGGGTTGGATGGGCGGTGGTTCGGGGAGAAATGTGCCCTGACCCATGAGCCAGAATCTTGATGCGGTCACCAGCCCCGTTGTCCGGATGCCGAGAGATCCCATCGAATCCTGCGATTCCTCATCGCCGGTTTTGGTGATCGTCACACCGCCATCGTCGCCGAGCATGAGCGATCCAAACAGGAATCCGTCCGACTCTTGGTACATCCACATGTAGGCGATATCGATAAAGGGGACGGGTTTGTCGGCGTTCGATCCCGATTGGATGCCCCGCAGCTCAACTTGCCAATACCCGCTCAGGTCTGTGCCCTCGGCAAGCTGCGTGTCGAGGTTTTCAGATGCTACCAAAAAGCCGGTCAGGGCGAGGGCGGTCAGGACGCCCGCCAGGATCCGGGTCTGTGCAATATGCTTCATGTTCATGATTCCTCCTTGTTCCTCTCTCGTGTTCGTGGCTCGATGTGAGTCCGCCGGTTCATTTGTCCGGTACGAGGATCATTTCGTCCTGCTTCCACGCCCGGAATGCGCCGGTGGCCCCCACGCCTTCAGACAGAGGCGGCCGTTTGTCATCGAGTGTGTTGATGTCGTACTCAAACCGCATCAGGATGAATTCGGCGACGATGGTGTCGAAATCCTCGACACGACCGACGATGGAGATGTAAAGCGGGCTGATGCGCTCTTTGCCAATGCCCGCGCTGGCGTATAGCCAGATCCTGCCGTTGGCGGTGAACCCCTCAAGCATGGAATCGATGCGTGGACGGGTGGTTTTATCATCCGCTTTGATCGGGAGATGGGGCAAGAAGCCGATATAACCGAAAATCGTGTTGCCATGCTGGAACAACATCATTTCGCTGGACATCTGGTAATGGTCCGGCATATCCGATTCGGTGGAGAACGAAACCCCCGACAGACTCATTTTCCAGATGCCGGTGACGTTGTTGGTGGCGTCCCGGGTCTGCATGCCGCACAGACCGAATCCCCCCATGGCGAGGATCAGGCAACCACAGCATAGCCATTTTGTGAGATGGCCGGTAGGGTGCATAATGTATGCCTCCTGAGAAAATAGTAATTTTGGTCATTTTAGTTAATCGGAACGTCGATCGTCAAACGATATTTTGAACCGGTTGTTGATGTAACTGTTTTGACACAAAAAAGTTACGAAGACGCGCTGCGCCGCGAACTCGTAGACGTAGATCAGA
>JAKPYU010000643.1 GCA_029568995.1 Candidatus Omnitrophota bacterium | reverse complement strand
CTGTATGACAGCCTGAACTACGTTCTTGAAGAGGACGGGGTGATTTCCTGTTTTCAAAACGTTCATGCCCATCTGAAACCCGGCGGGGCATTCATCTTCGATGTCACCACGGAATACAATCTCCTGGAGAATTTCGCCGGATACACGTTCGCCGAGAATTTCGATCATTTCTCCTATATCTGGGAGAACGAATACAGCATCGAAACCAAGGTCTGTTCTTCCCGTGTCACGATCTTTGAAAGAAACGGATCGAGTTATGAGAAATACGTAGAGAAGCACGACCAGCGGGTGTATTCCACTCCGGCATTGAAAACCTGGCTGAAGGAGACCGGATTCAAGCTCCTGGGAACGTACAACAACACCACCGAGGAGCCGGTTCAGCCGAAAGCCGAGCGGATACATTTTGTGTGCCGGAGGATCTAGGGGGATACCTTATTTCTCACTCCCTCACCCCAAACCCTCTCCCGGAGGGAGAAGGAGAGCAGCAGAGATTTCCTGGCCGGGCAACGTGTTTCACTCACAGGAGAGAAAATTCTGAATGTTGACACGTTTGAGTTGTCTTACGAGCCGGATTCAGTCCGGGGATTCGTGGCCTGCTCTCCACCGACATTACGGTGAAGACGGCTCTCTGTTGAAAAGCCGATTGGAGCTGCTCAAGCGTTCAGTATCTTCTGCCCTGGAGAGGTGGGGAGACCGGAAGGTTTTCCTGGTGAGAGTGCCTGCCCGAGTCAACCTGATGGGTGTGCATGTGGATCACCGAGGCGGCTTTCTGAACTACCAGACAGTTGCCCGCGAAACACTTCTGGTGGCATCCCCACGTGAGGATGACCGGATTACCGCCTGCAATGTGAACCCGAATTATCCCGAAACCGAGTTCTCCATCGGCGAGTTGCTGCCCCTCGAATCCAGAGGAAATTGGATGCGGTTTATTGAAGGATTTCGTCTTGAAAAGGGGCATTGGTCGAATTACCTGAAAGCGGCGGTCTTGAAGATCCAGGACCGATTTCCCGAGCGAACCATCCACGGATTCGACTTGTGCGTCTACGGGGATATCCCTCCCGGCGCAGGGTTGTCCTCATCCTCATCACTGGTGGTCGGCACGATGATGATCGCGAACCGGATAAACGGTTTGAGATTGTCCAACGAGGAAATGGTCCCTCTGTGCGCGGAGGGGGAATGGTTTGTGGGAACGCGGGGTGGTGCGGGAGACCAGGGAGCCATGCTTCTCTGCAAACGCGGCCTGGTGACGCATCTCCGCTTTTTTCCGATGGAATATCGGTATGCGCCATTGCCGAATGGGTATTCCGTGGTGGTGTGTCATTCGCGGATCGAGGCGCAAAAATCGGCGGGCGCGAGAGAGACATTCAACTGGCGGGTCAGCGGCTATGCCCTATCCCTCTTGTGGGTGAAAGACAAGTTTCCCGAATACGCGGACCGGCTGGAACACCTTCGGGATATTCACCCGCTCACTCTGCGGGTAGATGAAGGAACGATCTATGAGATCCTTCGAACGGTTCCGGTCGAAATCACTGCCGAGGAATTGCTGCGGGATTTGCCGTCCAGGAGCGATGAGGTGGAGAAGGTTTTTTCTACGTTCGGAAGGTCATCTCAGCCGTATCCGCTGAGGGAGATCCTGTTGTTCGGTCTTGCCGAATGCCGACGGGCGGAGGTGTTTGCGGATTTGCTGGATCGAGGCGATGTCAGTACGGCGGGACGCTTGATGTATATTTCGCACGACGGCGACCGAGTTTCGCGGACGCGCGACGGTGCATCCGAACCGTACCGGAGTCCACATGACGACGAGTTCCTGGAGGCAAGGATTCAGGATTGCCGATCCGCCGATCCGGACCGGATGGAACAGGCTGCGTTGCAGTATCAGCCCGGCGGGTATCGTTGCAGCGTGCCGGATCTGGACCGAATGGTGGATGTCTGCTCGCGAGTGGAGGGGGTTGCCGGAGCCGGACTGACCGGTGCGGGTCTGGGGGGATGTATTCTGGTTCTGGTTCGCGATGAGGCTGTGGAGAATCTCTGCAAGACTCTGGATCGTGAATACTATCGTCCGCTTGGCCGGGAACCGTTCATGGAAGTCTGTGTCTCGGTCGCCGGAGCCGACTTTATTGGAGAATCATGAGCGCGTCCGGGAAGTCCGTGCTGATTTTCGGTGCCGGATCGGTAGGTTGCCTGGTGGGTGGCCTGTTGGCGAAAGCCGGGCACAGGGTGACATTCATCGCCCGGCGAAGAATCGTGGAGGCGTTGCGTGCTTCGGGTCTGACCATCAGCGGGGTCTGGGGCGAACATCGCGTCTCCGGGCCCCTGGAAGCGTTTGAGTCCATCTCGGATATTCCCGACGCACCCTGTTTGTGGGATTGGGTTCTGATTACAACGAAATCCTTCGACACGGCATCGGCCGTGCATGAAATTCGAAGTCTACTCCCCGGAATTGGATTCTGCATCTCCCTGCAGAACGGCCTCGGTAACCTGGAAACTATCGCGCGGGAGATCGGGTGGGGGAAGACATTGGGCGGCAGAGTGATTACGGGGGTGGAAATTCCTCACCCGTGCGAAGTGCGAGTGACGGTTCATGCCGATGAGATCCGGCTGGGGCATTTGCGGCGGGAAGTCTCCATATCGGCAATCGAGGAGATCGCTGCGCAGTGGCGTGCAGCCGGGATTCCGGTCTCCGCCACGGAAGAGTTGGAGCAATATATCTGGGCGAAGGTTCTGTACAACGTGGCTCTCAATCCGCTGGGGGCGCTTCTCGGAGCCACGTATGGGGATCTGGCGGACCACGAGCCGACGCGGGAGATTATGAATGAGCTGATTGAGGAAGCGTTTGCCGTGGCGACGGCGCACGGGGTGCATCTCTTCTGGTCGGACCCGGGGGCTTATCGAGAGGTTTTTTACGGTCAAATGGTTCCGCCCACACGAGGCCATTATCCGTCGATGCTCCGTGATTTGGAGTTCGGACGCCGAACGGAGATTGACGCATTAAACGGCGAGATCGTCCGGCTGGCGGAAGAAAAAGGGATTCGAGTGCCTGCCAACCGTCTGATTGCGCGCCTGATTCGATACCGTGAGAAGGAAGGCCTTGGACGGGGGAAAGCGGTGTCAAGTTGACACTTTTTCCGCACCATGTTACTTTTTCTTGTGGATCTGGATAGCCCTGTTTGCATCCCGTCACACCTCATGGCGGGACGAAATCCTTTTTCACAGTAGGATTAAGCCATGATTCGTTTTCGAAAGTCGTCAATCCTCGCACTTCTCATGATGTCGATGGCTGTTCCGGTTTATGCCCAATATGGCGGTGGCATGGGGGGCATGGGGATGGGCATGGGCGGCATGGGAATGGGCATGGGGGGCATGGGGATGGGAATGGGCGGATATGGATTTGGAATGGGCGGGTATGGCGGTGCGGGTGGAGCGCAAGTCCCCAATTTTGTTATTGTTAAGGAAGGGGAAGCCATTTATTGCGCCGTGTACGGGGATTTAATTGATTATCAGGTATATGTCAAACAGGTTCCGGTGGATGAGGTCGCCGGGAACTACTATGATGACGGCACTCACGGCGACGAAGTCGCGTTCGATGGTGTTCCGAGCAAGATCGAGGAGAATCGGGACAAATATTTAGGCCCGTTCGCGATTCGCTACAAAAAGATGCTGGAGAAGGTGTTGGTGGATGCCATGATGACAGTCATGGATGAAGGCTCCTTCGCTATGTTCGAGAAAGCGAGGGCGAAGGCTCTTTTGGATAATCGAGAAGTCCTCTTTGACCAACAGCTGGATCCGGAGCAATTCAAACAACGCCTGACGGAGTTCACAATTGCGGTCCTGGAGAAAGGCAAAGCGGAAGCACGCGATCCAAAGTTGGTGGAGCAGATCGATCAGACGATCCGCATGGCCCAGAACAAGCTTCTGTTGGAGATTCTTGGAAATGCCCGGGAAGCTTGGGCAAACCAGCGGACCGTGAGACGGAGGAACCCGCTGGAATACTTCCGAATTCCGGTTACAGCGGACAGTGTTGAATCGGGTGTAATGAAGAAAGAAACCATTGTGGCAAATCTGACCTCCAAGGTGGAGGATTGGACGCAGAACTTTCTGGGGCAGTTTATCGGCCCTGATGGGGAACCGTATGACGATGAGAAATACCGTTTCGAGCTGAACGTCCAGGTGCTTCAAAACCAGCAGGGGCTGGGAGTGGCCGGATATGGCAGTGGCGGCGGATACATGGGGGGCGGGGGTGGCCCGCCAGGAATGTATGCGGTGGATCGCGCCAGGAACGTGGCCGAGATCGCCGGAGGTGGAGGATCGGACGGAGGAGCCCCGGTGGAAGCCGGAGGAGGAGCGGAAGAGGCTCCCTGATTCCTGGGAGTCCCTGCGCGCAAGGAACGGAATCGAAGAGTTGGCGGGGACTTGACCCCGCTCTTCTCTGTCACCAGATGGAGGTACGGCTCGCGTACAAATGGCCAGTTGGAACGAACGTGAACGTGAAGAGATCGAATTCCGAATGGCGGCAGTCCAGAAATTCCTGGAACAGTGGCAGAAATTGAATGTCTTGTTCCAGCGAGCATACCGCCAGGAAGAGATCACTCAGCAGGATGAGGAAGAATTCCTGAAATTGAAGTCGGTTGTGGCCCGTCGGCACCAATATCTTTTGGAGTATCTGGGTGAAGAGTACGAAATGGGGCTGCCGGTTACACCGCTTCTGTCGGATATGGTGACCTTGAGAAACTTGCAGGGCATCCATTGGGATTTTTACAAGAAGCTGCGCGGCCAGTGGCATGTTACCTTCCTGGCCTTGAACAGTGCGTTAGGATATCTGATGGTTCACATGGAGGAGCAGATTCCGCTCCCATCCTGATAGAACCCATTCGCCGGGATCGGCGAAATCGATTGGACATCTCAAAAAGCGATTCGGTCGCATTGGAGTGAACCGGATCGGTTACGAAACACAGAGGAGTAGCGCTGTCATGAAGCTTATTCCGAATCGTTGGAGTATTGCCTGTCTTTGTCTGATTTTCTTTCTCGGCCTGACCGCCGGATGCAAGGGTCGGAAAGCCCAGAAAGCAATCGAGGAAGCTCGTGTCGCCCAGACGCAAGCCCAGGAGAATATGGCACCTCGGTATACGCCGCAAATCTATGGCCAGGCGAATAATTTGCTCGCCCAGGCCGAGCAGGCAACCAACGCGGGAAATCACGATGAAGCCATTCAATTGTCGCAGGAAGCGATTGCCCGATTCCAGCAGGCCATTACGACGGTTCCGCAGGTCCGTGAGAAAATCGAAGGAATCCAGAGAGAGCTGCAGGGGCTGGTGGATGAGATTGCCGGAGGGATCGAGAAGGCCGTCGAAGAAGGCGTGGTGGACGAGGCCACGGTGACGGCCTTGCAGACGGATCTGGAGACACTTCAGGCCCACCAGGTGGAGCTGCAAGCCTCCATAAAAGAAGAAGAGATCCAGGCGGCTATCGCGGATGCCCAGAAGTTGAAAGAACGCAGCGAGTCGGCGAAGCTGGCCCACCTGAAACCCCAGGCAGAAGAACTGCAAAAGCAAATTCTGACTCTGCTCGATCAATGCCAGAGCCTGAAAGCGAATCAGCATTTTCCGGATGAATTGTCCGCAATTCAGCCATCGGTGGATGAGTTGCAGAACGCCTTCACGGCGGGAAACTGGTCGGGTGTGATCGATTCCGCGACCGGTATCATCGGCGGGTTGCAGGAGATTGTCGCGAAAACCCAACAGGCTGCCGCCGGTGAATATGTGGCGCAGGCGGAAGCAGCATTGGTCGGCGCAAAGGCGCTGGAAGTGCAGGATGTACCGGAATATGCGACCTTCCTGGGACAGGCGGAGACGGCCCTCGGCCAGGCGAAGCAATCCCTGCAGGCGGGTCAGCACACAGAAGCGTTTGCCGCGGCCGAACAGGTGAACGGATTCCTTCGTCAAGCCAAGGATTCCCTGGGATCAAACGTGCAAAAGTTTCTGGATGCCGCCGCGGCGGGGATCGAGCAATCTCAGGGGGCCGAGGTCCAGAAGTACGCGGCATCGGAATTGGCGACGGCGAACGGCGCAATAAGCGCGGCAAAAGACGCGCTTGCGGCCGGCGATTTCCTCACCGCCTACAGTCAGGCAAAGAATGCCCAGAGTATTGCCTCCGGGCTGGGCGCAGCAGCATTGCGTGGCCATGCCCAGCAGGAACTCGGCGCTGTTCTAGCCCGTCTGAACAAGGCCCGCGAAGAAGGCGCGGAGCAATATGCCCAGCCGGAATTCGGCCAGGTCGCCGCTGAAATCAATGCGCTGAAAGAATTGGCGAGTTCCGGTCAATACCAGCAGGCGATTGAGCAGGCTCCTACGAAACTACCGGGTATCGAGAAGCTGTTTGAGCGCTTGCGTGTTGGAGTGGAAGAGGCCATCGCCCAAACGGACTCCCGTATCGCCCTGGCGGAAGAGGCAGAGGCTGAAACCTGGGCCAAAGACACCTTCCAGAAAGCGGGAAATGCCATCGAGAGCGCGCGTGCCCTATTGGCGAAAGAGTCGTATCGCAAAGCCGCGGACAATTCCGAAAAAGCGGCACAATTGGCGGCGGAGGCCGAGGCGACCGCTTATCGACTGAGGGCGGAGAAGAACCTCCGCAAGGCGGACGAGTTCCTCAGTCTCGCCGAGCGAGCCAATTCCCCAACGCTTTCGCCATTGGAATACGGCCAGGCCAGAGACATGCGACGGAAGGCGGGCGAGCTGTCCGCAACGAAAGACTACAAGGTAGCCTGGGAATCCTCCGTGAAGGCTTTGGACATGGCGGATGTGGCGCTCAATCACCGGGTGATCACCGCACAGAAAGCCTGCGATGCGGCATTGGAGGCCCAGGCGAGAGACTATGACCGGGATGAGATTGATCGTGCCCTGGCGTTGCTGAACGAAGCGAAAGCCGCCCAGGAAGCCCAGAATTTCGACCGCGCCAACCAGACGGCAAAACAGGCGACCGGATTGGCAGCGTCCGCCGAAGCGTTTGCCTGGCGTCAGCGAAGCAAACAACTCCTGATGGAGTTGGCGGGAACCGAGCAACAAATGGCTCTGCGTCAGGCAAGTATGCATGTCCCGGCGTTGGCCCGACGGTTCAGTGCAAGCCTGGCGCAGGCGCGAGTCCAT
This sequence comes from Candidatus Omnitrophota bacterium, assembly GCA_029568995.1. Taxonomy (GTDB): domain Bacteria; phylum Hinthialibacterota; class Hinthialibacteria; order Hinthialibacterales; family JAKPRU01; genus JAKPRU01. The sequence goes on along the minus strand of JAKPYU010000643.1, from coordinate 1,464 downwards.
GAAATCGATGGCAAGTGGGGCGAATGCTACACCGCTGCCGATGATGCCAGGAATGCCTCGGAAGAGTCCTGGAAAGAGATGACCAATCAGCTCAGCCAAATGATGGAAGAGATGAACGCCACTACCCAGACGGTCGGCAATATCGCTATGGACGATTGGGGACGGGCGCAGAAGAGCGATTTCGTGCCCGTTATTACGGAGGTCAAACGGCTTATGGACCTGCATTCCTTTGTGGAGGCATATACGGCAGCCGATGAGGCCTTGGCGGATGCTCGATCCCTGCTCGATGGAGTACAACGCCACAACCTGCAGATGCGAGCGGACGCCCTGCAAACCCAACTGAAAGAACGAGAACAGACCGGCTCTGCGAAGATCCTCGCGAGTCGCAGCAAGGAAATCGAAGTGCTGATGGGGAAACTCAAGAGTCCGGGTGGCAAGTATGACTACAAGGAACTGATCGCCCAGGCAGACGCCGCTGCAGCCGATCTGGCGAAATTCCCCGAATTGGCTCAAGAAAACGCCGTCCAGCGCACTACCCAGGCGAATGAGATTCTTCAACAGGCAGAGAGAGCCGGGGCAAGAAAGTACTACCGTGACCGGCTTGAAGAGGCCATCGTAGATCTTCAGTGGCTCCGAAATGAGATTCAGGCGGGCGACTGCAACGGGATTTACGACCATCTCAGCCGCCTGGAATCCCAGGGGCCTGATCTCTTGGAGGACACCTCTCTTGCCTTGGCGGAAGATGAATACAAGGAGCGCCTTGGTGTCCGTCTCCAAGAGATGAAGGACCTCCTGTTAGATTTCGATTACATCGCCAGGCTGAATAAGGACGTCCTGATTGCAGCACGAGCCACGGAGACCACCACGGATAATCCGATGGTTTCCGATATCTACAAAGGACTCCAGAAACCGTTGACCGCGAAACGCCTGTTGGCGGCCGCCGAGCTCCTGGAACAAAACGTGAAAGCGGACAATCCGCCAAAGACATTGAACGGCCTGAAAGACCTGGCCGTGGATTCATTTCGCCATTTCCGTAAGGCGGCGGAAGGATTTGTCGCGTTCGGAGAGACGGACGCATTCGACACGGGATACCGTGATGAGGCAATGAGAGGCGCGTACTCTCACCTGGAGAAGACTCTGCGCCTGAACAAGGAAATCAAGTACATTATCGAACAGAAAAGAAAGGACAACACCTGGGAACGGTTCGAATGGAGGCTGCGAGATCTCGAGCAAAATGCCTCGCGGAAATTCTGGAAAGGGCCATTGAACTGATCGGTCAGAATGTGGCCCCGGAATTCCAGTCTTCACAGCATCGTCGTTGTCTCGAACCGCGATCAGCCGAATGCATAGACAGGAAGGGAGCGTCCCAAGGATGGATTTTTTAGGTCTGGGTGCAGAAATGGATCTGGTGACCACTGTGGAATTAGCGGTGGGAGCCGGTGTGATTTTATTTGCGATCTACCT
>JAKPYU010000786.1 GCA_029568995.1 Candidatus Omnitrophota bacterium | reverse complement strand
TGGCTGTTCTGTGTCTCTGAAGTGCCGATGAGGTGCCCGGAAACAGGTGCGCCGTCAATTCCGCCGATACGGATCGCACCATGATATTGCCGGAGTGTCAGCGCTGTAACTTGAGGATCGTCAGGTTGAAGAGAAACCATCAATTCGCTTGCGGGCGGCCTGGGGGCAGGTAATCCCTCATAGAGCGTAACGACAGATCCGGCGGCGGGGGCTCCATTCTTTTGCAGGTCAACCACTGCAATCTCGTACTTACACGTATATTCAAGTTCAATAACAATCGGATCGAAAAACGGAGGAGACACCACTCTGGTGGCGGATCTATAACCTGACGCGGAAGCAAGAAGTTCGTACCTGCCAGGCGTCAAATCTTGGATCGTGAACTCCGAAGACGCGGATTGATAGGTGGAGCCGGCGATTCCGAGGGAGGCATTCGGTATAGGACATCCAAATGCATCGGCAATCTGTGCCTTGAGAACATGCTTGTCAGACTTGCCAGTCTTTTCGGCCTTGTCGGGTGCAGGGGTGACTAAGCCTTGGCCAGAATTGCTTTCTTGTTTCGAGACCGGTGTCTGCGCGGGCAGCGGAGAAGGTTCCACATCTCTCATATCGGGGACAGGACGATCCCGATTATTTGTCCGTTCGGAAGGTTGTTGCCCGATAAACACAACAACTAAGACAAACAAACCAAGCAAGAGGAGCGATATCAACCACGCTTTTGCGCCCATTCGTAATCCCCCCGTCGACTCTTCTCTTCAATTCTTAATTTTTAATTCGTAATTCTCTTTTCGTGTCTTTGTGTCTTCGTGTCTTTGTGGTTCTCCCTCCCCCTGTCCCCTCTTCTCTTCAATTCTTAAATTTTAATTCTTAATTCCTAATTAAAAAAACCACACTCTCCCCAACGAAGATCCTGCCGCTTCCCCCCCCGCAATCGGTAATGAACGGCAGGTGACAAACTTGTCGCCGATAGTCAGATCCGTGCTCCATCCCGCATCCGGCTCCCGCGACAGCCTGCTCCAGGCCGATTTCCAGCCCGCCGAATCCAGAGAGGAGTATTGGCCGAGAATGCGGCAGAGATCCGCACTGCCTTTGTGAAGTATGGACTCCCGCTCCAGGCCGAACAGCGCCAGAAAAGCGTCGTTCGCTTCCACCACCATCCCCACCGAGTCCGATACCAGTATCCCCTCGGAAATGTGCTTCAACACGCTGCTGAACCGACGGTTCTGCGCGGTCAGCTCGGCCGTGCGATCCCCCAGGTTCAACAGGGCTTCCTGCAATTCCGCTGTCTTGTCGTGAAGATCCCGGTTGGAGGCCTCCAACTCCTGCCGAACCTCGTGCAATTCCGCATTCTTCCGCGCCAGCTCCTGCGCTTTCTCTTCCACCATGGTCAGGCTCTGGGCAATGATCGCGTTTTGTGCCCGAAGATCCTCATACACGGAGGGCTTGCTCAGCGAGCGGAACTTCTCCTGCAAGAATCCCACCAAGTTCTTCGCGAGTTTCTTGGAGGTTCCCGTTCGGCTCTTGGAGGCAACAATCCGCGTCTCGCCGGACACCAGCACATCCACATCCACTCGGTCCATCAGGCGGTGCACAGCGGGGATCCCTTTCAGGCTGCTCGTCGCGGAACCGGTACGATCCAGCAGGCTTCGGATCTTCTCCGCTTCCAGCTTCTTTGGAACCAGTGCCTCCATCTCGATCAGCAGATCGTCGCCTTCCGTGCGAAACGAGGCGATCATCATCCCGCCCCCCTGCTCCAACAGCCACTTCCCCAGCTCGAACATGGAGGTTGCCGCCTGAAGACGTTCCGTCACATCGAATCCCAGTTCCTCACAACTCAGCTGCACGCGGTTGCGAGCCTCGATGATCTGTTCAATGGAATCAATTGCCGATCGGTAGATATCCATGGCACTCTCTCCCCCCTCTTCTCCCTCTCCCACCGCAAAGAAATTCTCTTCTCCCTCTCCCACCGGGAGAAAGTCGGGGTGAGGGTCTATCGCTTTGCTGTCTTCCCGCGCTTAACTCAAGGCAAGACGGCCTCAAAAAAACGAAAATATGCCCCTATTTTCTCCCCCAAAGATTGGGGGAGATGCAAAGGGGGTTGAATTCATCCGCCCTCACCCAATTGGCAGCTTACCCCTTCTGTCCCCCTTGTTCCTATTCTCCCCCCTGTCCACCCTTCTCTTCAATTCTTAATTCTCAATTCTTAATTTTTAATTCATCATTCGTCACCGTCTTCGTCGCCTCTTCCACTGCCGCCCCCGCCGCCGGAGTCACCGTCTGTGTCGCCGGTTCCACTCCCGCTCCCGCGGCCGATTCGGTTTCTTTAGACTCCATCCCGATCACTTCGTATCGGGCCGTTTCTTCTTCCTCTTCCTCTTTTTTCCCAACGGTAAACAGGGCCTTTCCGATTGATTGACCGTCGGCGTATACCGCCGCCGTCCACTCGCCCTCTCCCCCACGTTCCAGCAGACGACGGATATCAAACTGCACCCCCAGGTCGAGATTATCGGGATACTGTTTCGATTCGCTCAGCACGACGTAATCTGCCGGGGAGGTCAACTCGAATGTCACCCGGCCTTTCCGGTGCTCCGGATTGAGCTGCGTCGCCACGATCACATACGGATCTTCCTCCGGAAGGAACTGGTCCGTAATATCGATCCAACGACCTTCCTCGCTCAACCCTTTGCAGGTGAACACATCCACCGAGTCTTCCGTGGCCTGAAACAAACCCACTGCCGGTTTGTCATGCGTGCATCCCATCAGAATCCCCGCAAGGAGCACCGGCACCGCGATCCACCGGCAGACCCAGCCCCGTCCGTCCATTGTGCCCCTCTCATCCACTTGGTCCTTTTCGTCCCGATTGTCCTTTATGTCTCTTTCCCGATTCCTGTGCATTTCATTCACAATCCTTTCAACCGTATTGTAGGGAAGGGAGAACCTGCCGGTCAACAGACTGCACCGCTGTCCTCCGACAAATCACTCCACCCATTTCAACGATTCCCCCACCCCACCAGTCTCCCACCCAATCCATCGTCCATTCCGTCCCATCCGTCTCATCTCTCCTATTCTTTCGTCTCTTTGTGTCTTCGTGTCTTTGTGGTTTTTTTCGTGCTTTCCTGATTCACTCCGGCCATTCTCCCGTTTTTCCCGCCCCTTATTCACCCCACTTCCTCCTTTCCTTCGTTTCATCCTTTCTCCCCCTCCTCCCTGCCTCTTTCTTCAATTCTTAATTCCTAATTCTCAATTCACTTCCCCCCCAACGTGACATCCATAGCCCGGCTGAACAGACTCCATTCCCGGACACTGTATTCCAATTCCTGATTGCCCCTCCTGGTCAATTCATACACTCTCACCATTCCCTCCTCCTGCGAGCACAATAATCCTTTTTCCTCCAATCGATGAAGGCATGGATAAATACTCCCGCTGGGGATAGCAAATGCCCCGGCGCTTCGTTGCAGCACCGTTTTCCGCAACTCGTTCGCATATTGACGCCTGTCCTTCAGCGCCGATAGAATCAACGTCGTCATACAGCCTTTCAGCAATTCTCTTCGAAAACGCATCTTCGCAGCTCCTTTCGTATCCAATTTGCTCGTCGATATACTACACTACCCAGTCTGGCAGAAAATATCTTTTATTGCAAGTACTTACATAACAAATATACTTCCATAACATAATAGTTTAACCCCATACTCTCATATCATTTCTCGATTTATTGATCTATCCATATTACAATCAATTAATTATTCTCCCTCACCACTCGCTCTTTCAATTATTTTCGTGGAATTTTTAACAATTTATATGCCATACCTCATCCATTCTCTCGGATTCTATTCTTATCCTCTTAAATTCCAGATATTAATAACCACTCCTCATTGGATTTTCCGCAATTCCTGCCTATCTTTTAGCAGTTTTTCCTGTACCCTCATCTGTTTTGCTTCATGCTCGACCTCCCACTTAGCTTCTCCTACTTCACATTCTTTGTTAAGAATTGGACCTCGTATTCGCAGAATGTCATCACAAATTCCAGGACCGTTTCGATATGTCAGCAAATGTTATGATGTCCCCCAAATCCTCTCCGCCGATCCCCCCGACACATCGGCCCAGGGCAGGGAACCGTCCTGTCCCTGATCGGGGCCTGGGGCCGGAATCCACAACATTTTCGCTCTTTCCAAAACCAGGCACATTCCATCCTAAATGATATCAGCCAGTTACGTATTTATTATATTGTCCGTATATTCTATTATTATCTCGTTATCCCTGTCCGAACTCCTTTAAACGAATATCTGGACACGGAATTGTTATGTCCATGCCTGCATACGGACCAGGTTGTCCTCACATGGCCGAAAAAACAACTCAAAAATCCCTCAATCACCCCGTCCCGGCTGAAAGATTCCTTCCCGGATGGCCCCTCCGTAAGTTCAAAATCCATTTTTCAACTTACGATTGTACAGTTCATGTTTATTCTCCACATTTTGCACCCAATTGTTTTGAACCGGGACTCTCGATCACAAAAGTCACCGGTCCATCGTTCCGCAGATCCACCTGCATGATCGCCCCAAACCGCCCGGATTCCGTCTTCAGCCCGCGCTCCCGGAACCTCATGACTGCCTGCTCGTAGAAACGCTCTGCCTCAGCCGGATCGGCCGCCTGGTCGAATCCCGGACGGCGGCCCTTGCGGCAATCCGCGCACAGCGTGAACTGCGATACCACAAGCACCTCGCCCGCGATATCGAGCAGGGAACGGTTCATTTTTCCGTCCTCATCCCGAAACATTCTCAACTCGCAAATCTTATCGACCAGCCAAAACAAATCCCGCTCCGTGTCGCCTTTCCGCACCCCCAGAAGGACCAACACACCGGCTCCGATAGCCCCAACAACCTCACCATCAACCGTCACTCTTGCATGAGAAACTCTCTGAATAACAGCACGCATATCAAGATCCTCAATATATCCTGAATTATCTCTACTTATATCACCTCAATTGAAATGATATCAAGTCCTGAAGTCGGCGAAATCCATAAATGTGAAAACATAAGTTGACATAATTCATCTTATGCGAATAATAAAACACCGCAGAATCCGTGTATGAATGCCTTAAAATTCTTGAATTTTCAGTGCTCTTCTTCCCTGAGCAACGACAGTCTGGTGGAGATTTACCGCAATCTCTGCAATAATCCGGCAAATTGCGTATATGACCTTAACGTGTTTCTGAAGGCATGAATACTTTCCGAGAATTGATACTTTTCCTGGCTGTTCTTTGCATGAATCCCTTTTCGGGATTGTGCGAAAGCCCTTTGCATGTAGTCGAGGTACTGAGGGATTTTTGCCGCACACAGGTGGATGCAGAATGGCGCGCGTTCCCCGGCGCGGTTGCGGGTGCGGAATCCATTGAATATGACGATTCTTCATGGCCCGTTCGCGACCCGATGGATCTTGGGGGATACGCTGCCCCGTTTTGGCTTCGAAAGCGGATTAGGATTCCGGAACACATCGCGGGCGTTCCAATTGACGGTGAGGGCGCATATCTGTCAGTCCACTGCGAGGTGAGGGCCGATGTGTACGTGGACGGTAAACCTGTGCAGAACCTTGTGCCTGGACGGAATATGATCCATTTAACAGATCGTGCCTATCCAGGGCGCGAAATAGGTATTGCCCTGCAGATTCTGAGGGTTGCGGGACCGGAGCCGTTTATCTCCATTGATCTTCATTTGAGCGAATTGGCGGAGCTGCGTCGTACGGCAGGCGCGGTGCTGACCCAGCTGGAGAACGCGCTGCTTCTGCATCGTTTGACATCGGGTGACGAGGAGGCACAGTGGCGGGCCGAGTTTGGGCGCGCCGTAGGTCTTCTTGATCTCCAGGCTCTCTATGCGCGTGATGGAAGGAAATTCGCGGAGTCGGCTCAAAAGTGCATCGAGGCTCTGGCTGTGTTCGATTCCCTGTCAAAGGAAATGAACATATTTGCGGCAAGTTCTTATACGACAGACCCTTACGGAGAATATGTTCAGGAGGAATGGGTCCAAATAATCCAGCAAAAAGCAAAGGGGATCCTGGGACTTTTGAATCGATTCCCCGACTTGGTGATCTACCGATCCGAGGCGGCGGCTCACCGTTGGCTGGAGGAGCATGCGCCGTCTCTTCACCGGGAGATTGTTCGCAGGGCAAACGAACGTCGATATGTGGTCACTGGCGGGTCGTGGACGGATTTCGATCCGGGACTTGTGGGAGAGGAGTCGATTATCCGCCAGTATTTACTGGGATTACGATATTTTCGCGAATTATTTGGTCGAAGGATTCACGTGGCGACTTTCCCGGGTGTTCCAACATTCGAGTCCTATCTTCCGGAGCTTCTGTCAGGTCTCGGGATCGAGAGCGTCCTGTTCGATTCGATCCGGGGACCGTTTCCGTGGAACCTGTTCGTCTGGGAAGCCCCGTCGGGCGCAAGGGTGTTGGCCTACTATCCGCCCGGCCGTCTTGAGGCGGATGCGGAGCGAAGTGCCTTGATCAATCTGGGAGAATTATACAACCGTCACAAAATGCGTGACCTGTATGCCGTTGTGGACATGGAGTTCAAGGAGGAATCGCCTGCCGAAGAGAGAATCCGGGGACTTGCTGAGGCCACGGGACATCCGTTGTTCCCTTCCCTTCACTACGCGGATCCCGAGGATTTTATGGACCGAATGGCAAGTAATCCGTACGGGGTGGCCTATCCATTGATGACCGGAAGCGTCTCACTGAAAAAGGACATTGAGCGACTGCAATCGGTCCCGGAAATCAAGCGGATGCTTCGCCTGGTGGAAGCCCGCCTGGAGGATCTGGAGAAAATAGAGACAACCCGGGCAGTTTTGAGCGGATCCTCCTACCCGAAGGAATCACTGGATGAGTCTTGGAGAGAACTTGTGTTCCATGAGCGGCGTCCGGTGGCGGACGGGACGGCGAATGCGGAAGTCCTCACCGAATCCCGCAAATCTCTGGAGGATTCCCATGCGAAGATACAGGAGGAATGCATTGCCGCTCTTGCGGAATTGGCCGGCGAGGTCGATACGCGGGGCGCAGGCCAGTCAATCCTGGTTTTCAATCCGCTGTCGTGGGTCCGCAGCGGCGTGGTGGAAGTGGCTTCGCCTGCCGGGTCCGGTCCGGTCAGCATAAGGAACCACTATGGCGAGGTGGTGCCCTCACAGAGCATGGAAGGCGGATCGCAGTTCTGTTTCCTGGCACAGAACGTGCCGCCCCTCGGTTATAGACTGTTTGATCTGGTTGCGGGAGAGTCCGCAAAATCGCCTTCGACCGATCTGGAAGCGGGCGGATTGTCCGTCAAATCCAGGCATTATCGCTTTTCGATCAATGGAAAGACCGGTGACATCGAGTCCTTAAGCATTCCCGGAAACGATACGAATTTGCTTTCACCCAAGGGAAGGGTGTACATGGAACCAGAAGGCGCATCGGGCGATCTGCCGCAGGCAAAGGTGGAGATGGTGGAGCGCGGTCCGGTGCGCATCCGATTCCGCGTCGAAAGATCCGGGCCTTCCTGGAATATAGTTCAAGACATCATCGCCGCCGCCGACAGCCCGGCGATTGAATTCCAGACGGCGATCCGGCAGGAATCTTCCGATCTGTTTCGGATGGGATTGGAGACCCCGCTGTTTGCGCCTGCTTTTGTCCACGGAGAGGCCGGTTCTTCCCAGGAGAAGAAAACCGTGACGGGTCTCCAACTGAACGGTCCGATTGGTGCGAACGGTTGGTCGGCGCTCACCTGGGGAGGAGAAACGGGGGGCCTTTCTCTGGTCCAGGAAGGACGCGCGGGAATCTATTACGGGCCTCACGAGCTCTCCGCCGTATTTCGTCCCGGCAAATCGCCCTATCGGTTTGGCTCCGCTCTGTATCCTTTCACCGGGGCATGGCAGGAAGCGAATCTGAAACGCTATTCCGAAGTATTGGCGCATCCTTTTCTTGCGGTGCAAACGGGCGAACATGCGGGACGATTGCCGAAGATGCACTCACTTATACAAGTAGTCCCTGAAAATGTTATGCTTGGATCGGTGCGGTGGGACCCGGACCACAGAGGAGTGTTGCTGCGGCTCTGGGAAACAGCGGACCGGGCGAGTCGCACAGAAATTACGGTTGGATCGACGATTCTTGCGGCGGAAGAAATTACTCTTCTGGAAGAGGGTTCTATTCCGTTAGAATACGGCAATCGGGCTGTTACGATTCCCATGGGAGCATCGCAGGTCAAGACCGTTCGAGTTTCATACTAAAATCTCACGGATTTCGGAAAGTTTGTCATGCCGTCACAAAGCAGTGGAAAACAGGAAATCAAGGAGTTGCACGTTTGCCTGGTAGAGGGAACGGATATCCCCTTCTTCGCCTCCATGGTATCGCTGGATGGTTTTATGGCGGATCTGCGTTCCTCAACGGAGGTGGAAAAGGGCGCAACCATCCACTTGGCTCCTGTTCCGGAACACTGGAAGGGAGGCAAATTTACCGCCGATGAGGTCCGGAATAGTCCCAACATGAAATCCGGCCAGGTCAGCCGTTGCGGTCGCGGCAATTTCACCCTCCGTCTGTTGACCGAGGAAGCCCAACACATGCGCAAGCAGATCCGGGACGGCAGCGTGGGCATGGACGATCTTATTGTCAAAACAATCGAAGCCGGGGCCGTGACCACATTGCAGGTGTCCGGCGGACTGAGCATCTCCAGCGTGACCAAGATCCAGGCGGGACTCCGCAAACTAGGCCCCTCCCAACAATTGGCCCTGTTGGACCTGACTGACATGACCGCCACCTCCGATGCCGCTGTGAAATTCCTGGTCCGATATATTCGAGAGTGCGAAGAAAAAGGAAAACATGCCTGTTTCCTGATCCGACCGAATTCACGCATTGTGGAGATCCTGGCGAGCGGCGATGAAGAGAGCATGATAGAGATTCACACCGACCGTGAAATGGCCGTGATGTCTCTCATCCGAAAAACTCTCGAATCTTGATCGCAACCGTCATTGAGAAAAGAACATGAACTATCGGGCGCTTCTCTCTGCCCTCTTTGCGCTGACTCTGTCAATCCATGGAATGTCCCCGGAAGCCGCCACGATCGTGGCCTGGCGTTTCGAACATGATAGTCTTTCCTACCTCCAGAGAGCCATCGACATCGCCCAACAGAACAAGGTCAATCGAATTCAGCTGTCCGGTGAGATCGTGCATTCGGTCAGTGCGGCAGTCCATGATCCCGAAAGAGCACGCCGAATCCGGCAGGTGGCACTCTCGGCTCGGCAGAAGGAAATGACCGTCTATCTATCGATCCGGGAGTTCCAGGAGATCTCCGACGGAGACAAGATCTCACTGGACAATCCTGAATTCTGGGGCAAGGTCCGCGAACGCTACAAGGCGCTGCATGAGGTCCTGCCGGAGGTCGATGGTCTGGTTCTTTCCGTCGATGGCGCGGAACTCTCCATCTTCGATACCGTTCGGATTCAATCCGCCATGAACGGACCGGCACGGCTCAGTAGGCTGGTCGCGGAACTCGATGCGGTTTGCCGTGAACTGGATTGGGACTTGTGGGTGCGATTCCCCGAAGTCACACCAACAGAAGTCGACGGAATCATTCAGGCTATCTCGACCACAAACAAGACTGTGGGTGTCATCATCCCCGCCCTGCCGTATCGGTCTCATCCTGATGCGCCAGGCCATCCCGCAATCGGGCGGTTTGCCGACCGGCGTCAGATCGTGGAAATGGACTTGGGCAACAGCCACTATGGGAAATGCCTGATCCCCTACTGCTACCCCGAAAGGGTCAGCAAGCAAATCTCTTACGCATTGGGCAAAGGTGTAGCGGGTGCCGTTGCACGGGTGGATTGCGGTCATGAGCATTGCGTGGGTACACCGAACGAAATAAACCTGTTCGCGTTTTGCCGGTCGCTTGCAGATCCGAGTACCACGACGGATCGAATCTGGACCGATTATCTCCAAATGACATTCGGTGAAAAAGAACACAAGAATTTCCGTTTCTGCCTCGAAACGACCGGCGAGATTATCGAAAACACCTTTTTGACCCTGGGGTCGCCGTTCTTAAACGATGAGAGCCGGATTCCCGATTTGAATTCCGCGTCGAAAGACCTCGAACGCGGCGCTCTCTCCGCCTGGATTCCCGCTCTGAAGAAGAACGAGGTTCTGCTCAAGACGATTACCCCGACCGTGGCGCAGTCGATGGTCGTGGAGAAAGACGAAGCGGTTGCGAAATGCCTGGAGGCACATGCCGCCCTGGAACGCGCGCGGGCGTCCGCCCAAGTCCCGGTCTATATCGGTTTGTCGGCGCAACTGGAGATGCTGGAGGACACCGCGCGTTTATGGCGCGATCTTACCGATGCCTATTGCGCTTATCAGCTCTGGAAACAGGACTCATCGGAAACTCGTCGGGCAAGATTGGCGCTTTCGCATCACCAGCTTTCCAGCTGGCTGCGGTATCTCCAATCGGTTTATGGAGAAGGACATCCCATTTTCGACACGGATCGCCTTGACAGTTTTGTCCAGCAGATCGCTCCACCCCCACCTCCTGAACCGAATCCTCCGGCGAATCCGGCTCCCGGTGGGCAGCCGTCGAGCGCACCGCCTCGATGAACCGGTTGTCCGGAGGTTTTGGCAATCCGCTGTTTTGGGGATAATCTGAGTATATTATTTGATCTGGTGTCTCCGTTGCAGATTCCCTATTTTCATTCGATTTGGAAGGAAATGTCTTCCACGGGACGGAAAACCCTCCCGTGGGATCTGATTCGTTCGGCTTTGGATGGTTGTGTGGAGACCACATTCCGTGCGTTTTTCATGATTGTCGCCATCCATTACTTCGACTGTTCCGTTATCCAGAAATCCCTGGTCGCGTCCGCAACCGCGGTGGGATTGATTCTCTCGCTCGTCTATTCCTCCGTCAGTGGAGTCTGGTTTCATCGCAGGACTGTTCAGACATTCGTTCCCTATGTCGGAATAGCCGTCGGCGCTTGCCTGGCAGCACTGGCTCAAGACGGCTCTCAGTTCGTCCTGGGGGTTCTTCTCTTCGGAATGTCCCATTCGGCTCGATTCCCTTCCCTCACTGCGCTTTACCGGGACAACTATCGGGGCGCGGTTCGCGGACAGGTTCTTGGAATCACTACGACCATCCTGGTGATTTGCGGCTTACTGGTAACCTTTCTGGGCGGGAAGTATTTGGATATCCACCTTGAACATTATCGCGTTCTGTTTCTCCTCTTTGCGCTCGCCGCGCTCATCGCTGGAGGAGCGGTACTCCAAATGCCGTCCGGGACCGTTCAGTCCCGCAGGTTGGAGCCAGTGGGTGCTTATTTGCGTGTCCTAAAAGAGCATCCGGTATTTGCTTACATGCTGGCGTATTGGTTCATTTTCGGGCTGGGCAATCTGGCAATGGAACCCCAGATGTTCGAAATGTTGAGCCAGGAGCAATACGGATTCTGCCTGACACCCGGACAAATCGCCCTTCTGATCGGCCTGGTTCCCGAGATTGCACGCTTATTGTCTCTGCAAGTATGGGCATGGATTTTCGATCGACTGCATATTATCACCGTTCGAATCCTGATTAACGCTTGTTTCCTGGCCTATACGATCCTGTATTTCCAGGCTTCCAACCTGGAATCGGTTATGTTGGCGCTCATCTTGCGTGGAATCGGACTTGCCGGGGGATCGATTACCTGGAGCCTCTGGGTGACAAAGTTCGCCAGCCCGGAGGACACCGCGCGCTATATGGCGCTTCATACGTTCCTGACGGGAATCCGTGGGAGCCTCGGCCCGTATATCGGCTACCTGGTCGTGGGGACTTTGTCTCTGCACACCGCAGGCTGGATCGCAACGGGATTCATCTTCTTCTCCACCCTCATGGTGGTTCCGCTATTGAAAAGAGACATGCAAAAAAAGGTCTGAATTCTCCCTTCTGCCCCTCTCTCTTAATTCCTAATTCTTAATTTTTAATTCGTAATTCGTAATTACTAATTCCCTCCCCCCGCCATCAACCTAATCATCCTCCCTGCCGCTTTGCACTTTGCCTTTAAGTCTGCCCAGCTTCCAATTCGCTGGATCTCGCGGATCAGGTGTCCTGGTGAGAGATAGAAGGCGAGCATGGCTCGTTTCTGCGCCGCAACCAGCTCAGACGCTGACAGATGCGGATACGAAATCACCGCCGAACCCTCTTCTTCATAATCCTCCCAACGGTCGCTGATCAGCCAGCCGTTGGCCCTGGCTTGCTCATAGAACTCCGTTCCGGGGAACGGCGTTGCAATATGAAAATTCACGTAGTCCGCATGGAGTGTCTTGGTGAATCGGATGGTCTCCCGAATGGTATCTCTCGTTTCACCAGGCAATCCCAGGATAAAATAGGCAAACGCAACAATCCCCGCCTTACGGGTCATCCTGACCCCTTCCCTGCACTGCTCAAGCGTCAGGTGCTTCTTCATGGAGTTCAGCATCTCCTGGCAGCCGGACTCGATCCCGAAAGAGATCAGGCGACAGCCGGACTGTTTCATCAGATTCAATAGATCAGGATCGACCTGGTCCGCCCTGGCGTTCGCGATCCAGTCGATCTCGATCCCGGCGGAGATCATCTCCCGAAACAGATTCATCGCCCATTCCCGGTTTGTGAGAAGACTGTCGGTCATGAAAGCCACATCACGAATCCCGAAGCGACCTTGGATTTCCAGCAACTCACGGACGACTCGCTCCGGAGATCGAACACGGACTTTCTTCCCCCAGACATCCCCCGCCCGACAGAAGGTGCAGGGATAGGGACATCCACGACAGGGGATGACCGTGGCAAATGGCCTCCCCTCGGTGAACGGCATCTTATACCGATCCATCGGCAGAAGATCCCTCGCGGGATCGGGAAGGCCATCGAGAGATTCCACAAACAGCCGTCCCGGATTTCGGATAACCTGCCCATTCTGCCATCGGGCCAATCCGTTCACGCGGTGCA
>JAKPYU010000784.1 GCA_029568995.1 Candidatus Omnitrophota bacterium | reverse complement strand
GGAATGACACCGACAATCCGTGCGTCGTTCCGTAAAGCATTCAGGGTATCCACCGGCCCGGAAATGAAATAAGCATTCGGGGGAACATAATGCAGAATACGGATGCCGGTCTGTTCGATCCTTTGCCGGTCCTTCGGGGATGTGGATTGGCGGAACTGGACGAGCGCATGGATGAGACCCGCGCTTTCGACAGACTGAAGATGGAAAGGTTGTGTTTCCGCAAGGGTGGCAACATCAATTCGGATGCCGTTCAGCCTGATTGGCTCAAGTTGGCGATCCGCCGACCAGACTTGCAGGATAGAATGCAGTCCGAGAAGTACGATAGAAAGAACCCAACGCCAGTTGTTCATCCTGCCCCCTCTTCCGTATGACTTCTCGCAAAACCCGATGAGGAACGTTTCTACCGTGTAAAAATATCTCAGCCGCCCCCTTACGTCAACAATTTTTTTGCGACCTGATTGACACGCCATGAGGGGCGGAGTACTGTACTGCCCGAAGAAATCGCTGAACAGGAATTCTCTGCACATTTGTGCAAGACGAACCCGACACAACCGTAGGAGAACCGCCCATGAAGATGAAAATGCTGTTTGTGTCATTCCTTCCCGCATTCGTTGTTCTCTTGTTCCCTCCCAGCGCGCTTTCAGCCGACACGGAACTGCAAGTCAATTACGCACCCTCGATCCCGATGGGAGTGATCGGATCGTTTTACACCGACGCCGTGTCAAAACCCTCTTCGATTGAAGAGATCAAGAGTTGGGGAAATTATCTCTACCTTGCTGTTCGCTACATGAACGGCGATCAGAAGCTGGAAATCTGGGATGTAAGAAATCCCGCGTCGCCGTACCTCAAGCAAGTACTGAATTACGGCAATATCCTCACAACGCCCACCGACCACTGGCTATTCCCCCATGTAAATGTACTCGACAGTTCGATTCTGATCCGGTCGAATTTCAGCGATAAAGTGTACCACCATAACGAACTGGGTGAACTGGTCGAAGACGGTTGGTATGATTTTGCCGAAGCCGTAGCCGAAATGAAGAACAACGAAGAATCGCTTTTTATGAGCGTCGCCGGGAGTTTCGGAACGTTCTTTGGCCGTCTGTTCGATCCCTACGAGGTTCTTCCCGAAGAGGAATACGGGTATGCTGTTCTGAATTTCGCCAATCCGAGGCATCCGTTTGTCGCGAACCTGGTTCCTTCGGTCACCGACCTGTGGTTCTCGGAAGCATTCGCGGGACATTTGAACGGTGCTTTGGGCAACATCCCCGGAAACATCCGGATTGACGCAAACCAGATTACATTTTCAGGTCGGCAAATACTGGCGAAGAGCCAGTTCGACGTTTTCTGGAAACCGCGCCTGGATAAAATATTTAACACGGAAATTCTGGATCGCACCGTTCGCGATCATATCGAGACAATTGTAAAAAGCCAACCGTATGCGAAGCAATTCACCGACGCGATCGATCGCTATTTCCGGAGTCTGCAAGTTGAGGCGGACCGGACCCTGGAAGGGGCAATCCGACAGGGGTACGGCGAAACGGAACAGCTGAAGAAGATCCTGGACGACTATGATATCGACATCAACGAATCCGTTCGCTCCGCAGTCCGTAAGATCGTTGCGAAAGAACTCTCCCTGACGCTGGAACAGGAACTTTCCGTGCAACTGTTTTCTCCCCTGTTGGAGAATTGGACCGACAACCTGTTTGCGATCCCTTCGTTTTCTTCCAAGACGGATATGCTCCAATTCGTCTCGAGTATATTGAACGAGCAACTCGACGCCGGCACCGTGGCGCGGTACGTTCTGGACAACTACATCGCACCCTACGTGGATACGCCGGATTGGATGCACTGGACGATGGAGGAATTTGTTGACGAGGTGGTTAAAACCGAAGCGGCACAGGCTGTTTCGGTTATCATCGGTGCGGCGCATACGACGGCGACAGCCGATGGCTTTTTGGAGATAGTGCTTTCTTTTGTTCCGGAGGCCAAGAAGTTTTACCTTCCGGTGGGTTTCCCCGAGGATGTGCGGGACGTTCTCGAATATGCGTTTTTTGAGCATGGAGCCAAGCTCAACCGAAAGGGATTGGCGTTCATGGAGATGCTGAAGTTCTACCAGTACTACAATGGCAACGACGACTACTTGAACTACGAGAACGAATTGTCGCAGGCCATCCGGCAAGTACAGGAACAGCTGGCGGGAACCGTTGTCGACACGATTGAGCCGTTCCTGGACGCCGTCTCCTTCGCCGGAGACTTGGCATCGCGGATTGATGAATTCAGTAAAACACTCCTGGTTCGAGATCCGATTTCACTGGCGATCACGGATTCAATTGTAGCGCACCTCGAATCCTCGGGTGTGGATGTGGATCTCAGCGTGCATGAGGCCTGCCTGAGGTATCGGCTGTATTTGAGTCTGGATGATGCTTTTGGGATCAGGGATGAGGACCTTGCGAAGGTCGAGGATTTTCTGGGAATTCTCAGGGAACAGGTTGGGCTGGGGGAAACGCAGATCAAGACATACTGGGATGAAGGCAAGAACAACCTTGTCTATATCGAAAAAGCGTTGCGAGAGTCGCTGGTGAACGTGTTACAGGAGACTTGGGGCGAGATCGACCTGGATATCCCCATGGCCGAGGCCCTCTATGAGTTCATCGAGCATCATATCGACTACCGGTGGACATTTGGGCAGAACATGGATGATTTGTTCCAGGAATTCGTTTACAGCGCTTTGACGGAATATCCCGGGTACATTCATCTGATCGGCGTCTGGGATCGAGCCGTGGGTGGGGATGTCATGGCGCGTTGGCAGGCCACATTCGAAGCGGCAAAATTCGTCGCTGCCGCCCTCGAACCGACTGGTAGTCTTTCTCTCACATACGAAGGGATTGAACTGGCTCTGCAGGAAAGCTATGAGCTGGCGCTGGGAGCGGCATCAAAAAGTCTGTTGATGGAGTTTGCGAGTATCATGATGGGGGACATGTATGGTGGATTTTCAAAGTGGGCAACCGCGACGGGAGAGCTGGGCTACACGTTCGATGCCGGTACATTGAGCTCGCTTGTTCCGGTGCGAACCGCGGCGTTCGCCTGGGAAAACCGGATCGGATTTCTACCTCGCGAGGATTGGGATTACTTACATCCAAGAAAAATGAGTCTAATTCTCCTTAATCCTCTTGATCCTTCGGGTGAAAAAGTCGAATCGGTTTTGCAGGGCGGCTGGGGCGATGTGAATTGCGTCCATGCCTGTGAGGGCGTTGTTATGATCGGCGGAACGCTCTATGACGGAATCTGGCCAAAATCCTCTGCGATGTTCCTGGCCTTGGAGGACAATTATGTGGATGTCCATACCATCGAAGACTATCGTCTGTCCAGCGCGGGGGGAATACTGACTGCGAATCACGGGGCGACTCTTGTGGTATACGGACCGGGAGGCGTGTTCCTGTTTCCGAATCCGCGAACCCTGAAAGCGGGTACTGCACAGCCAGGAACCGAGGTGAAATCATGGAGGCGATACTGAAGTCCCGCTGATATATCGAACAGGAACAGGCACATGCGGCAAAAGGTCTTGTATGACGTTACAATCACCGTGTAGGCTCGGATTCGATCTCGTACTTCAGATCGTTGAATAATTCACCGGAATCGTCGGTAATGCGCCCATAGAAACCGGTGGTACCGCGCATCTGGCAGATTTGCAGCAGGATGGTGTTTCGTCCCGGCGAGAGAACGATGTCGATGACGTCATCATCAACGATTGGCCCGCGTTTGCGGTTGACCTCGTATAATTTCTCTCCGTTCACCCAGACCGCAATTCCATCGTTACTGCCGGTACGCAATTGAGCGGCACGTCTGTCCGGCGATGTAACATAGCACAGCGCGAAATAGCTCATCCATCGGTTCGGATCGAACAGGGACATGGGATTGACATAACCGCTATATGGATTGGAACTCCACAGCTTCCACGACATCTGCTTCCCGTCTTTTGTAGCAATGGATGTTGGGATCTCGGTTTGTGTTGTGTCAATCCACTGTGTACGGAAAGCGGTGTTGCGGTTAGGCGGATCGGCCTGATTCTCAAACGGCCCGAGCAGCAGCCAGTCTGTGATCAGGCCGAAATTGCCGACGATATCCATGTAGCCGTCTTTTCGGTATTGCTCGGCGGTTTGCACAAGTAACGGATCGGCCATAGGCGCTTTTTCGCGCATCACGGCTTTGAAATCATCGAGGCGTTCATCCACCGGCAGACGATCGTTGGACCGTGCCTTATAGCGTTCGGCTTCCTCTTCGGTGAATTGCCACCAAACCGCTCCGTGAGAGTAAATCCAGTTATAGCGCCTGGCGAAGGCATTCGCGAAAGCGTACTGGACTGCGAATGTCTCCGGGGGATAGTTGGAGGATTTGTCCGCGTAAGAGCCGATATTTTCATCGCCGAATTTCTCACGTTTGCCCGCGTAGGCGATGACATTTCCTTTATCGTCTGTCAATTCCCGGTAGTAACCGAGCGGCCAGCAGCCGATAGCGATGGAGCCCTTCTGCCGCCAATAATCCCAGAGGTCGGGCGGCAGAATATCTTTCATCTGTCCGTCCACCTGGGAGACATGCGAGAGAAGCCGCAGCGGATCCGTCTCCTGGTACGTGCCTTCGGTGAGAATGTGTACTCCGCCCGGGGCGTTCCGTTTCTGTGCGGCGCGAATGAATCCGACGGTCAAATCAATAGCCAGCGGGCCATAGTACAGCACCCCTTCGGGGAGGGTGAGCAGAACCATCTCCGGGTAGGTCTCGAACATGGGGGCGATCATCTGTTCGCCGCGCTGCAGGGCTTTGGCGCGAACGGCGGCGGGATCGAATTTCTTGTCCGCATAGCCCTGCCAATCGAGGAAATACATGTCGCTGATGTATTCGATGTCGATGGCGACTCCGCGCATTCCGGCGAGTCGGGCAAATTCGGCGGCATTGCGGAAATTCGCGTTCAGTTTTTCCCATGCGGCATCGTCGAACCAATCGGGCAGCGGGGTGTAGAACGCAACCTTGATGAAGTTGTCTTCAATGCCTGCCTCGCGGCACACCTCGGAGCACTTGCGGAGTTTTTGCAGAGTGGCATCCGCCTCGCCCTGAGTCTGGGGATCTTTATCCACCGCCCAGACATCGCTGTCCCAGTTGTGCATGATCCCATCCAACAGAAATCCACCGAATCCGTTTGCCGCCCATTCCTTGGCAGAGACTTCCACGTATTCGGGGGTGACCGGAGAGAAGATCAAAGTCTTCGGCTCTCCGCCCGCTCGAAGCGGGAGCAGGCATACAATCGTCGTCATAAGGAGGCGTGTTGGCTTGTTCATGAATCTGTCTCCGAGATTTGCCAGGATTGTGCTGTTATCCTATCATATCCGATAATCCGATCTTGATAATGACAAAGGGCGGGAATGGCGATATATCAGACGGAAGATTTCCGTTTTGAGCAGCCCGATGCGTAACGCCGCCTCCCGTGTTTCTCTTCTCCTTCCGGTCATACCCGGCATGCTGCTTATTGCGGTCTTTGGAGTGCATGCATTTGCGCAGGTTCCCACCGTCGCGGCGGGGTATTCCATCGACGCCTTGACTGAGGGGATTGCGATCTCCGATTTGGCGTTCAACGGAGATGGCGATCTGTTTGCGGCATACGGGAACACAGTCCTCGTATTTCAAGACGATTTTTCATCGAGAGTCCTGTGCCGGGATCCTCTTCTATTCGATTCGCGGTCTCCGGTCTTGGTCTCCGATGAAGAACAGGGAAGCATTCTCCGGCTGGATGTCGGGGAATCTGCTTTGCGGGTAACGCGGGCGTATTTGGACGGCACTGTCGAGCGTGTGCTGGACGAGCTGACTGTGGATTTCCCGGTTCGAGGGATGGCTGTCGGTCCAACCAGCGCCCCCTGGAACGGCGATTTCTTCTTCCCGGCGGTCGATCCGGTTTCCTTGTGGGGAGGCGTGTTGCGGATCGAAAGGACTTCGGCTACCTCACAGGTATTTGCAGCAGGGATTTCGTTCAGCCCCGGTGCTGCCGGATGTACTTTCGGATTTGGCGGCCAACCGTATATGTCCACCGGAGCCACAGTCTACCGAGCGAATACCGATGGGAGTTTTGATTCATTTTGTGTAATAGTGGCGGATGGACAGGGGATTTCTCCCAAGTTGTCAAAATTGGTTTTCGCCAATTCCGATTTCTTTGGAGAATCTTTATTTGCAGTCTCCGAAACGGGTTCAGAAAAAGATGCAGAGACAAGGTTGTATCGAATTGACGCCAGCGGAAATGCAGCTCTGGTTGCCGATTTCGGGAAGCAGCCTTTTCATGGGATGGCATTCTCACCGGGCGGCAAGTTCCCGGCGGGGTTGTATATTGCTGTCGGAGAGACGATTGGTCTTGTCCGGTCGCAGTTTCCCCCAACCCCCACGCCGTTGCCCGAAAGCACGCCGACTCCTGTTCCTTCTTCACGACTTCGACTGCGTCCCATTCCGGACCTCCGCCTGCTCGTGAATACATCCTATTCATCCGTACTGGATCTGCGCGACTATGTGGCCGGGACGGATACACCCGTGGACCAGCTGTTCTGGGAATGGGAGCGACTGGGCGAAACACGGTTCTCCAACGTCGTCAGCTTTCCTGCACAGCTGAAAGCGGGGGAGGAGTACGAACTGAGCATCCGAGTCTCGGATGGTCGGCAGTCCGCAATGGAAATCGCGACGGTGAAGACCTCCACATTCATTGTTCGGCCCTACCAGCTCTCTCCCGTGATTCTGCACAATTTGAGTCCTTATCAAAGCCCCTATCTGCTGAATGATTTCATTGATCCACAGGAGATCAGGAACTATAGCGCAATCTCCTGGCATTTCGTTCCCGATTCCGGTCCGGGATTTCGAGTTGAGATTGCGGAGGACTCTTCATTTCAAGTAATCCCGAATGGGACGCCAATCAGCGAACCGGTACGTTTGTCCTTCTTCGCCCAGGCAGAGCTGCTCGAGACTCCAACGGAGACTGAAACGCCCACGTGGACTGCCACGCCTTCCATCACGCCGACCTGGACTTTCACGGCGACTGCCTCCCGCACTTCGACTTTCACGCCAAGTCCGACGCCGACAGGGACACCGACTGCCACGTTTGAACCTACACCGCCGCCTTCTCCGACTCCGACCCATACCCCCACACCGATTGCCACCCAAACTCCTTCGGCAACGCCATCCGCCACGAAGTCGCCGACCGGCACGCCGACAAGGACGCGGACTCCAACTCTTACTCCCAGCCCATCCGCGACGAATACCCAGGGGCCGACGGCAACGCCATCGCCCACTCCCATCCAGGTCCACACGTGTGACCGCGAATTTCAGTTGGCTTTCGCGGGGACATTCCGAACCGGCGATGTTCCGTACGATCTGGAAGCGGGCGATTTCAATGAGGATGGGATTCCCGACCTCGTGACGGCGGATTTGTATGGGAACAGCCTTTCCCTGTTCCTGGGGCTGGGAACGGGGGCATTTCGACCGGCCGGGGCCATCCTGACAGATACCGGTCCGGCGAGTATCGCGGTCGCGGATATGAACCGAGATGGCCATTTGGATCTGGTTGTTGTGCATTCCTACGGGCAGACTCTCCGCACCTTTCTGGGCGATGGACACGGGCGCTTCTCCCCTCTCATGCCGGTTACCATTCCCCCCACGGCGAATCCCGATATCGAAAGCGGCGCACCGCGCCTGAATCTGCTGGCGGTGGGAGATGTGACGGGAGACGGGTGGCTGGACGCGGTGGTTCCGTCGCTTGAATTTGATGAAGATCGACTGGTTGTCTACCGGGGAGGCGAAAGCGGGCCATTGGAGCCAGTCTCGTATGTTGTCCTGCCGGGGGCGTTCGGCGGATTGGAGATGGCCGATTTTGACGGTAATGGTCTTGCGGATCTGGCTGGCGCAGTCAGTCGTCCCTACCGACTGTTGGCGTACTTGAACCAGGGCGGTCAATTTCAGTCCACGGCTTCTTTCGCCACGGATGACCGGGTGGCCGGTTCCTATACCCGAAGCCTTTCCGTGCAGGATATCGACATGGACGGGCATCCGGACCTGGCGGTATCTCTCTTTGATGGAACGCGGCGTCTCTACTACGGGCGAGGAGATGGGACGTTCGATCAGGCCGTGCTGGGAGGATTTCTGGAAAATGCTCTTACAGAGTCCATCCGTGCGGCGGATCTGGATCTGAACGGCGTCTCGGATCTGATCCTGCTGAATCGCGAGATCGGTACGGAGGGAAAGCAGTCCATCGGGATTGTCTGTGGAGGTGCTCCACGGCTATATGAGGCAGCAGCGGTGTTTCGTACTGCTCGGCCCGCGTCGCCATTTTCGCGTCTTCCCATGGTGGTAACGGATTTCAATCGGGACGGCAGGCCGGATATTGCGGCCTGTGACAGTGCCTCCGACGACATTTTTGTGTTCATCAACCGCTCAGGCGGCGAGTGAGAGAATGATGGCAATTGTGTTACGCGGATCTTGTCGGTTCTTGATTCTGGGAGTCTGCTGGACCCTGATTCCGGCGGATTTCTGCGTTCATGAGGCATATTGTGTTGAACTCAATCGTCCTGCATTCCTGGCCGGTCAGGACTGGGACACCGCATACGCGGAAGTAGTCTCTTCCGTGAATCCCGAAGGAGCCGATTGGGAGGCGGACTCTCTGGAGGGTAAGGGTCTGCGGATCATCAAAATCGGGGAGACGCCTTTGGCCGGTGTTTCGGTTGAGAACCGGAGTATCCGACTGGATGTTTATGCCTGGCAAGCCGTTCGTCTGTTCTCCAATTCGATTCCGGTCGGGACCGGCCCGATTACGCTTCGGATGAAGATATACAACGAGGGCCAGATTCCGGCACAGGTTGCCGTTGCATTCGTGGGCGCGGATGAAAACGGGCAGCCGGATTTCAGGAACCTCGCATCCGGGCAGCTTTTGAGTGATGAAATCCCGACTACAGAGCGGGAGTTCTCCTTTACATACCAATCGACCTCACCGGTCGCGTTTTTGATTCTGCAGGCTGTGGGATCGACGAGCGGTGTTTCCGTTGTCCACATCAGGGGCATTCGAGTTCATCGAGGTTGGTGGCCGACAGACCTGGCGATTGCTCCAACCCGTTTGGCGTTGTATGAGGACTTTGAGAGCGAAAAGACTCTTCTGCAGCGGAATGACCGTGTAAGCACTGTTTTTGGCGGACGGTTCCCGGATACACATACACGAATTCCGAACGGGTCGGGGCAATGCTGGCTGTTGCGGACAAGCAAATCCACGGATGTGATTCAACAATACATCTTTGCACCAACCGGATTGTCGCCCGTTATCCTTCCGGCCCAATTGGAGGCTCATGTCTGGGTTCGTCGAATGAACAATGAGAACCAGGGAGATTTCTACCTGGGATTGACGGATGACGATCATACGGTGGTGGTGTCCGTGCCGGTGGCGGATCTGCCGATAAACACATGGCGTCTTGTGCGTACGGGGGGCACGTTTCGGACTCGCGGGGCCATGGATCCGACGATCCTGGTCCAGGTTGCAGGCGGCCCGGCCTCCGTGCTGGTGGACGATATCGAGCTGCACGCGCCGCACGACCGGAATATCTACTGGGAAGCAGGCGTCAGGTCCACCGCGACTCCGTCGCCCACATCCACGCCGCAGAACACCCCAACGCCATCGCCCACTCCAAAATTGGCAGCGTCTCCCACTCCGGAGATCATCCCAATTCCGACACCGGCCGCCAATGGCATTACGATTATCAGTGCATCCGCGACGGAGGATCTGAATGCGATCAGCGATTCCACATTGGTTGTCAAGATCGACGATCTGCCGGTTGAGAATCCCTACCCGGCTCCGGTCGCACCGGCCCGATCCCAGTTCGATCCGGTCCCCGGCACGGCGTTCATCAGCAGCACTTCCCGCGCGGGCATTGAGAGAGGGCTTGATAATCCCGATTGGATTCTGTTCCGGGTTCCGTTTATGATGCCCAAGAGTTTTTCATCCTCTTTGATGCGGATTCAGACTTCTTTTGATGGGGAGTTGCGTGCGGAGCTGAATGGGGTGTTTCTATGGAGCTGCGGTCGGACACCTTATGAGGATACCGCCGCGAATCATTCCCAACTCCGGTTCGGATACAATGAATTGACGTTTGAACTGAATCGGAGAGATGCCCCGGTTCTTGCATTCAGCTTCCGGGTCGTGATTACATGGACTCCTTAGCTGGAGAAGCCGGTCGAGAGGCGCTCTTGGTGTGCAAAGGAAAAGTCCTTTATGACTGTCATTCTGCGTGAATGCTTGAGATTTCTCCCTTCGGTCGAAATGACAAGAGGAGTGTCATTCCGAACGAATGTGAGGAATCTCAACGGACCATGAGATCCCGGAGCCGTCTCTTGCGATAGCATGTGGGGCAAGAATATTTTGTTGAGGGATTTCATTTGTAGAACACCGGGCATTGGGATCATAATACGTTGGAGAAAGACTGACGAACATGCGAGCGAAACAAACTGGGTCGGGAATTGC
>JAKPYU010000591.1 GCA_029568995.1 Candidatus Omnitrophota bacterium | reverse complement strand
GCCACCTTGAGGCCGGGGATGCGGCGCTTGAGATAGGGGGCCGTCCCGGCGTGATCGAAGTGGGCGTGCGTGATGAAGATCCAGCGCAGGCGTTTCTCGTCGCCGAGGTACCGGCGGATCTCGCGGATGTAGGAGGGGCCCATGAAGGTGATGCCGGCGTCGAAAAGCGACGGGGTTTCGGCCGACACGAGCCACGCGGGCAGGTCGATGTCTGCAAGCGCGTAGAGCCCCTCGACGATTCTTCCGGGCTTCTGGATGATCATGGCCTCCGGGTACCCCCTACGAACCGGTCGGCATGTTAGAAGAAGGGCCGCGAAATGTCAAGCAGTTTCGGGACTCTGCTGTTGACGGGCGCAAGGCGGATGTGTTAGTCAAACAAAGGCATCAGGCACCGGGCATCGGAAAAGCGACTCCTGCAATTCCTCATGCCTGTTGCCTATTGCCTTGTGCCTGTTTTGTTGAAAGGAGCGAACCGTGGCGGTATCGAAGAAGATCGAAGGGGCGATAACGAAATCCTCGTGGATCCGAAGGATGTTCGAGGACGGGATCCGGCTCAAGCAGCAGTATGGGGCGGAAAACGTGTTCGACTTCAGTCTCGGCAACCCGAACGTGCACCCTCCGCCCGAGCTGAAGAGGGCCCTCCTGGAGGCGGCAAAGGACGACCGGCCCGGCGTGCACGGCTACATGCCCAATGCAGGGCTTCCGGAGACCCGCGCCGCCGTGGCGGCGAAGCTGAGCCGTGACCACGGCGTGGAAATCGGCGCCGATCACGTCATCATGACCTGCGGGGCCGCCGGGGCCCTCAACGTGATCCTGAAGACCCTGCTTGATCCCGCCGACGAGGTCATCATCCCCGTCCCGTACTTCGTCGAGTACCAGTCCTACGTGGACAACCACGGGGGGGTCGTCAAGCTGGTCAAGTCGAGGGGAGACTTCTCGCTGGACCTCTGGGCCGTCGAGGAGGCCGTCACGGAGAAGACCCGGGCCGTTCTCATCAATACGCCGAACAACCCCACAGGACGCGTTTACGACGAGGCCTCGATCCGGGCCCTGGCATCGCTGCTGGAAGACAAGGGGAAGAAGTTCGGCCGGGCGATCCATCTCATCTCCGACGAGCCCTACGACAGGATCGTCTACGACGGCGTGAAAGTCCCGAGCCTGCTGAAGGCGTACCGGCACAGCCTGATCGCGAACTCCTTCTCCAAGACGCTCTCCATCCCCGGCGAGCGGATCGGTTTTATCGCCGTGAACCCCGCGAACGACGGCCTCGACCTGCTCCTGGGGGGCCTTGTCCTGTGCAACCGCACGCTGGGGTTCGTCAACGCGCCAGCCTTCATCCAGCGGGTCCTGCCGAAGGTCCTGGACGTGGAGGTCAACGTGGCGGAGTACCGGCGCAAGCGGGACCTCCTGTGTAACGGCCTGGCCGCCCTCGGCTACGAGTTCACCAGGCCCGAGGGCGCCTTCTACCTCTTCCCGAAATCGCCGATCGGGGACGACGTGGAGTTCGTGCGGGCGCTGCAGAAGAAGAATATTCTCACCGTGCCCGGCAGCGGCTTCGGCGCGCCCGGTCACTTCCGGATCGCCTATTGCGTCGCGGACGAGACCATCGCCAACTCCCTCGCGGGCTTCGGCGAGGTCATGGCGCCGTACCGGTGACCGGCGCACGGGAACGGGATGCGAGCCTTTCGATTCGAACCGGTCAGACAGGCCCAAAACGAATGACCTCCAGACAATGGACCCTGGCGATCCCGCTGCTTCTCGTGCTGGTGACGCTTGCCGTGTTTTGGCAAGTGGGCAGCCACGAGTTCGTCAATCTCGATGATGAACAGTACGTCACGCAGAACCCTCATGTCCGAGGGGGGCTCACGGCGGGAAGTCTCGCCTGGGCCTTCGTCTCGACCCATGCCAGCAACTGGCACCCGATCACGTGGATTTCCCACCTGCTGGACGTGACCTTCTTCGGAATGGACCCGCGGGGCCATCACTGGGTGAGTCTTCTCTTTCACGCGGCCAATTCTCTCCTGCTCTTTCTCGTCCTGCACCGGATGACGGCGACGATCGGGAAGAGCGCCGCCGTTGCATTTCTCTTCGCCCTTCATCCCCTGCACGTGGAATCGGTGGCCTGGGTGGCCGAACGAAAGGATGTCCTCAGCACCTTTTTCATGCTCTGGACCCTGTGGTTCTATGTCCGGTATGCCCGCAGCCCGAGTCTGCTCAAGGGACTTCCGGTCCTCGTCTTCTTTGCCCTGGGCCTTCTCTCCAAGCCCATGCTCGTGACCCTTCCGTTTCTGCTTCTGCTGCTGGACTACTGGCCCCTGGGCCGTTTCGATCGATCCGTTCCGGTCCCTTCCGGACCCGTTCGGGAGGAGCAGGCCGTCCTTCCGACGAAGAAGGCGAAGAAGCGAAAGAAACAAACCGCACGACCCGTCCAGGCTGCTCCCGATCCCGAGCCGGAGAGGCAAGGAACCGGCATCCCCTGGGGCCTGGTGTCGGAGAAGATCCCCCTCTTCGCGCTCTCGGCCGTTTCTTCCGTCGTGACCTACGCGGTGCAGCAGGGGGGAGGCGCCATGAGCCCCCTGGACGCGATCCCCCTGGGAACCCGCCTGGGCAATGCGCTCGTATCCTGCGTGTCCTATCTCTTCAAGACCCTTTTCCCCCAGGACCTCGCCGTCTTTTACCCCTACCCATCGGAAATTGCAGCCTGGAAGGTGGTGGGCGCAGCGGCGCTGCTCGCCGCCCTCACCCTCCTGTGCGTGCTCTTCAGGAAGCGTTTCCCTTACGCCCTCGTGGGGTGGTTCTGGTATCTCGGGACGCTGGTTCCAGTCATCGGGATCGTCCAGGTGGGCATGCAGGCCATGGCCGACCGGTACACCTATGTGCCTCATATCGGGCTGTTTATCGCGGCGGCCTGGGGCGTCACTGACCTCGCGGCCGGACTGCCTTGGGGCAGGAAAGCTCTGGCGGCACTGGCCGGTGTCGTGTTTCCGGCCCTGGCCATCCTGACGTGGAGTCAGCTTGCGTACTGGAAGAACAGCACGACGCTGTTCGAGCACGCCCTGCGCGTGACGGAGCGCAACAGCCTGGCCCATACGAACCTCGGGGTAGCCCTGAATCGCGCGGGGAAGCTCGAGGAAGCAGCCTCGCATTACCGGGAAGCGATCCGGATCAACCCGAATTCGTCGGGCAGCCACTTCAACCTGGCCAACTACTATGCCTCGGCAGGCCGGAAGGAGAATGCCCTGCACCACTACAGGGAGGCCATCCGGATCAACCCCCGCTACACCAACGCCTACAACAACCTGGGATTGATGTTGATGTCCGATCGGCGTGCAGATGAGGCAATCCCGTATTACCGCAAAGCCGCGGAATTGGAACCGGCCAATGCCGGGATACTGTACGGCTACGGGATCGCCCTGGCGGCCGCAGGGCATTTGCCCGAGGCCGTCGAGCAATTCAACCGGGCGCTGGCGTTGCGGCCGAATTATCCGGAAGCCCACAACTATCTCGGGATGGCCCTGTTGATGCAGGGCAAGAGGGAAGAAGCCGTCGGGCATTTCCGCCAGGCCCTGTGGCTGAAACCCGACTTCACCCAGGCGCGCCGCAATCTCGAACAGGCCGCCGGCGGCGGGAGTCTCCGGGGGACTGCCCCTCCTTCCCGGGGACCGTAAAGGGCTCTCCGGCGGAAATGCCCGCGGAGAAAGGACCGGCCAGGACGGAAAGGAAAGCGCGCATGGACGGCAAGCTCATCGAACAGTTCCGATTTTTCCTGAAGGACAGCATTCGGAAGAAGATCGATTTTGCGGCAACCGACCAGAACCGCGGAGTAGCCGCCCCACCCATCGAAAAACCCTACCCCGCGGACGCCGTGCGGATCGACCTTTCCAGATTCGGCAAGTGGAGAGGCGTCCCGGGGATCGACCTCGCAAAGGCCATCCGGAACCGCAAGAGCCGGCGCGTCTATACCCGGGAGGAGATGACGCTCGACGAGCTGAGCTTTCTGCTCTGGGCGACCCAGGGCATCCGCACGCGCATCGACGAGGGGCACGCCTACCGGACGGTTCCTTCCGCCGGGTGCCGGCACGCCCTCGAAACATACCTTTGTGTCGTTCGTGTGAAGGGCCTTCTTCCGGGGACCTACCGGTACCTTCCCGTCGAACACCAGCTTCTCCTGGAGCGCGCCGACGAGAACATCGGGCAGAAGATGGTGGACGCCATCTTCGGGCAGCCCTACCCTGCGCAATCGGCGGTGACCTTCGTCTGGACGGCCGTTCCCTACCGGATGGAGTGGCGCTACGGCCTGGCCGCCGCCAAGGTCATCGCCCTGGATGCGGGGCACGTCTGCCAGAATCTCTACTTGGCCTGCGAGGCCATCGGCGCGGGAACCTGCGCCGTGGCAGCCTACGACCAGGGGGCCGTGGATCGCCTTCTTCGGGTGGACGGGAAGGAGGAGTTCGCAATCTACCTGGCCGCTGTCGGCAAGCGGCGGACGTCGGACTAGGGCATCGCCCGGGCTGCGGCCGGATGCATCATTTGCAACTGCGAAGGGAGGTTCAACGATCCGAGTCTCCGATCATGCCTCGGTTGTTCCCAGTCGGGTTCATTCGTCTGCAATCGTTTCAAGAGCTTGAATGGCCTCAAGCTATATGCGTATCGCGTTCTTGAATGCTTCCCACACTGCATCTTTTACTCTACGCGGACTGACACAATCCCCGATCGAGTGGACCTCACCGACGATCTCGTTGAGCCCGGGCAGAAGAGCGTTCGCTGCTTTCATCCCGATCGATACGATCACGGTGTCTGCCTCGAGCAGCGATTCCGAGCCGTCCTTCGTGGTGACGACTACACCTCGAGACGTAATCCTTTCGAACCGTGTATCGGTGAAAATCCGAACGTCCTTTTGCGCCAGCTGCTCCAAGATCATGCCCCGGTTTGCATGGAAGAGATCCGGTGCAAGTTCGGACAGCTGTTCGCAGATCGCGACCCGGGTTGCTCCGTCAGCCAGCTCGACGGCAATCTCGCAGCCCGTCGCGCCTCCGCCAACGATGACGATGGACGAGCCGATTTCCGCATTTCCGCAGAGGACATCCAGCGCCGACACGCATGAGATCGGGCTCTTTTCGGTCGTCCGGAAGATTTCTGCCGGGACGGAGCCGGTTGCCAGGAATACGACATCGGGCCCCTCGTTCTTGACCGTATGGATGTCGACGGCCTGGCCGAGACAAAGCCGGACGCCGGCTTTCCGAACCTGGTTGATTTGAAATTCCAGAAGCCTCTGATAGTCGCACTTCAGGGAATTTCTCCCGATGATGTTCAGCAGCCCCCCGAGACTCGTGCTTTTTTCATAGAGCGTGACATCATGGCCCCTCAATGCGGAAACGCGAGCCGCTTCGAGCCCGGCAATGCCACCCCCGATGACCATGACTTTTTTCTTCAGATCGCTTTTTCGTATCGCGTAGAGCCGTTCATCCCCGCAGGCCGGGTTCACGGCGCAGCTGATGGATCTCGACTGATAGATCCTTCTAAAGCATTCATGGCAGCCAATGCACGGGCGGATCTCCGACTCCCTGCCATTCCGGCACTTCTTCACGAACTCCGGATCTGCCAGCAGAGGCCTGCCGATCGCCACGAAATCGGCGTACCCTTTCTCGAGTATCTCGTTAGCTAGGTCTGGATATCCAAGTCGACCGACGGTGATGACCGGTATCCCGACTATTTCCTTGACGGCGCGGGCGGCGTCGACCATGCACCCAGGGGGTTGGTATTCGGGCGGGTGCGGCCAGTGCCAGTTTTCATAACATCCGACGTCGACATGCAAGGCCGAAATGCCCGCTCGTTCCAGCATTTTAGCGATCTGCAAGCCTTCCTCCTTTTCCCGTCCCCCATCGATTCGATGCTCAAGTCCGTACCGGTACGAAACGGGGAAGTCATATCCCGCCGCTTCGCGTATTTTTCGTATTATCGAGAGGGAAAATGTCATCCGACCGGCAAGTTCGCCACCGTAGGCATCCGTGCGCTTGTTCCAGAGCGCTGACTTGAACTGGTCCAGAAGATAACCTTCGTGCCCGTGGAGTTCGATCCCATCGAATCCACCCTCCCGTGCAATAAATGCTGAACGGGCCATGGCTGCGATGAGTCCCTCGATTTCATCTATTGTCATTTCCCGTGACATTTTTTCCGGCTCCCAGAAAAGTGGTACGCTCGATGGCGCAAAGGGCTCGTGTCCGGTCATGGCAATCAGGGAGGGGCGGTAAACGCGTCCCCAACCAGCCGTCAGCTGGGCGAATATCGTGCATCCGTGGTCATGGATCCGGTCCGTAAATCGCTTGAGATTCCGCGTTATGATCAAGTTATCGAAGGTCGGAAGCATTTTGAGCCCATCAGATTCCCATGGCTCATACCGATTTGTGGCGATACAGACGGTCGTGATGATCAGACCAACGCCACCCCGCGCACGTGCTTCATAGTAATCCATGGCCCGCTCGGAAAAGAGGCCGTCGAAACCAGTCAGGGCACCAATGCCCATTGGGGCCATGACGAAACGGTTCTTGATGGCCGCCGATCCAATCCTCCCCGGTTGAAATAGAAATGAATAACGTGTCAAAGGTTCCTCCTGCCTTCATTTTGATTGTCCGCGTACATCAGCCCGTAGGCAGTAGCGTGAGACCGTTTTCTCGGAACACTCTACTGTAAAAGTCGGATGAGAGACGCATATCGAGCAAATGCTCTATTTCAGTCTCCCTTGAGTGGAACATATTAGGGAAGTCCGAACCGTAGAGAATCCTGTTCTTGTATGCTTCCAGAAAATCGTTCCCAAGCGGGAAACGATAGGGTGTGCCAGGGACAAACGAAAAAGCCGTGTCAAGGTACACTGATGGGTAAAGAGAAAGAAGCTCTCCGAATTCTTCGAACTCAAGCCCCCCCATGTGAGGAATGTTAGCCTGTAGTTCCGGAAAGCGACGAAGCACCTTTCGAAAAGGGTGCACACCGATGATGTCGCTTCGTTTGACGGGCCCTGTTCCGACATGGATGAGTAGCCGTTTTTTTTTCGCGATGAGGAGTTCATATAGTGGATAGAGGCGATTATCGCAAGGCGAAAGCTGCTGGACGACAAGTTGCAGCTTGAACCCCAGGATCCTAGGGTGGTCGATGATCGCTTCCGCCATGGCGAGTGCGTCACCGTCGTCGGGATGGTATGGAGCAAAGCAAAACAAATTGGGAATCTCGTCGAGGACCCTTCGGTTCCATTCATTTAGAACGCGTGTCAGCCCTTCCTTGTGGGCATAATTAGAGTAAACGATGGTCCCGACTCCTTGCGCCCTCAAGTAATCGACGCATTCCCGGTAATAAAGCCTGTACAGCACATTTAGGCCAATGCGATCTTGAAAATAGCGCCAGATCGCGTCGAAAAGACGATCGGGAAATAGATGCACGTGGAAATCGATAATCGGCTCTGGTAATACCGACATAAGCAAGCATCCTCCTTGAAGCCTCTGCGAAAGAGCCATTCCACACCCGTGTGCTCGCGAGTTATTCCTTGTATACGCGACAAGGTATATTAGCCAATTCAACCGAACCGGTTTCCATATCGTATGGTGGCTCGGCATCCGTCAGAATATTAATGTTGGACTCTTCGTATCCGAAGAGATAAGAGTTCTTTTCCGGAAACCACCAGCCGAACGAAGCGTAAACGAGCCGTTCGTCTAAAGCCGGATCGAGGCGAAGCTTCTGTTTGATCCTGCCTTTGTGGGACTCAATCCAGATCCAGTCTCCCTCCTCTAGGCCGTACTTCTTCGCCGTATTGGGATTTAGATCGACCGTCGGTTCCGGCCTGCGCTGTCTCAAAAACTTGACGTGACGGTAGGACGACATCATATAAGCCGCTTCTTTCCCGTTGAACAGAAGTAAGGGATACTCAGCTGACGTATTGAATCGGAAGACCGACAATTCTTTAAAGGTCGGCATAGGCTTCATGCCCATTTTCTTCAACTGGTTCGAGTAAATCTCCACTTTCTTAGTCTTCGTCTTGAACGCCCCTTCCTCGGGAGTTTTATACTCCTTCTTATTGTTCAGGGACCGAATAGTGACAAACTCTTCCCACTTCATGCCGCTCGGCTTTAACATTTCCTCGAAAGAATCTTCCTCGTTCTCCCAGAAACGATCTCCGAAGCCAAGCCGTTGCGCCAGCTCGTTGATCCAATAGGCTTCCGATCTGGCCTCACCCGGCGGTTCCACTACTTTCGGATACGCCCTGAGCTCTTCGTGCCAGCCCGGCCAGTAGCCCAGGGAATCGTGCTCCGCTCCCCATGCCACCGGAAGCACAATGTCGGCTATCTCTGAGGTGGGTGTGGGGAACAACTCTGAAACCACGAGCAGATCGAGCTTGCAGAACGCTTCGTGCGTCAGCTTGGAGTCTGGAAAGCTGACGAGGGGATTGGTCAGAATGCACAGGGCCGCCTTGACAGGATAGGGCTCTTCCGTCAAAATGGTCCTAATGAGCGACTGGGGCGGTATATAGGCCGTCGTCCGCGCGATTCCGTGCTCATTGCCTATCATTCGACCCTCTTTGATTTTATTCTGTCGAAGTGAATCCTTCAATTGGTAGAATATCCCCGGCCGGGTAAAGTTTCCCGCAGACAGGGCGACATTACCGCCGGGCGAATTCATGTGGCCCAAAAGGGCTCTCATGATGAATACGGCTCTGAGTTGCTGAAAAGCATGGATGCTTTTCTCCAATCCGTTCCCCACGACGAGGCACACGGGCTTTTGTGTGACCAAGATGTCTGTGAATTTCCTGATGGTCTCTTTAGAAATCCACGAGATACGCTCCACGTCCTCGAAGGTGAACGTGCCGATCTCGTTCTTCAGTTCCTCAAAGCCCACGGTCCAGTTCTTGACGAATTCGTCGTCGTACAATTTCTGTTCGATCAGGTATTTGATGATCCCCATGGCCAAAACGCCGTCTGTGTTGGGCCTCGGAGCGATCCACAAAGATGCTCTTTTCGCGATATCGACCTGCTTCGGATCGATCACGATGAGCTTTGCGCCCCCTAACAGGGCGTCCCTGAATCCCTCCCGGATGAATCCTCCCATCAGTTCAATCTGATTGTTTCCCCAGAGCACCAATGTCTTTGTCTCGGCAGAGGGATCAAACGCGGCGAACCATCCAAATGTGTAGACAGCACCTGCTATCTTGGGGACACCTCAGTAATTGCCCGGGGTGGCGACGTTGGGCGTACCGAAAGCGCTTGCAAATCTCTGAGCGAATGCCGTTTCCATCCCTTTGGGCTCGCCGATGCAGATGGCGACGCTTTCAGGCCCATAATTCTCCTTATATCCCTTCAACTTTTCTGCAATGTGATCGAGGGCCTCTTCCCACGAGACTCTTTTCCATTTCCCTTCTCCTCTTTTCCCTGCTCTCATTTGAGGAAATTTGACACGGTCCGGATGAGTATTCACTTCCTTCATGATGCGTCCCCGGGTAAACGAGCACCACTCGCTTGGGAAGCCGCTTTCCGTGTCCCGGTCTACGTCCATGATCCTTCCGTTTTCGACGGTAATCTTTCTGCTGCAATGCGCCGGACAAATGTGACAAAAAGTACGAACTATGTTCATCAGGAATACCTCCAAGAATGATAAACGATGTGAATTGCCTTATGTCATATCTGGCATACCTCATGCCAAAAAAACGCTCGAGGGCTGTGCGTCGTTTTCGATTCGAATAAGGTCAGGATACATCCATATCAAAAACCCGATCGGCAGATTTTGTTCTTTCTCCCGCCATTTAGACTTTGGATTTCGTGACCGCAACCGTTTTTCGCCGGGCTAACACGAGGCAAATCGCATGCATCATGAGCAAAATCCCGATTCCAATCAGGGTTGTCGTCACATCCGGAAAAGCCGACAGGATCCCACCGACACCCAGTAGACTCCGCGAAAGCAAAGGTAATGTCCCTACACCCCATAGGTAGCCTTCGAACGCGAAGCCTAGGTAAATAATGCCAATTGCGGCAGAGGACGAAATCCAGAAAACATCCCATAACGACCCATGGAACAACAGGGCAGCATTATAGACAAAAAAGAAAGGGACTATGTATTTGGTGAAGCCCAGCTTCATGGCCGTCCACCCTGTCTCCATGAAGTTCGACCTGGCTATCCCGCAGGCCGCGGCGACGCACAAGGCAGTAGGAGGGGTGATATCGGACAATGCGCCCCAATAAAACACGAACAAGTGGGCGGCCATTGGGTATATATCCACAGCTGTGAGGGCAGGGACCATGACGACTGCCAGGAAGATATAGCATGCAGTGGTCGGCATGCCCAATCCTAGAACAAAGCTTGTAAGGGCGCCTGCAATGAGAATGAGAAAGGTATTGTTTCCGACAGCTACCACCAACTCTCTCGAAAAAGAGAGGGCAACTCCTGTAACGGAAAGCCCCCCAATCAGCAATCCGGCAGCCGCTAAAATTGCCACGAGTTGAACCATCGTTCCGGTTAAGTCCGTAAGGATTTTGACCGTCGAAGGCCAGTTGAGGCGAGTTTCCTTCTTGAAAAAGGACAGAATGAGGAGCGCAAGACTGGCATAGAAAGGGGCCCATGCTTCGACGGCCAGGGTCACCAGAAAGTATGTCATGACCACGATGACCCCGAGATAGTACCAGCCTTCCTTCAGGGTGCCCCAAACAGGCGGCAGCTCATCCTTGGGCAAGCCTTGTAACCCCGTTTTCGCAGCGAAACAATCAACCTGTACGAAAAGGCCGAGAAAGTATAGGAAGGCAGGGATGGCTGCGGCAATGCAGACGTCGATATAGGGCACATTCAAGAAGGACGCCATGACAAAAGCGGCAGCGCCCATAACCGGCGGTGTGATCGGCCCGCCTGCCGATGCGCATGCTTCGATGGCAGCCGCATATTTCGCTGAAAAGCCTGTTCGCTTCATAGCAGGGATAGTCATCGATCCGATGGCTACCACATTGGAGACTGTGCTGCCGCTCAGCATGCCAAAGAAAGCACTGCCTAATATACCGATCTTGGCCGCCCCGCCCCGCGCCTGGCCCAGCAGGGCACTCGCAAGATTAAAAAAGAACGTACCTCCACCCGTGTACTGGAGCATGGTTCCAAATAGGACGAACCCGATCAGAAGATTACACAGGACAAAGACGGGCAACCCGACAATGCTATTTGCCCCCATTGCGTGTAACCTCGCCGTGGTCAAAAGGTCAAAGGATTGACCTTGCAGGAAGCCAGGCAGGAGATGGGCACCAAGGGGGTACAGGGAAAAGATAAAGCAGGTAACCGTCAGGGCCATATCGGAAGCTCGCCTGACCGCTTCGAGAACCAGAGCCCAGAGAAGGATGCTTATCAGACTGGGGACAAGCGGTGCAGAGTATTCCCATCCCATACTTACGATCTCTATTCCCTTCAGCCCGAGGTAACCTAAGGCGGCTACCGCTACCAGGAAAAGGATGCCGTCGTACCAGGGCACTCGGTCCTTGGGAGATGATTTAGTCAAAGGGCACATGAGAAACACGATCGGAAGATAAAACATCAGGATGTAGTACAAGTAGGAATTATCAATGAGCGTTATATCGAATAATGCAACGCGAAATAGTTGATACACCGCCAACAAGATTGGCAGAATCGAGAAAAGAATAAAAATAAACGTCCAGAAAGCACTGTTTTTTATTCTTTCAACCGCGAGATTCTCTTTTACGGTCGTCAGAGCGGATATAGCCATGTGTTTTGTCCCCTTTTAGAAGAGCCTTTACCCACGTGAAAGGAGTCCATCACGATGGGTAAAGGCTTTCTCACAATCTAATAGCTGAATTTGAAGAAGCATCTTCTTCAGAATAATCCTATTTGGAAGCTGCAGCCCTCTTCTTCGCCCAGAAATCGGCAAGCCCCTCATCGCTAATATTCTGATAGCATAAAATACACGTTACCTGTTCTTTGAAAAAGCAGAGAGCATCTGATACGCCTTTGGAGAATTCGCCAAAACTCGAAAGGAGGTATCGAGATGCTCCCAGGAGAGTTTCCCCTCCCGGAATGGATTTTTGC
>JAKPYU010000544.1 GCA_029568995.1 Candidatus Omnitrophota bacterium | reverse complement strand
AACGGATTCAGAAGTATCTATCAGAAACGGGATTGACGGAAGAAACCGTGGAATTGCTTCGCCGGGCCGGTGTGAGCAAGGTGTTCCTGGAGGCGCGTCGCGGCGGAGTATCGACATCGAAGGATCTCCTCAGAAGTCTTCACGATGCGTTCCAGGCCAGGGGATTTGAGACCGCCGGTGGGATCATGACGATCCAGATGAACGGTGAGTTCGGCACACCCGCAGGCGGCCCGGAGTGCCGTTCGGGCCTGCTTTGTTATTCCTCCTTAAAAACCCGGACAGTACTGGAAACGGAAATTCGCAAGCTGGCGCGGTTGTTCGATGAGATCATTGTGGATGATGCGTTTCTGACTCCGTGCCGATGTGGCCTGTGTCGAAAAGAGCGGCAAGACCTGGATTGGACAGAGTTCCGCCGCGAACTCATGCTGCGAGTCAGCCAGGATCACATTCTTATTCCGGCGCACCAGGAGAATCCGCGATGTCACGTGATTATCAAGTTCCCGCAGTACTACGACCGATATGAGCTGTTCGGCTACGATCCGAAAGGCCAGACGGAAGCCTTTGATGGGATCTGGGCCGGAACGGAGACACGGGACCCGTCCACGCTGGCATTCGGGCATGTTCCTCAATACGAGGGGTATTTCCATTATCGCTGGCTGCGGGATATCGGCAGGGAGAAGTTGGAAGGCGCATGGTTCGATTTTCTCGAATGCACACCGGATCTTTTCAAGGACCAGGTATTCACTACCGCCCTGGCCGGGCCGGATGAGATTACGCTGTTCTGCTTCGGTCCGGAAATCTTCTCCGCAAATAATCCGTTACTGAATGTGCTGGAAAAGACCGTGCCGGAATTGGAGGCACTCGCCTGCTCGCCGGAAGACCGGCAGGGCGTGGATTTCTATATGCCGGTGAATCGTATCGGGGACGGCGATCTGTTTATTGGAGATTATCTCGGAATGTGGGGGATTCCTCTCTGTCCGCGCAGTCGTTTTCCCGAGAACAGCCGGGCATTGATTCTTCCGAGCCGTGCGGCGGGAGACCCGGATATTGCAGGGCAAACGGCCCGCATACTGGAACGAGGCGGAACCGTTCTGATGACTTCCGCTTTCCTTTCGGTGTTGCCGGTGGGTTCTCCGCTGTTTGAAATGGCCGGACTGGAGCCGGAAGGAGTGTTTCCAGTTCGGAGTACGGTCAGGCGTATTGTGACAG
>JAKPYU010000779.1 GCA_029568995.1 Candidatus Omnitrophota bacterium | reverse complement strand
CCCGAAGCAATCGGACGGGAAGAGCCCTGGGAAAAGCCGAGACGTACATCTGAACCATCAGGCGGAACTCGCCGGCTGGAATTCCCCGAGGGCGAACGATGCGGAAAAGAGGGGCATGGTTTCGGAAGATCCGAGGAACGGGCTTGTGAATCAGGCGAACATGTCAGGGTGGCCGACGGCCCAGGCAAGGGATTGGCGCAGCGGGAAAAGCAACCAGCATCGGGTGAATTCGAGGCCCCTGAACGAAGTTGCCATGAATTCTGGAAATCTTGTGCATGGTGGCCTTGCGCTGATGGGAACTTTCGTAGAATCCCTGCACGAAAGAATCAACTTCAGGGGAGCCCTGGAGCCCTTTATCCGACCGAAAAAAGTATCCTCCAAATCAAGGATGTTGAACCCGCGCTTTTCCCTCTGGCTTATGGGGTTCCCGCAAGAGTGGGCATCCTGCGCGGAGCGGGTAACGCCATTGTCCCGCAGGAAGCGGCGGAATTCGTAAAGGCATACATGGAGGTAATATGAAAACCAGCTACACATGCGAGCATTGCGGGCAGACATATCTGGCCAAAGACCTGGCCGAGCGGCACGAGGCGGCATGCGACTACAATCCGAGGATGCGGACCTGCTGCACCTGCTCCAGGTGGTATTGGGACCCGTCATCCGGCCCGGTCGACTTTCACGGCATCGAGGAAGGTGAAGGGAAATGCCGGGCCGGATTGGTGCCGCATCAAAGGGACTGTGAGAAATACTACATTTCAGGGTGATTGGGCCAGAAAATGAAACAAGCATTGACCGTCATATTTTGCGTCATTTTCCTGGCCGGCCTGGCCTGCTGGAAGGTCATCGACCATGAACGGTCCACCTGGGGGCTGCGGATCGCCAGCGAGATCCAGCGCGAACGGGTCCGCTTCGAGCGAATCCAGCGTTACCATGGGGCCGTGGCTGTCGCTACCGATTGGAGCCACGCCCTGCGGCTGAACGGGGAAAGGATCGACGGCAAACATCTGGTGAATCTATGAAAACCGACCGCCCGAAGTGCGACTTCGTTCATTGTGTTGCCGGCGGAGGTGTTGCCAGGCATGGGCGTTGCTTTCTTCGGGGGAATCCGGATTGGGAGCATTGCC
>JAKPYU010000470.1 GCA_029568995.1 Candidatus Omnitrophota bacterium | reverse complement strand
CACTGACTGTTCCGGCGATATCGGGAGTTCTGGGTGGCGCTCGCAGCGGGGACCGTCGCATACGAGGGCTGGTGCTGCTGATCGGTTTTCTCCTGGTCCACCAGGCGGTCGGCGTGTCGGGGAAGGACCTTGCGCATATTCTCACGGGGAGACGACTGCCGATGTCTGGATGCCTGGAAGGAGAGCTGACACAGGCCATGGAGTCTCTGGGACTCTGGCTTCGCGAGCGCTCCCAACCGGGGGACTTGATTGCTGTCAACCACGCGGGAGCCTTGCCGTTTTATGCGGATCGTCCGGCGCTGGATATGACCGGACTCTGCAACCGGCATATTTCCCGGCTGCCCGGCGGATTGCACAAGAAGTATGATCCTGACTATGTTCTTGCCTGCACTCCGCGTTACGTGATCCTGAATACCTCTCGCCGTCCCTCCGATGGGGGATATGGCCGGGATTACTGGGAAGGCGAGAATGCCCTGTATGACCATCCCGAATTCCTGAAACAGTATCGTCCGCTACCGGAATTCTGGACGTGGCGCTGGGATGCCGTAACCCCCGACCTGACCTATACCATGGTGTTTGAGCGTGTTTCGCCCCTCGAAAATGGGCCGAAAGGCGATTAAGATATCGCGGCGTTTTTCAACCGAGGATGACGGAGGTGAAGCATGAGACGGATTGGCCTGTTTGCGGTGGTTCTGGCGATCACCGTGGCGCTTCTGGCGGTGACGGGCTGTGCAACAGCGCGCGGATTCGGGCAGGACGTTCAGTCACTCGGACGGGGCATTGAGAATGTCTCCGAATAAGCATGAATTCGCACGACCACTGGATGAATGAGCCATGAGTGATCCACCCGAAGAGGATCTGAATTGTCTGTCCGATCTGTCCGAGGCATTGTCGCGGATACGTCCGACCTGGCATGAATACTTCATGCTCATGGCGAAACTGTGTGCGACGCGCTCGACCTGCTATTCCCGCCCGGTGGGGGCGGTGATTGCGCGCGACAAACGAATCCTGGCGACCGGGTACAACGGCGCTCCGCCCGGAGCCTGGCATTGCACGGATCGGCAGGAATGTTTCTGGCGTCAACCCCAAAACCAGATCCCCGGAATCGAACCGCGCGATCTTTCCCGTGCCATCCATGCCGAAATGAACGCTGTTGCCCACGCCGCCCGATACGGTATCAACATCAACGGTTCCATTCTTTACTGCACACTTTCACCGTGCGTCCACTGCTTCAAAACCCTGATCAGCGCGGGGATCGTGGAGATCTATTTTGAGCACATCTACGATTTC
>JAKPYU010000469.1 GCA_029568995.1 Candidatus Omnitrophota bacterium | reverse complement strand
GAAGCAGGTCGAGGTAAAAACCCTGAATGGCCGCGTAGTCCCAGGGAAGCATTTGCACCTGCTGGACATTCTCGGCAACCCGCTCCGGGCTGCCCCGGTTGTCGAGATTGACCTCCCATCGGTCGAAGAATCCATCGCCATTGGAGTCAAAGAACTTTGTCTCAGCGAATTTCCGGTCCGACCACATATAACCATGTTCGATCCAGCCCCATTCCGCTCCGAAACAATGAATCCGCTGGTCGATGGGGGAGTAGTAAACCTGCCGTTGATTGGAGGGGTGACAATCGAACTCGCGACGTTTGTTCCAGCGCCAGGGCGGGCCACCGGCATTCGCCAGAGTGATCTTCACCCAATCCTCTTCGCTCCAGAAAATTCCTTCCCAGCGGTGGTTGCGGTCGAATTCATCCCAGGAGAATCCCGTCAGGTCTGCCGGGTAATTGTCCGCCAGCTCCAGAATCTCACTGTGGGAGATCCGTTGCATGGTCTGGGGCGGACGACGTTTCGGATTGAAATGATCGAATCCCTGGTAAGGGAGCGCGCCCACCAGCGTGAATCCGAAGTCGTAATCCAGCTCGTTCTTCTCGTTGCTGTCGTTGTCGATATCGAAACTGTATCGGACATTGCTCACGTGAACCGGCTTGACCGGATTCGGTCCCCAGATTTCGTCATAGCTGTTTGCATTGTTTTCCGGCTCCGGGACCGCGCTGACCCGCACGACTCCTTCCGACCAGCCATCTCCGTTCAGGTCATGGAACGAGAAGGGGCATTCCGAGTAGGGTAACCATGTGTCGGTCAGCGGATCGTATTTCTGAAGCCAGAAAATATTGTTGCCATACATATCCGATGCGAACGCCTCCCGGTATTCGTAGTTCGCCACGGACCACATCCGGTTATCGTCGTCCACGTCCTCCCAGAACCATCCCCACACCAGTTCCCCGTCGCGGTAATAGCGCAGGTCCATTTCATCCGCATCGCCATCCCCGTCGTTGTCGATCCAATCCAGCATCCGGTCGATTGCCCCGTTGGCATCGTAGTCCGCGATGAAACAATCGCTGTCTTCATCGCCGGTGATGGAGTCGGCGGTCATGTCGTCATCATCGTCGATTACCCGTACCGCGATGGGGAAGAGAGGGCATTCGGCAGCCTGTTTCGGATTGGAGAATTCGCCTCCCCGTCCCCCGGCCCGACGGGCGGTCTCGTCAAGGATGAGTTCATCCGGGTCCCCATCTCCGTCCACGTCGATCCGCTCCTTGAGCCGTTTGAGGTTGAGTAAAAGGACGAGAGCATCACCGCTCACATCTTGAATTTGTGAATTCGCACTTGCCAGGGCATTCGGACTGACCTGAATCGATTTTCCATTCAAGGTCACGGTGACGTTCTCATCCGCGTCCAGCTGCGCGACAAGCCAGATCCCGTCATCTTCCTTGGCCGTGTGCGATTTCCAGGAGATTTTTTTACTATTTGTATCAAGCAGTCCATCTCGATGAGGCTCTTCGGAGTCGAATCGGTTTTCCCAGTGGTAGCCCTCCCATTTCAGGAAATCTCCCTGGGCCAACTCCGCTGTGCCTTCCCATTCGGTATCGTCGCCTTGCCAATAGACCAACACATCCAGAGTGACTTTGTCGCCGTAAGCCGCAGGCAGACCGCAGAGAGCGAGAATGAGAATCAAGACCGTATGGAAACGCATTATCTTGCTCCTTCCAGATCTTTCAGTGAGATGGCTTTTCGTTCGCGTGAGGATTGCTCGGCGGCGAAAGCGACATACGCTGCCACAAGGCCGCATCGAAGGTTGGCATCCGGCTGTTTTCCGCTGTCGATCGCATCGACAAACGCCTGGTCCTGACGCCCGAACGACTCCATGCGGACCGGCGCAAGGTAATCGCCCCGAAAATCGAGCGGTGGCTGCTCGTAAACCGTTTCCCATTTTTCATCCACACAGAGCTGCATTTTTCCGTAGGCGTCCACATCCAGCAGTCCGCGCTCCCCCACGACGCGGGACCGGAACGCTGAGTTTGGAAATGCCGGTTTCGGCGATTCCCAGCAGCACCAGAAGTTCGCCACGATATCGCCGCTGAGCACCATCATCACCATGGACATGGTTTCCACTTCCACTCCGGTCAGCGAGTTCCGGGTATGGGCAAAGACCGTCTCGATCTCCTCGCCGGTGAACCATCGGATCCGGTCGATGGAGTGGCAGCCGTGCCCGAACAGCGTACCCAGGTTGTGCTGATCGCTCTGCCATTTCGGCAGGCCGCTCAGCCCGTGCCAGTCGTGCTGCATTTCCAGGATCTGGAGTATCTTGCCGATCCGCCCGGAGTCGAGGATTTCCTTGGCGGTTTCGTTGGCGCGGCGATAACGCTGCGTGAACGCCACCTGGCAAATCACTCCCGATTCATCCGATGCTCTTTCCAGTTGATGACATTCGGCAAGGGTTGCGCCCACAGGCTTTTCGATCAATACATGTTTTCCAGCCTTCATGGCCAGGATGGCATGACTTGCGTGAAGATGATGTGGCGTGGCGACAACCACGGCATCGACATCCTTGCGAGCCACCAGTTCCTCGGCGGATTCTACGCAGTCGATCCCGTATTCTTTCGCCAGTGCCGGAGCACGGCTTCCACACGCCACCGCGCGCAACGATGCGCCGTTTACATATTT
The DNA here is from genome assembly GCA_029568995.1 of Candidatus Omnitrophota bacterium. GTDB lineage: Bacteria > Hinthialibacterota > Hinthialibacteria > Hinthialibacterales > JAKPRU01 > JAKPRU01. The sequence continues at coordinate 103 of JAKPYU010000469.1, read as the reverse complement.
CGAGAATGCCTCCGAATGGGTCCTGCCCATGAATCCGCTGCCGATCACTCCGATTCCGATGCTGTCCACAATGGTTCTCCGTTTGCTAATGAGTTTCTCAGTC
>JAKPYU010000417.1 GCA_029568995.1 Candidatus Omnitrophota bacterium | reverse complement strand
GCATCTCAAGGACCCGGTAGACATCCAGAGTCTGCGCTATGCGAGCTATCTCGCGAAATGGCGTTTTGAAGACTTCGAGAATGTCGCACGGAATTTCTTCGAAAAGAACAACGATGCGGAATTCAACTTCAACGAGATGTTTGAGTCCTTTTGTTCCGAGTCGGGGATTGAAGAGATCCCCGACCTTAATCAGGACCAGAGAATCATCATTGCCGGTGCGGCCGTACGAGATAAGCTGGGCAGTGTTGCGCTTTGGCTTCGTGATCACAATATTGATATCAAGTTGATCGAAGTGGCTGCATATAGAGAAGGCGACACGCTCTTGATCCAACCTTCGACGATCATACCAACACCCGTCAGCCGCTTTGTGACCGTCGGGGGAACAGGACCCGATGCCCCACACCCTTGGCGGAGCGATGGCAAAATGTGGCACTTGGACCGACGGTGCAGTCCGAAGACAAAGCAGATGATGCTCATCCTCGACCAGCTCCTTCAGGACGAGTTCGACATTGAAGGTCCTCGCTGGAATCAGAAATACTATGTCGCCTACCCCGTCAAGGGATACAATTGGCTGTGCATAGAAACAAGACCAAGATTTCTTCTGCTGGATTTCCATGTCAAAGCCGGAGTATTCAAGACGGATGCACTTGCCAAGCGACTCGACGTTGAAGTCTTCGATATGGATGAGTCCCTGGGCGACAAACTTAGGTTGCCCAGTTCCGTGTTTGTCAATACTTACAATCCGTCTTCAGACCGCGTTCGCTTCCGAATGAAAGAGGACTTCAACATTGATGGCCCGGCATTTCGGGAATTCCTGAGGGATGCGTTCAAAGCATGTACAAAACAAGAAAGTGTCCAAGCATGACACTCAAATCATCCATTGCCCTGGCAAATTTCGACAACCAACGGAGGCCGTGACTATATGACCGATCGGCAACAAAGCGGATTTACCCTGATCGAACTGTTAATCGTTGTCGCGATTATCGGAATTCTTGCAGCCATTGCCGTCCCGAATTTCCTGAACGCCCAACTGCGGGCAAAGATCGCGCGGGTACAGGCCGATATCAAGATGCTCGCAACGGCCGTAATGACCTATAACATCGACCACGGCGATGTGCCGGCGGATTACAACACCGGGCCGTGGCGAAGCTACCAGATTGCGGATGTTCCGGTACTCACCACGCCGTTTCCCTATGTCACGGCCTATCCGGTCGATCCGTTCAACAAGGGAGTCGAGGTCCCGGGAGCCTCTCATGTCCCGCCGCCCAACAAGTATTACTCCTCAGAGTATTATAGTCGAAAGGGATGCCTGGGGGCGGGTTGGGATCCCTTTGCCGGACCCAATGAACTAAACGGTGACACGGACCGCCGTTCGTCCATCGCTTTCGTGTACTCCATCGGACCATCACGCCAGCGCTATTTCCCCGGAGAGGGCTGGTATCGGGGCGCATGGCATCGCGATTACGACGCGAGCAATGGCTTGACCTCCTTCGGTTCCATCCGTCTGTTTATTCCATAAGAAACTCGTGAGATCCAATATCTGAATAAGGAGACCCTGAATGTGTTGTACCCGCTACTTGCCAATTGTTGCCGTGATTGCGGCGTTTGTAGTCTCAGCGGTACATGTTGCTACCTCGAATGATAAAGTAGCCAATACCGAAGCCGATGCGGGATTCTGCGTTCCATTGGCGCA
>JAKPYU010000394.1 GCA_029568995.1 Candidatus Omnitrophota bacterium | reverse complement strand
CCGATCAGTCGATGCAAAAGTTTTTCGGTATTGAGCACAAGCGTATTCAGATCCAAATTGGTCGGTTGGAGAACCTGTTTTCGTCCGAAGGCGAGGAGCTGTTTGGTCAGCGAGGCCGCACGTGCGCCTGCTTTCTTGATCTCCTGGACTTCCTTGCGAAGAGGATGATTCTCTCCAAACAGGTCCAGCATTAACTCGCTGTATCCAATAATCGGCATAAGAAGATTGTTGAAATCATGCGCGATCCCTCCGGCAAGCCGGCCGATGGCCTCCATTTTTTGTGACTGTAACAGCTGTTCCTCCAAGCGCTTCCGCTCCGTGATGTCCTGGAGAATCCCCAAGGCTCCATACACCTCTCCCCTGTCATCCCGCACCTGCACCGCCGCATCCGCCAGCCATCGTTCTTCACCGCTCCGCGTGCGAATCCGGTAATCCGCGCGCCAGCTCACTCCCTCCGAGGATCGGGATCGCTGCATGGCCTCATCCGAACCCAGTCCTTCCAGAGGCCCCAAGAGAACCGTCTCCAGTGTGATCTCGCCGAGAAGATCCGGCGTAATCTCCTCCGCACGATACCCGATCATGTCATCAATTTCCGACCCGAAATACTCGTATCGGTCCAAGCGATAATTCCGAAAATACGGTACGGCATCCGCTACACGAATCGCCTCCCGATACAGATGTTCGCTTTCTCGAAGCGCTTTCTCCGCACGTTTCTGCTCTGTGATGTCACGAAGAATCCCCAACGTTCCATGCACCTCGCCTTTATCATCCCGCACCTGTACCGCCGCATCCGATAGCCACCGCTCTTCCCCGGTCTGCGCACGGACTCGGTAATCCGCACGCCAACTGATCCCCTCCTCAGAGATCGCACGCTGCACAGCCTCCTCCAGTGACAATCCTTCCAGAGGTCCCAACAGAACCCACTCCAGCGTGATCTCGGTGAGAAGCTGGGGAGAAATCTCCTCCATGCGATATCCGATCATCCTCTCGATTTCGGAACTGAAGAACTCATATTCCTCCGTGCGGTAGTCGCGAAAATACGGCACCGCTTCCGCCACACGGATCGCTTCCCGATACAACCGCTCACTCTCCCGGAGCGCCTTTTCCGCACGGTTCCGCTCCGTGATGTCGATCATCATCCCCACAATCCCTCCCAGTTCGCCCTTCGCATTCTGATAGGTAGCCTTGTAAAAAGCAAAATCTCTCCGTTTCCCGTCCGCACAGCGAACCTGCCATTCATAAACCTGCGTCCCGGAATCCCGGATCAACTGCATGTCCCGCTCGTGATAAATCTCCGCCAAGTCGCGTGGAATCACATTTGATAAATCAAACATGGATCGACCGACGATCTGCTCTCTGGGCAATCCAATGATCTTCTCGGCAAACGCTTTGTTGCACCCTTGATATACTCCGGCGACGTCCTTGTGGTAAATTGGACTGGGGATCGTATCGATCAACGTCTCCAGAAACCGGAGGTGAGACAACAGGGGATCTCCCACACCGTCGCTTTCGCGATTGTCTTGCTCCGGACTTCGAGGATCGCGCCCTCCAGGCATCTCGTCGCATGGATTGTCAAGACGGTTCTTCTGCTCCGCGCCGGCGATTTGAGCGCGAAGAACTTCCAACTCTTCGATCAATTGTGCCTTGGTTTTTTCAGAGTCTCTCATGGACCGATCCTTTGAACGATCAAACGTCGATCCCATTCCGACATCCAGGACGAATAGAAGGAAATCAACCAGAGGTGCAAAAACAGGACAGCCTGCACAGACAGGTGGACCACATCGGCGGCAAGCGTTAACGCAATTCGGTCCGAATCGTCACAAACGGTGGTATCGGATTCGCCTTGTTACTACGTACCCGATCACACTTTGCCTTCATCGACCAATTTGACCAGCTGCTTGCTCACACTGGCCGGATTGGCACTGTGATGAGCGAAACAGCGCTTATTGTTCTCCTGGGCGTAATTGGTCGCCTGCAGAATACCGGGGTCGGTGATCGCATCGCTCAATGTGAGAATCAGATCCGAACGATCCACAACCTCCGCAATCTCGCTTTCAGACATCTCTGCCAGGCTTTGATACCATTCGCAGTTGCCGCCCAGTTCATCGACAATTCTTCCATACTCATCTCTGTACTGCTCTTCTCCCCCCAGGATCAAAATGGTCTCTCCGCTGAAGATTTTCTTGACCTCTTCCTCGTCCTCCTGGTTCACGGCTTTTTCGATCTCGTTGATAAAGTCGAGATCCAGGTCATCTCCCCCCTCGTCCTCCATGGATTCTTCCTCAACCTCTTCCTCGACAATTTCCTCCATCGGCAGTTCGATCTCTTCCTCTTCCACACCCAGTTCTGTAAGGCCGTCCAGGGCATCCAGATCCAAACCCAGATCGTCTTCTTCGGCAGGTTCTTCTTCCTCCTCAGCAAGACCTTCAAGGATCGGTTCCTCTTCCTCCGCTATTTCGGAAGTCTCTTCGATTTCCTCGGCAATTTCCTCGGGAATTTCCTCGATTTCCATTTCCGGTTCCGGCTCGGATTCGATTTCTTTTTCTTCCGTAACCGGCACATACTCGATGGACTCCATCTCTTTCTCGATGGCCGTGAGACGTGCTTCATAGTCTGCCGACATGGCCAGCAGATTCCGAACCTGGTCCTGCAGGTCCGTCACATCTTTCCCGGAGACGGTGTCCCCGGCGGCGGACACGGCCGCTTTGATTCTGCCCGCCGTTTCTTCGTCCACCCACGGCGGCAATCCCATCCGTGCTCCTTCGTTCTTCAGGATGACAATCCCCGTCTGCCGTCCCACAATCGGGATAATCCCCTGTCCTAGCAATCCCGGATCGGGGATGATCTTGATCTGTTCTCCGTAAACTTTGCTCAACGCCTCCTCTGCCCCCACGGGAGACAGGTTCACCGGCCTGTCCAATCGATCTTCCGGGGCCAGTTGTGCCTCGATGCTCCAACTGGGACCGTGCAGGATCTTCACACCGCAATGCTTCCCCACCACTCCGATCTTGTCTTGCGCCAGGAGTTCCGGATCGGTCACCAGCTCCACCGGCTCCCCGAACACGCCGCAGCAGGCACGATGTAATGACTCAATCGGCACGTCGATTCCAGCCATGGTGATATATTGACGCCCAACCGGAGCCGGTTCCTGCTCCTCGACCTCAACCGGTTCCAGATCGGAGAGATCGACGATTTCTTCTTCCTCCTCTTCCTCTTCAAAAACGGGAGGTAATTCTGCTCCCGGTTCGAATATCTCCTCTTCATCCATGGGCAGTTCTTCCTCGAGAATATCGGTCAATTCATCGAGATCCGGGATCCCCAGGCTGTCCCCGGATCCCAGATCGAGGGTTTCGTCCAAAATACTTCCGATTTCATCCGCATCCGGGACTTCGATGGTCTCTTCAAAAGCGCCTCCCGAAAAAGCACTCTCCACTGCAAAATCGTCTGACGGTTCCACGGATTCATCGAGAATCTCTTCCAGATCGCCAATATCCGGTGGAACCAGGTCTTCCTCGGTCTCGCTCAGAATGCCGGTCAACGCCTCTTGATCTGCCAATGCAACGGATTCCTCTTCCTCCAGATCCTCCCCGAAATCAAAATGCATTTCTTCTGCGCCGTTCGCCATGGCTTCTGCTTTAATCTCTTTCACAACCGCTCCGAACACTTCATCCAAATCGTCGATGCCATCCTCATCCGAGCCAAATTCCTCATCGTTTTCCGCAAAGGATGTGGGAAAATCCTCCCCGATCCCTATGCTCTCTTCCTCGGAAACCAGGTCTTCAGGGATTTCCCATTCGGAGTCAGCACTCGAACGGCCAACCGAAGGTCCTTCGGACCCAACCTTACCCGTCCCCCGTGCTTCCGCAGGTGGTACGCGCCGGGGCTTTGGGGATTCACGAGGTGCCTCGTCTGCGAAGGTTCGATAAATCTGACTCGCGAGGTGTGCCGCACCCACTCGTCCGTCACGCAACAGCGCCCAGACAACCAGGCCCAGACTTCGCCCAGGCTCCATGAACTCTATCACAAGGCTCTTGCGCAAATCTGCCAGAGAAAGCTGCCGGATCTTTTCGCGCTGTGCGGCGGAACTCCGATCCAACTGCGTCGAAATCCCGTCCGCCGATTCATCGCCTTCCAGCAGCAGTTCTGCCGCACGCCGATAGGGATCCCGACCGAGGTTCTGGCCGGGTAATAAACTCCGCAACTGCGATTCTGTGCAGCAGCTGCGGATGACCAACATAATTTCTTCGAGTTCCATGGCAGACTCCACACCATTCGAGAATAAGGTTCGGACAATCAGCTTGACTTGTCGGGCCAATGCTCCCTGACACCCTCCAGATCTTCCGTCTCACCTCCCCGCCCACGGGCCAACGCCGTCAGAAACATCACACGGGGATGCGACAGAACCAGAACAATAAACACTTCAAAAGTCGTAATCACCAAATCGACGTTGATACTGTTATCGACGGGTTTCTGCAGAATCCATTCCAGTATCGCCGGTCGAATCGCCACACCCAGCGTCACAAAAAGATCCACCGTAATCATGATTTTGAGAAGAATCCGTGCCCATTCCCGCAATCGAAGCAGGTACGCTCCCGAAACAAAGGCAATCGTCCACAACAGCAGGTTAAACACGGCAAGGGACAGGTGAGAAGCAGGGTCTTTTTTGAGGATCTGGTATTGCTCGTATTCGGCGGTTCCCTGCGCCAGGTTAAAAGCATCCGTTCGGACTCCCCAATAGATCGCCAAATCCCGAAAGGAAACGAGCGCACCGAACGCCGCAATAAACAGGGTGACAACCAGCGTCCATCGCAACCATAGCAAGGCTGGTATATCGATAAAACCGTCTTTGGCGGAACGAATCGGGTCCATGATAAAACGATCCCCTGGCGCATTACCGGATGATGAATCGGAACACGCGATTACACTCCAAGGATAGCACAGTCAAACAGGAAACGGCTACCATGGGTCAGGAGAAACTCGCTCAGGCGGCTTCCATTTCCCGCAGAGCCGGTTCCAGGGATGACCGTTCCTCGTCATTCAGATAATCAATGAAAAGTACTCCCTCAAGATGGTCGATCTCATGCTGCAGCACTCGCGCCAGAAGACCGTCGGCCGTAATCGTGATGATCTCTCCATCGCCGGGTCGCTGCGCCCGAACCCGGACCTCTTTCGGACGCACGATCTCGCCTTCCAGGCCGGGCAGCGAAAGACACCCTTCATTGAACGGCTCCGTCTCCTTGGATGTCCATAAAATCTTCGGATTCGCCAGGGCCAGGCGACCGCCCGGTTCCAGGGTGTCAATGACAATCAGTTTTTTGGACTTCCCCACCTGGGGGGCCGCCAGGCCCACGCCTCCCCCCTCGTACATCGTCTCGAACATCTCCTTCACCAGCTGCTGCAAGCTCTCGTTGAACTTCCTGATACACCGAGAGTTTTTGCGCAGAACGGGCGCGGGATAGGTCATGATCTGCAATCCGGACATATTCAAGTCCTCGCTGTGTCCTCTTTGCATTTAGTGTATCCTGCCACCTGCGTTCTAACAAGCGTGGAAAGCCCGATTATCCGCCCGATGATGTGCCCCTCTTCAGCACCGCATACAGCTTGAACAACTCCTTGAACGCCCGCAAAATCACGGCGGGGCTTCCACCCGACTGTGTGCCCGCAACGCGCGGGTAGTGATGCACCCCAATCTGCTTGATTTTCACACCCTGACGGGCCATGGTGGCAAACAGTTCCACCGTAATCACGGCCCCTTCCGCGTGAAGCGTCACCCCATCGAAAAAACGTCGTCGGAACAGTTTGAATGCGCAGTCCAGATCCCGAACCCGAAATCCGAAAAGGCATCGAACCAGGACTCCCCAGCAGAAGGCAAACACCTTGCGGTGAAACGGGTCCCGGCGGTCGATTCGATATCCCACTATCGCATCGAACTCCCCGGCATGGGGAAGGAATAACTCGATCTCGCCGGTATCGAATTGCCCATCCCCGTCCGTGAAGAAAATCCACTCTTTCGTGGAGGAAGCAATCCCGGTTTTAACCGCTCCACCGTACCCCCGATTCTGATCGTGATGAATCGCCCGTACTGGGGGGTATTGTTCGGCAAGCCGGTCCGCAAGCGCCCCGGTTCCGTCCGTGCTCCCGTCATCGACGATGATGACCTCATAATCCGAAAGCAGCGGGTCCAAAACCGCCACGGTCTTCTCCACAAGCGGCTGGGTATTCTCAACCTCATTGTGGGACGGGAAAAACACCGAAAGCGACAGATCATACCTGGCCATGAAACCACTCTCCACCGAAGCATCCTGCTGCCCCGAAGAATACCGTAGATTCCCTCGCGTTGGCAGAGCTCAATGGGATTTCCGGAAAGCGCCGGAATTTCCCTCCTTAAGACCGGGTGGGGTTGACCGGTTTGTCTCCCATGCCCTCTCTTTTCAGCTCTCCAGCATGTGTATCCAGCGCGTCACATGTTGCCCCTGTCGGGAGTATCGCAGGGTTCCCGTCCGCGACTGCTTCACCGTTTCCGGGGGAGCTCCGAATCGTTCCACATACTCTATATTCCTCAGCGGATCGCTTCTGCGGTATCCCGCAAGACGAGCCGTCAAACCGAGGGGAACGGTATGTTCATTGCCTTCCGTGTCTCGAAAAGAAGGGGTGACAAACACCACGCCGCCGCCCGGGCGGGTCACAATCCGAATCTCCGCCAGGACTTCCCGGTACAGGTCGCTCAGCTCTCGAACAACTTGTTTAGCCCTTACAGGAGGAGGTTCTTTCATGAGCGGCGGTCCCAGGTAGGGTTCCGTCACCACGCAGTCGAACGAAAGCGGTTCGAAATAATGCCGCATCTCCGTGGCGTCCCCCTGGGTATATCGAACAACCGGCAATTCCCTCTTTACGAATCCTTGCAGCCAGTCGCAGTTTTCCCGCGCCGACTTTACCGCTTCCAGGTCACGGTCCAGCGCTGTCGGATCAAGGCCCAGGAGCATGGCTTCCATCAGAATGCCGCCGGAACCGCAGAACGGATCGAGCAGCGTCCGGGTCTGCGGGCGGCGCGCCAGGTTCACCATGATTCGGGCCAGCTTCGGCGGAAGCATTCCGGATCGAGGGTCCGCGCAGGGACGTTCGTAATCCCGCGCGCTCTGTCCCGAATAATCCTGAATCCAGCAGGTCGATCCGACCAGCCATTCTCCCTTGCTCTTCACGGCTATCCATTCGAATCCCGAATCCAGCATTTGGCTCTCGCCGACCTGTGCGCTGGTCAGCATGGTTTCTCCCCCATGCGGTTCCAGGTATCGGCTGGAGATCCCCCTTTCGCGAAGCCGGTCTTTGACCTGGTTCAAAAGAGACATCGAAAACTCTTTCGACGGGGCTTTCTTGTCACCGAACATCGACAAACCGAACACAATGCGACTTCCCGCCTCAAACCGGCATGTCGGCTCCGCCAGCAACAGCAATCCATCCGCCGTGAGTTCCGCGGCCGTCCCAATACACCGCGCCACGCGCACAATACCCCCGAACAGGTCCCAGAAATCCCGCTGCAATTCCCGATCGTTCTCGACGAGAAGCACGTGCGGGGCAATCGCCTCCAGGCGGCAGGCGGGTTTCTGCCATTCCAAAAGATTGGCGCATTCCGCAGCACAAAGCAGCGTCTCGCGTCCCAGTTCGATCAGGTAAGTATGCGTAACCAATAGCGCAATCCTCCGAGACTCAGGTGGATGATGCCCGCAACGCTTGCCTGACGCCCGCCCAGACCTCATCAACGGTGATACGGTCCATACAAAGATGATGCCCAAGCGGACAATGGCGCTCCAGGCATGGCGCACACGGCATCGCGTGACGAATCAACACATGTCCCTCACCCCAGGGCCGTGTCGTATAAGGATCTGTGGAACCGATTGGAACCACAACGCGACATCCCAGCGCGGCGGCAACATGCATTGCACCCGAATCATTGCAGATCACCACGCCACACCTGGAAATCAGCGCCATGAACTGACGCATGTTGGTGCGACCACCGAGATCCAGGCAACCGTTGCTGATGGCGTTGCTCACCTCAAACGTAAGTTCCCGCTCTTTCTCGTTCCCGAAAAGAACAACCTGTTTGCCGATGCCGACCAGCCTCTTGCCGATTTCAATGAACCGCTCCAGCGGCCACTGCTTCGCCGTTCCGTAAGTCGCGCCGGGCACAAGCCCGCACGGGCGATCCTCCGGTCGAATTCCGTCCCGCTGCAAACGTTCCGCCGCCCACCCGGATTCCTCTTCCGTCACCACAATCCGTGGTTCGGGAACCGCATGGGCACGTTCCCCGTTCCGAAGAATTCCCAGGTAATAATAGACCTGGTGATGCCCCAAAATCTCCCTGGGCAGAGGCCGAGAATCCGTGAGTAACCACTCGCGACCTCGAATCCCATATCCGATCCGATAAGGCACAGCAGCAAGACGTATCATCAGTGCCGAGGAAAACGAATTCGGCATGACAAAAGCGTGTGTAAACATCTTCCGGTTCAGTTCCCCCGCCATCACCAGCATTCCACGGTATCCCTGGTGACGGCCATTGCGCTCATAGACCAGGATCTCGTCAAGATCGGGATGGTATTTCAGAAGGTCGGCCACGGAAGGAACAGCCAGAATCGTGATGTGCGCCCTGGGATAGGCGCATCGTAAGGCATGGATCGCGGGCGTGATGAGAACCGTATCTCCCACCCAGTTGGTCGAGCGGACAAGAATACGCCGGACCCCCGCTGTAGATCCCGAACTATCAGAAGCTGAGTGCGACATCCAAGCTCGAACTGCGTATTCCCGGTATCCCGAGTGGGTCGATGGCCCGCACGGTAATCTTGTAAGCCCCCGGAACAGTCGGGGAACCCCGACTGGCAAGCATGAACTTGATGGATAGCTGACCGCCGGTCTGAAAACGGGTTCCCCAAGGCCAATTATTCGAATTCGTCCATCCCATGACGGTCACTTCATAGTCAATCGCTCCCTCCACCGGCTCGAAGAAAATCTCGCAATAGGCTAATTCAAATACCTTCATCGCCATGGGAGATTCCGCGTTTACTGTCCGATTGTAGGTGGCGGAACCGCCTTGCGGCGGATTGTATAAATCGATTGTGGTAAACTGCGTGGGAGGCAACTGAGGTTTTGACAGGCTATCGGACAAGGACGCCGCATCTTCCTGTAATATCGCTTCATTCTTGTCGTAATCGGCCTGTACCTGAAATCCCTCATTGGCCTTGACCAGATACCAAGCTCCGGCAAATGCGAACAGATCCAATCCGTCAAAGACTCCGTTAGCATTTAAATCATAATCCGGCTCATTGTAAGGAGTCACCACCTCAGTGGGGGTTTCCCCGGTGGAAATCTTGAAGGTGGAACCTGAAACGGGCGAACGATTACCCAGGCTGTCGAGCGCCTGAACACTCCAGGTGTATGTCCCCGGATAAAGCCCCTGGTATCCCGCATACGGACGAACCTCCGTCTGCGAAAGGTTGGAATAGAATATGGAAGCCTGCGGTTGAGGAGCGGTTACGGAGACTTCATACACAATGGACGTTCCCCCGGTCACAGCAGCCCACCGCAGCAGGACCAGGCCTATCTGATTACTGGGGATCGCCTGAGTCGAGGGAATAACCTGGCTGTTAACCAGAACTTGAAGCGATTGAGGAGCGGAAAGAATCGGCGTCGGTGTCGGTGTCGGCGTCACATTCCGAATCTGGAAATACGGGACATACGATGACAGATTTCGTCCCCCGGAGGTCCATTGCTGACTGAGAAAGAATAGATCCTTGTAGTTCACTGCATTGTCATCGTTGACATCCAGATCCGGGGTAGGTATCGGACGGGGAGTCATGGTCGGTGTCGGTGAAACCGATACAACAAAAGACCATGTCTCGGAGAACTCGCTTTCGATAGAATCCTCTTCCGAACCGAATATGCTTTTCACTCGCCAGTAGTAGGTTCCTGTGAATGTCGTATCGAGCGCTCCGTTCTGCCCGAATACAAAACTCGTCGTGGTCGTGCTGGTTGTGTAGGGAAAACCCTGGTTAAAACTGGAAGGGCCGATAATTTCGATCTCATACTTGACTGCACCGGACACAGATTCCCAATGCAGCCCATCCGAGCGAATCTGAGAGAGATACACTTGCGCCCCGTTTGCAGGTCTCACCAGCTGCGGCGCGGGATATTCCTGTTGTGCATACCCACTGAATACTGTGAAGTGCAAGAACGCCCCGAGGATAGGAACCCAGATCGTTTTCATCATCCAACTCTAGGAATCATAATGGATTATCCAATCCTTACTTCTAACATTGCCCGAGCGGGCGCGCAAGAGGATCTTCACGAAGAAACGCCACGATTTGCCAGCCAGAGTTCGATCAATCCCAGGAAAATAACAATCCCCAGAATCTGCGAACGAAGCGGGACTGGCGCAGCCAGAATGGACCCCGGCTGTTCCAGCTCCTCCGCCGAAAAGAACCGGACAAGTCCCCCCTGCTCCAGTCTCTGTCGCTCCTCATCGGAGAGCGGACGAAGATCCCCTTCCGGATTCGGCCCGGCACACAACCATAACTCGGAATCCTGGCGCTTCGCCAGGAATTTCACGGACTCCAGCACAATCGAAGGGAAGATCGGGCTGCGCAGGATTCTTGTGCCGGTTCCCTGCCCGACATTGATATAAATCACTCTTCCCAGCCCCTGGTCTGCAACGCCGAGCAGGTCCGTCCGAGGCCCTTCCCGCGTACCGAAGAATGCCGTCGGGTTTGCCGATGGAGAATACCCTGCCAGTGGGGATTGCCATTCCCGCCAAGTCGTCTCCGGCCAATCGGACAGAATCTGACCCAGCGGGCCGGCCGCCTCAAACGCGGCATCCTGTGGCGTGGCGTTCGGATCGAGAGACTGCCATTTGAGAAGCAGATCCGCACCGAATTGCTCCGGATTGCAGTCGAGTAACAACAGGCAATTTCCCCCCTGCCGAACCCATGCGGCACACTGCGGGATTTGCGATTGGACCGAGGAAAGAGCGGCCACCAACAGCCCGTCTGTCGGAATCCCCTCTACGCCCTGAACCGAGACCGGCTCAAAGGCACGCGCCACCCCATCCGTCTCCAGGCATCCCCGCACAGCCTCCACTGCGGTAGTGTCACCGAGGATACAGACCTGTCTGCCGGAAAGCACGGGGATCTCACCGGTAATGCGAGTCAGCGGAGAACGGCTCTGATCCTCCGATAACTCCAGAGCAACCAGAATGACATCCCTCTCTCCCACCGCCGCACCCAACCGGACATTCATTCGCATAGAGGAATCCTTCACAACTCTTTCGGGCGGAGTGCCATCCAGCGGACACGGAGTCTCTGCAAGCACAACCGGCTCCGCATCTTCCAAAATCAAACGGAGAATCAGATGCCCGGACTTCGGATCTCCCCACTGGTGCACAGTCGCCTGGATCTCCTCATCGAATCCTGCTGCCCAGGGAACACTCGACATGGAGGCGATATCCACCCAGACAGCCTGCGTCGGACGTTCTCCCACCGTAATCACCCAAAGCGGCGGCACTCCTGGCTGCCCGCCCGGCGGCGAATCGAGCAGATCCCTCCATCCGGAAGCCTGGTGGTCCGTGATCAGAACCACCGGCGACAGGCCCGCATCCCGCGAGATTTCCTCGAGCAGAGAGCGAAAACGCGAAGATCGTTCTATAGGATTCGATTCATCCAGGATTCGCGCCAAGTCCGATACGCTGCCCCGATGCAAACGATCCCGCAGGGAAATCGAGCCGCCATTTGTGTCACTCCAGAATCCCAGCGACCAGGATCGACCAAAATCGGATTGAAGAACTTGCCGGGCCTGATCCACAGCCTGTTGCCAGGATGAAAGATCCCCGCCGGTATGCCGCATACTCGCCGATTGATCCAACAGAAGAACCGCTTCCTCTCCCGAACGAGCATCCAGGATGGTGCGCAGCTGCTCCCGTGTCTCTCCCCATCCACCGGAAATCCATACCGGGTCCGCTGCCGCCATGACCAAGCCGATCACAATCAGAATCCGTAACAGCAGCAGCAGCCATTCCTGCAACCGTGGGCTGATAAATTCCTGCGCCTCCACCTCGCGCAAAAAAGAGATGAACGCAAACGGGACTCTCGGAATCTCTCTCGGCAGACGCCGCCGAAGAATCCACGGCAGAACGGATGCCACAAGGCCCCACAAGAAAGCGGGGGACGCGAAGACAATCATACGTCGGGAACCTCATCGCGATATTCATTCAACAGCAGCAAGAGCGCCGCATTCGCCGTGATCGCCGCCCAGATCGCCGGAACGACAAACAACAACGGTGAAAGAATACAACATACCGCCATCCACAATAGCCAGACACCCACACCGGTCAAAACATACCCCGGTCCGATCAAGACCGCGAGTGCCGACCGCTTCAATGTGCACCAGAATCTCTCTTTTTGATGGACCAGCAAGGGAAAGAAATAAAATCCCATCGCCAGATAGAACAGCAACGACCAGAAACAGATCCCTGCAAGCAGGTATCCCCATAGCCCCCATTCGTCACCGTGACGAAGATAGAACCAGAAACTGAATCCCAGCGGCACATACAGCAGCAGGTAAGACCAGCCATATCCCAATCCACGCCAGAAATAGCGCCGATATTCCGTAAAGAATCGGCTCGCCGACGGGTCTCCGAACCGCACCAGGCTGTTCGCATAGGCACAAATCGCACAAAAAGACACTGGAATTCCCAGGATCGGCAACGGCACGACAAAAGCCAGAACGGCAAGGAAATTCACCAGGAGATTCCTGCCCAAGTCATCGTAAAAATGAAACCACGTCACGCGGAGAAGATGCAAAATTGGCGGCCCGAAATCACCCTGCATGATCCGCAGGAAAATTCGCGGCGGAGCGGGCGGGAATCACCCCAGCCTCATTCCACATACAATTGCCTGGAGAACATACTCCAGGATCTCGTTCCGGCAAAAGATAGCATTGGGGCGTGTCCTGGAAAGGGCGGTACGGAAGTACTCCAGTCGGGAATCCCGCATCCAGGCCCCGTGCCTGTTTCTGATCCTCTCCATTCTGGGAGAAGGGGGCGGGGTTGAGGATTTACCCCCGCTCAATGCGAAAGCGCATACATAATGATGTTGATTCCCAACTGAATGGAGAGCGGACCTGACGAACTGTACCCGGTCCACGCGCAGTGCAGATCCGTCGATGACAGAAACACCGCTATGCGATCCCCGACAAACAGCCCCTGCCCTCCGTGGTTCGTTCCATGACCGATCGCGAGCGGCAATCCGACATCCCGCATGTCATATACATTGTTGTAGATTTCATGGTTCCGGTCGATCAGCTTGACCGATCCCTGACCGAATACCTCTTCCAGCATCTTGTACGAACTCTGGTAAAAATAATCTCCCTCATGCCCACGGATACAATCATCCATAAGAATGAATCCACCCTCATGGATATACTGTTTCAGTATCTCCTTTTCACGAGTGCTCAGCGTATACTCTCCTTCGGCGGTCATAAACAAGAACGGAAATTCCCGCAACGGCTCGATTTCCTTCAAAGTAACAACTGCGTTGAAATGACTTTCATTTCCCCATCGCGGATAGCCGTCATGACAGTTCTGCGGTTCCTTTACCCGGCAGCGAACAACCGAGCCGAATTCCCGAATCAGATTCCGAACACAGCCGGGATAGTAGTTCCAACGGTCGCTTGTGGTATCATGGCAATGAAACTCTACCGTCGGAAACAGGAAATCGTATTGATCGTTCTCTCTCAGTGGGCTGAGCGCGTGCGCCGCTGTTCCAAGTGCAGGTGCCGCCGCCACAAGACCCGTTCTGAAGAATTCACGACGATTCATTCTTCTCTACCTCCTGTTCACGGACTCTGCCGCATCTCGAGAGGAAAGTAGTGCGCCGCAATTCTGCCATCGACGTCTTCTTCCTCGTAGCGCCAGGGCTGCTGGCTCGGTACGCCGTCCCCGTTGTCCTCTAATAGCGCGTTTTCCGTTCGCAGAAAATCCTGTTCGCGATATAGCCGGTCGATCTCCTGCGCGGCTCTTTGGAATGCTTCCAATAGAGAAATCGCGCCGTCGCCGTTTCCGTCGCCCTCGATTGCCGTCAGGGCGGGAATGAAATGTCGCGAAAATATCGTACTGTACGGTTGATCGCTTCGCGCCGAAGCGATAACGATCTTCCCCGGTCCCGCGAGGGATTCAATAGCCAGACCTGCACCCGGACAATCGAGAATGACTACCGCCGTTGCGGAATGGATCTCTCCAAGCCAGCGTGACAGATCCCGATGCGTGATATCCTCTCCCGGCAGATTCAACCGCAAGTCGTCATTTACCACGTTCGCCTGTCCGACATAGTAGAATATGAATCGATCCCCTGCCTGAATCGCGCCGGAGAGAGACTGCATAGCCCCCCGTACGCTCTCCGCTGACGACGTTCCCGAAGAATTCGGGACCGAGGAACCGGGCGGAGTGAGTACAAAAAGACTGTTCGGACACGAGGCCGCGAATGCATCCCTCAGCTGAACGAGAAAGCCGTCCTGATCGCTGATTTCCATGGGATCTTTGTGGATACCGCCTACCGCCAGCACATACGTCTTCGCTGTGTTCTGCGCCTGCACCATGCCCGAAACACAGCACAGGAAGAACGTCACGACAGGTAGCATTATGAGAGTCTTCATCATTTTCATTTACACAAGTCCGATCCCACGGCGGATAACCCAGGCCGTTGTCAGAATGCCGCACAGGACGAAAAAGAGAGACCAGCGTCTCCAAACACTGGTCACAGTGCTCTGTCGAACTACCTCTCGTTTCGCCGGAAACATTTTCAGAATTTGCGAATCCACTTCCGAAACATCCATATAGGTCGCCCCGATTTTCTTGGCCAGTTTCTGCAAGAATTCCCTGTCCCGTTTGATCCGGTCCATCTCCAACGTGGGAAACGGCAGGTGCGTTGCAAGTGTATCCTCCCCAAGGAATGTCCCTGCCCGTTCGGCCTCGACATGCGCCAATACCGCCTCTTCACGTACGTCGGAAACCGCCACACGGTATCGACCGTCCTGCGCCGGATCCATTCGATACGCCTCGCCATCCAATTCCAGCAACACCGTCGCCTGGTCAACCGGAAGGAACTGGCTGTCATAAACAAACGCGCTGAACTCCACGTTCTGGGGTTTTTCCGGATTGCGCTCCGCGAACAAGTCAATTCCGGCGTTCTCGCCCGGAAGGCTTTTCATGTATGCCGTAAGACGCGAAAAGAATCGCTGGAGTAGCCCTCCATCAAGATCCTCACGGTACCACTGGTGAAATCCGAGAATGTTTACAAAGCACACACTTCCTCTACCGACCTGGTGCACACAAATCAGCGGGATCTCCCCAAGGTTCAGCAGACTTGTTGCACCGGGCTTTTTCGACACCGTTCCAAAGAAGGAAGCCGTCTCGGCGGGAAATTCGGTCGTGTCCGCTTCGGTTAAAATGAATGAGTTCCGCCCTTCCGTTGTCACATAAGCCTTCCCCCTCTTTCCGGTCCATGGCTCGCTTAACACATCGGACCATTCAATTGGCAGCAGGGATCGCGCCTTCGCATTACCCCACAGTTGAACATCCCGCTGAACGGAATCATCGGCAACCAGGATCAGGCCGCCGCCCCGATTCGTTACGAATCGGTATAACGTTTCGATCTGCGCTTCCGTCAGATCCTGATAGCCGACAAAATCCATAATAATCACATCATACTCATTAAACTCCGCCGCATTCGCGGAAAGCTGCATCGCCTGAGCATAGTCGGAGGTCTCCCTCTGCCCCCTCATCGCGGAATCGAAATCTGCCCGGCTGTCGCGTGATCCCCCGCCTCGCTTCTCGATTGCCATAACCGCGTCCAACCGAAAATCCAGATCGATCTTCTTATCCCTGGATAATGCCTCGCGGATTTTGCCGGCATCGAATCTGGCCATCCTGGCGTAGTACAATACCTTCATTCGGGGATCTGCAATGCACTCGACTATGGTCGAACGCTCATTATTCGTTACATTACTTTCTCCTTCCGGGCCGACCGCCCGCGCCGTGATTGTATGCCCCCCAATACCGGGCGCAGCAAGCGGGAACATCACGGTAAATTCCTCTCCCGCATTCTTGACCGAATATTTTTGTGTCGCGATCAATTCCCCGTCTTCGAGTAGCTCCACACGAATTTCCGAACCGGCAAGAGCCTCGGCAAATACGGATACCTCGGCGGAATAGCCGGTATCGATCAATACACGGCCCGGCGCACGAATCGAACGAAGCGAGAGATCTCCCACGACGTTCTCCGAGCCGACACCCACAATCACAATCTTGAAATCCCCGGTGTTTATCGGGCGATAGGAATCCAGGTTCTTGGAATCTGCCTGACCGTCCGTGAACAAAACGGCCCCGACAAGACCGCTCCCCGACTTTGGAGGAATCGACGCATTGGATACAGGAAGCGACCTCTCGATTTCGTCGAATGCGGATCGCAGATTTGTAATCGCGCCCCATCGACTCAGGGAACGGACTGTGTCACATTCGTAGACGGAACGGTCGAAGCCGAAAATACGGTAAACCGGGCGATCTGCAAGACCGGGCCCGAACACGTCATGAAACAACTCCACAGCCCTGTTCAGACGACTCAGATTCCCCATATCCTTCACGGACATGCTTTCGCTTGTGTCGAAAAATGTCAATATGGTGTTCGGCACGTGATCTCGCTGCCCGACAGGACGCGATGGATCCCAGAGAACAACGAATACCAATACAAGCGCAGAATATTGGAGAACACCGAGAATCCATCGCCAGGATGCCGCTTTCCGGACAGCCTCGGCACGAAAGGTAAAGAATAGCCCAATCGCGGAGAGTGTCACGACACCCACGACAATCCACAATCCCGGATAATCTACAAAGATCATTCTTCTTCCCCGTTACGGTTCGAATTGGGCCGCCTGTTCGAAGAAATCTTTCTCAATGCGGTAAAAATCCGCATCCGAGGCCGGTTCATCCATCCACGCAGGTTTCTTCTTCTCAACGGACAACGCAAGAGACCGAAATCCCATCGCCAGATATCGAGCAACATCTCCCGGCTCCAGACCGTCCCATCCCCAGTAGTCGTAGACAATTGCGCTGGAATCTTGCGATCCCGAAGGACCGCCTGTGCCCGTTGAACCCTTCTGACCCCGACCGGTTCCTGATTGCCCGCTCGATTGCGAGCGCTCTCCCGCCCGCGAACCGGATTGTCTTGCCGACTGGTACGTTTCCTGGGCCTTCTTGAGTGTGTCAAGCATTGCATTCCGTTCGCCCGGATTGGTTGCTCGATCCAACGCATCCGCTAATTCCACCAGCCGGTCCGCCTGCTTCTGATACTCCACACTGGCGGCGTTCTTTCCGCCTGCCCCGGTGAGAGTATCCTTTGCCTGGGCCAGTTCTTTCAGCGATCCATCCAGCGCTTCCCGGGATCGGCTATATTTCCTGCCATCCTGGCCTGCCTGATAATAGATATCTGACACTTCCTCCATGAACGTTTTCATAAGGCCGCCCGCACGGCTTAACGACTCCCCGGCATTCCTGCATGACGATCCCAGATCCTGCGAAGCCTTCGGCTCCATTCGCGACTCCACCTGGCGAAGATCACCGGTCAATTCCTGTAGACGCTCCTGGATTTCCTTTTCTTTTGCCTGGATCATTTTCAGGCGATCCTGCTGATTCGCGAGTCCGCCAAGCACCTGTCCCGGCGGCGATGGTCTCCCGTCTACTCCTATCGCGCCCTCGATGGTTCTGTACGAGGACCCGACCACACGTGTTGTTCCGCCCTCTCCCTGCCCCTGTCCCCGTCCCTCACCCTTACGGCTTCCGAGAACATCGTCCTCATCAGTCCATGTCTTTTCGTCCGTAGTCTTCTGCTTTGGCGGTTCTTTACCTGTCGCCTCTGCCAGAAAATAGTCGAATTTCCGCCGCACCGATCTTTGCTCTGCCTGCAGCCGGTTGAGTTCATCCGTTAGGCGGTTCAGCTCTTCCTTTCCTTTTTCCACATCATATCGCGTCAAGTGAACGCTCTCCTCCAAAACAAGACGATCCGGTGTATTCGGAATTGCGCCCGGTGGACAGATCTTCTTATCGACTTCAATCAGAATCTTGCGCAACGCCTGATACGCTTTGGTCTCCGGATCGGTAGCCTTTTTTGCATCGTAATCGGACAGCGCCTTATTCGTCTCGCCGAAATGCCAGAGTACTCCGTCCAAAAGGGCAATATCCTCTTTCGAGAACGGATATTTTGGGTCCTCACGGATCATTGCCACCTGGTCTCTCGTATACTCGACATCCGAACGGATTGAATCCATCCTCTTTCGGTTTCCCTCCGTCACCTTCTCTTCGTTCGCTATGGCCCAGGTCTTCTTCAGTATGGCTCGCGTATATTCCAGCACGGCAGTTAGGTTGTCGTGCATACGGCCGGGATCTTTCGGTCCATTTGGCATGGCCGAGCACATCGCCGCTGCCCTGCTCGGATGCCACGTGCGCTGGTATGGCCTGATTTCAATCAGGTAGATATCCGATGTCGTTGTGGAAGGCTCGGCCTTGATCTCCGAAGGGAGATCGGTTACTCGTACGTAGTAGAGAATACTGTCACCGACATCCAGTGCAAAATTCTCCAGTTCAAGGGTATATGTACAAGTTGCATTCAGGACACCGCTTTCAATGGGAAAAGGAATGGTTACAGGTGGATTATAGGCAATCTCAAGAATCAACTCGCCGGATGCAAGCCCGAAATCATCTTCTGCGGCAAAGACAATCGGAATACTCGCGACATTGGTGGCAACATAATCTCCACCGGGCGATTGCAGCTCGATGGAGGGCGGCTGATCCTCTTTCAGGAGAATCTGCAAGCCCGGTTCCTTCTCGTTTACCATTTCCCGGTCACTCACCAGGCGAAATCGGAACAAGCCCTCCTCCTGTGCATCGAACTCAAAGACAAACGAAGAATCGGTTTGGAGATTGGCTTCCGAAGGGATACCTTGCGGATCGATCACACCCGCTTTTCGTAACGGCGTAGTCGTGTGGGCCGTAACCGCCACGTGCGCTCCCTTATAGGCCACCACTTTATGATTCTCAACGGCCTCCACGGTCGGATTTGCGCTCTTCTTGCCGAAGGGGATTTGCCGGACCTCCATGGACGCGATGTTCGGAAGAGGCGCTACCGCAACTTGATGCCACTCGGAAGCCGCTTCCCCGCTCTCAAATCGGTAGCGATAGTCGCCGGAAGAAAATGAGTGTTCGGCTTTGAATTGCTGAGCGCCGTCCTTGTCACGGCTCGGATAAACAGGGAAGGTTCCGGTGTCATTCCCGGATTTCAGTGCGGCTACAGCCGGAGATGCTTCAAGAATCAGGTCTCCGGTTTCCGGCACCTGACCCAGAATTTCCGCTGCGAATGTCACAGGCTGATCCGGCGGCGTAAGAATATCTTGTGTGATCGACCGCAACTGCGTCTCCGGCAAGGGCGCAATATCCGCCAGTGGCTGCGCTAAACGAGACACATATCGGTAGAAGAATCCAAAATTGTTCACCAGGAATACCGATGCACAAATCAGCCCCGCCAGAATGACCGCCGAGAATACGTATCCCTGCCATGTCGGGACGGTTCTTTTGAAATCGGCGCTCGCCGTGGCCTGATCCACCTGGGTGACAAGATACCGGGCAAGAGTCTTTGAGTACGGGTAATCGCTTTGCTGTTCATGATACTCAACAGCGGCTACCAATTGCTGCTGAAGAGGGATCTTATCTTCAATATAACCTGCAACACGGCTGCACGAGGCGTGTCGATAGACCGAACGCAACAGGCGAATAAACAGATAACCGACAGAGACGGCGAGCACAAGCAATGCCATAAGGCGGATCGCCGATGGGATATGCCACGTATGATCCAAATAAACATAAGCCGTCAGGTACAGAGCGATCCAGAGAAAGCACAGCGCAAACGATTTCAGAAGCGCCAGCGCCATAAGCCGACTGCGCACCGCCCTCACACGGGTCATCAAACGCTCGATCTTCTGTTCCGGGGTTTCTGGGATCATCGTTTTAGCCTGTTCGCAATGAAACATTCGAAAAAGATTAAGACGAGCAAGAGCCAGCCGATTTCATTCCACAGTGGATGATATTCCTGTCCGGCGGTGATAACTGCCTCGGCCACCGTCGGCTTGGATGTCCTTTGAAAAATCTGCTCCAACGTGTTCTCAAGAGCACTCGCGTCTGCCGCCGAAAGATCCGATTCGTCACGTGGTGCATTCACCCCGGCGTAACGCGTCGGTTCAACTACAGTCCTCGTCCATCCGATCTCCAAGGGCGAAGAGGCGCGGATACCGAAATCGTCGCACGATGCCCCCAGGCGTTTCCCTGACGGAGTAATCAGCCAGGTATCGGTCTGCTGCTTCTTAGCGGCTCGTTCGGACGAAGAAAGCGGCAGGATAATCGGCTCTCCACATGGGAATCCGAATGAACTCACTGCAACATTCCTGCCGAGAAGGTAACGGCTGAAAGCCGTCGCCGCGGGCGATTTGAACAGAGCACCGAGCGAATCATCCGCACTGGTATTGATCAGCAAAAGCGACCCGGAACCACGTTCCATGCTGTACAGAAATCCCGCGTCATTCTGCAGCCGCCATACACACACGCCGTTGGAACTTGTCTCGCATTCATAATATCCGGTCAGTGGAAGTCGGTCGATTTTGTAGTTCTGAATGGATGGCAGTACAGATGCGTCCAGAAACCGGGGATGTCCCGAAAGCGGGATCTCCGGTTGCGGGGCAATGTGTGTAGCCTCCTGCTTAAGGGTCTTTGGCATCGCCGGAAGAAGACCTGAACGCCACAGAAGATCCAGTGTGTCCTTGGAGTAGTTCGCCGATACGAAATATCCGATTTTCCCTCCCTGGTCCACAAATGCCCCCAACCGCTTGGCAACATTCTGTACCAGGTTCAGCCATTCCGGAAATGATGTGAAGAGAACCGCGTGTGCCGTACTCAATACTGCCGGATCTTCCAGCTGCGCGCGCGCGACAGGCTCAACGGTAATGCCATCCGAGGGATTATGACGAGCGAGGGTCTCCAGCGCGGTTTTCAGCAGGAAAGTCTCACGCTGGTTCTTCCCGACAACAAGAACACGCATACGTGAACGTTGCGGAATCGCGATCCCCGCGTAATAGATGTTATCTTCGGCGAGTCCGTCCGTCTCGACAAGCGCACACTCGATAGGTAAATATGTCGTATTGGGCGAATCAACCGGAATTTCCATGGATACACGTGTCCGCTCCTGCGGTTTCAGTTCCACCTCGCACGATGCCAGGGTCTTGTCGAATACACGAATACCAAAGGTCCGCTTGTCCGGTGTATCCCCGCAATTCACCACGGTACTCTCCACCCGAAGGCGACCGTCCTCGGCAGCTTGTATAGAGGCCTCCGGGACAGACCAGTTCACAATTCCCTGCCCCGGACGAATGGCTTCATAGTGAAATTCTGTAACCGGAATCGGTGAGGATACCTGCTGCAATCCACGAAGAACCTGCGGCGAAAAGTCGCTCAGAATACAGGCCGATATGTCGCGATCGGTATTTCGGTCATTCCGAGATTCACGCAAATCCGACAGGAACGACTGCAGCTGCGCGCAAAGCGGCACGGAGCGGAGCTGACTCACGTACACAAGCGCTTCCTGCCGATCTTTACCGTTCAGAGGATCGCCGGACGCAAGCGGATAAATATGGAACAGCGCGTTCGGAGGCGCGGTACGGATGTACTCCCGCGCCTGCAAGATCATCCTGCGGAACAGAGTCTCTCCCGATTCTCGATAGTTCATCGACAAAGAATTGTCCAACGCGAGATAATGGACCGGCCGACCGGAGCCTTCGTGTTCACCCCCGCGCCAGAGCGGTCCGGCAAACAACAGAGCCGCCAGGATAATCATCGTGCACCGAAGCATCAGGAGTAGAAAATCCCGCAGTCTGCGCCGGGTTTCCATTTCCGCCTTGCCCGCATGAAGGAACCGAAGCATCGTGAACGGGACACGGCGGTAGCGGGGCCGAGCCAGCAAATGCGCCAGAATCGGCCCCGCCACAGCGGCAATCCCCAAAAGAAATCCAACCGCTACAAAACTCATGACAGCACCTTCCGCCTTGCCAGATACGCCAGAAAGGCTTTGTCCAACGGCTGCGACGTGTCAAGTAGACAATAGTCGATCTCGATCTCCCGTGATTCCTTCTCCACCGTTTCCAGAAAGGCCTTGACGTTGCTTCGATAAGAATCCCGCAAGGAATTGGTAAATGTTCGAATGCGAGCTGTCGATTCCAGGTCCAGAAATTCGATCAACCCGTCATAGTCCAGGTACAATTCCTGATGATCCAGGGTGTGAAAGAGGATGACGTCATGCCGCAGGTACTTGAGGTGAGCAAGTCCGGTATGCAGTTCCTCTTCGTTGTCCAGCAGGTCGGAAATGAGGATCACAATCCCCCGGCGGTGAGTGGTCTCGGCTATCGTGTGCAGCACGTCGCCCAGGCGCGTTACCCCGGCGGCGCGATGCTTCTGAAGTGCGGTGAGAATCGTATTCAGATGGGTCCGACGGGATCGCGGCGGAATCCGTGCATGAACCTTATCCCCAAGCAAGGCAAGCCCCACCGCGTCCCCCTGCCCCAGCATCAAATAGGCCAGCGCCGATGCCAGGTAGCAGCCATACTCTAACTTGCTGACCGGCCCATTCCCCTTGAACGACATGCTGTTGCTGCAATCCAACAGCAGGTAGACCGGGACATTCGTCTCCTGCTGAAACTGCTTGATGTACAGCTTGTCCGTCCGACCGTAGAGTTTCCAGTCGAGGAACCGTAGCTCATCACCCGGCTCATACGCGCGATGGTCGCTGTACTCCACGCTGAATCCGTGGAAAGGACTTGGATGCAAACCCGTATAGAATCCTTCCACCGCACAGCGGGCCACCAGCTCCATGTTTCCGAGCTTGCTGAGCAATGCCGGGTCCAGATACTTCCGCCCGTGATCCACCATGAGTCCCTCTACTTGGGCAGCGCCGTATGTTCGACAATACTCGCAATGATCTGTTCCACACCGATCCCTTCCGCTTCTGCATTGAAATTCGGAATGATGCGATGCCTCAGAACAAGACCGCTAACCTGCTTTACGTCATCGAAGCTGGGGGTGACACGTCCCTTGATCAGGGCCATCGCCTTCGCGCCGAGCGTCATATACTGCCCGGCTCTCGGCCCCGCGCCCCATTTCAGGTACTCGTTTACCGTCTTCGGCGAAAGCGGATCGCCGGGTCGGCTTGCCCGCGCCAGACGGACACAGTAGTCAATTACCGCATCGCTCACGGGAGCCGACTGCACAATGGCCTGAAACTGCAAAAATTCTTCCCGTTCGAGTACTCGAGTGATCGAGATTTGTTTTCCTGTAGTCGTTTGCTTGACAATCTGGTGTTCCTCAGCAGCGCTGGGGTACTTGATGAATACCATGAACATGAAACGGTCCAGCGCGGCTTCCGGCAGAGGGTACGTCCCCTCTTGCTCAATTGGGTTCTGCGTCGCCAAAATAAAAAACGGCGCATCGAGCGGGTATGTCTTCCCGGAAACCGTTACCTTGTGCTCCTGCATGGCCTGAAGAAGCGCGGCCTGTGTTTTCGGCGGCGTACGGTTGATCTCGTCCGCCAGGACAACATTCGAAAAGATCGGCCCTTGGATGAACCGATACTGCCGCTGGTGGGTTTCGATGTCCTCCTGGATAATGTCCGTGCCGGTAATGTCGGACGGCATCAGGTCAGGGGTGAACTGGATGCGGTTGAATGTCATATTCAGCGCATCCGCGATGGAGTGAACCAGCAGGGTCTTTGCCAGGCCGGGCACACCCTGCACAAGGCAGTGGCCCCCCGCCAACATGCAGCAGAGGACATGGTCGATCACATCCTCCTGCCCCACAATCACGTTATGAATCTGTTGCTTGAGCTCCGCGTAACCGGCTTGAAACCGCTCGATCAATTCCGCATCGTTCACGGATGCGACTGGTTCCCGGTCAGTGACTGCTGGATGGGTCATAGCCCTCCCCCTTTACTTGGTTATATATCGGCGCGGTGTGGCCGCGCCGGGTTTGACTGAGTAACACAATACCTTACGGCCATGAATATATATTGACACTTGTAACGATATATAGCATCCCCATAAAACCTCTCACCAGACATTTCTCAGTCCCCACTCCTTCCAAGACAAGGATATATCAACGATTTCTTTCTGTCAGAACGACAAGGGCAAAATCCTCTCTTTTTCGGGATTTTCAGCCGTCTCAGGGGTCATTCCCGACAAAAAACGACCCTTTCCATCCTATATACGAGTGTCCTGTTAAAAGGTTTACGCTTTTCCGGGAATTTTATTCGATTCTCCCAGGATTATTTTCTCCAACGTTGGGAGCACCCGCCCAGAAATGTTCGCATACGGAGTCTTCCTTCCGAATCAGGGCAATCCAACAATCAGGTGAATCATGGTTCAGACTATGGAAACCCATGCCTTCTACCCGTATTTCTTCTTCCCTCATAAACCGCAACAGATGAAGGGAATCCATCATACGCAACAACAGTTCATTGACGAGCCAAATTGCATTCATTCCATGGGACCAAACACGAACGTCTCGGTGAGAATCTCGTCCGCATCCAGGGGAAGGAAAATCATACTTCCCTGCTCATAATACTTGCTGTTGTTGGTTCGCGCCAAACGAATCTTTGCGTTATTATTTCCCCATTTCGCCGGGACCCGGCACTCCACCCATACGGTAGCGGTTGCATTCGGGGCGACTTCATTAATTGTCGGGAAGCCCGTTACACCCCAGAATGGATCCTCTGAGCTGATATACAACTCCAGACCGAGATATTGAACCTTGGCTGATTCATTCTTGGCCTCGACGAGAAACCCGCCGGAACTCAGGTCCACTCGTTTGAATATCACCTTTGACACATTCAAAGTACCAGTGGAATCGGTTTTGTTGCCTTCCCATACGACCGTTTCTTTGCCTTCTTTCTGGCCTTTCTCCGTTTCAGCAAGCGCCTCCGCCGACTTCCAGTACTCGGCCATATCACGATCCAGCTTCTCCGGATCGACCGTCGCCGGATCGACTTTGTACGAATACAATTTGTGGAAACGAAGGTCTTTTACGCTTTCCACCTTGGGATACAGCAGCGCACTGACCCTGAATTCCCGTTCGTCTATCCGATCATTGGGTACAAACTTGTCCACGGTAATCAAATAGCTGTTCTTTTCCCGAAGTTCTCCCTCTTGCCTTTCATAACCTGTGTTATGAACGATCCGTGGATACCAGATTCCATTACCATAATCGTCCACACTGATGACACTTTCAAAAGTCGAATTCTTTGATTGGTATCTTGTCTTTACAACGAGATATCCATGTTCCGGATCAATCCATTTCCTCTCAATTCCTTCAATTGAAGGATTATAGTATTGCAGCACATAGAGACCACTTTCGTGGAAGACCTCCAGGTCTTTCTTGGCTTTATCAATCCACTGTTCCAGTTTGTTTCCTCTGATATACTTCAACAGCGTATGATATGCGTACCCACGTTTATTTGGATCTTCTATATAGATGGCGTTATCGTGAGGCACAGTGAACAGAAGCCGCTTTCCATCGAAGATGTGCCACGAATCCCAATCCACGGGTGAAGTGGGTCTTCTCAGATACTCCTCGGACCCTCTTATTCCAATAAACTGCTTGCTCTGGAATTTTTCAGAGAATCGTTCGCCGTCGAATACGGCAGTGCATTTTTCTAATGTCGTATCACCGCTGTCTTGAAAGCAGAAAAAGTGCGTTAATTCGATTCTACCGGAGTGAACAAGGCCCATTGAATGATTGTTTTCATTGATAATCTTCTCCAGCAACTTGTTCCTTTCCGCACCGACTATGGGAGTCCCTGCATCCGTTTTCTTCAGGCCGGATTCACCGGCCGGCAGCCCTACGGACTCCTGTATTTCCTTAATCACATCTTGGTTCGAATCCTTCGCCCTTCCCCCCGGCAGCACCAGCGCCGCGATGATTGCCAGGGCTGCAATCCCCGCCAGCGAGAGTTTTGTGACCAGCCGCCTTGGCGTCAGTATCCGCCGCAGACGCTTCTCCAGACCGCGACGTTCCTCGCTCGCACCAAGAAGCGTCAGCGCCCCCACAGGCGATACATAGCCGAGTTCCACAACGTGAAGTATCCCGCTCGCATAAATTCGGGATCGGTCCTCGTGCAGGTGCAGGGCAATATCGTCGCACGCCTCCTCCCGGTATCGCCGAATCCGGTAATCCATCAGCCACATCACCGGATGCCATAAGAACAGAATCCGGCAGAGCACTTGAAGCGTATTAATCCAGAGGTCCTTTCGCCGGATATGCGCCAGTTCGTGCGCTACAATCGGCTCCAGTTCGTCATGCGGCAATGATGACGCCACGGCTGTCGGCAGGATCACTCTCGAACGGAAGAGGCCGTACACCATCGGGGAATAGACGTATTCGCCGGTCAGCAACACCGGCGACCGGCGAAGGCGTATCCGGGTAACTAACTGTTCGAACCGGGATTGTACGGCCTCATTGCCGTTCGGAATCGCATTCTGTATCGTCCGCCGAAGCCTCCACGTCTTCCGAATGCAAACCAGGCTGAGAACCAATACCGCACCGCACCACAACAGTAACAGAATCGTTCGAATATCCATTGATTCGTGTGCATCAACCGGCATAGTCGGGCTACTGGAGACAACGGGTTCCCCAGAATCCATGGCGGGTACCATTTCGGACGGTGTAACCGGAATGACCGCCTCCTTCGGTTCCTCTACAACGACCGGCGGCTGCATCTCCTGTGCCCGTACGATCTCTCTTTGCACCAGGCCCACAATGGAGACCGGGGAGGTAATCGGGACCGGAAGAAGAATCTTGATCAACACGAGGCACCACAGCGCATGACGCCATGCCGCCGAGCAGCGCGTGCAGAACAGATCCACCAGCCAGATCGCCGCTCCCAGAATCGCTACATCAATCGCATGGGCCGCCATCCATGCCCACCACCCCGCCGCCACACTATCCGCCATCTGCCACAGACTCAGCGAGATCATCATCTCTCTCCTTCCTTGTCCTGAATCCCCACTTCTTAATTCTTAATTCTTAATTCTTAATTCTTAATTCTTAATTCTTAATTCTTAATTCATCCTTCATCGTCTGCAGGACTTTCCGCAACTGCTCAATATCCTCGGCGGTCAATTTCTTGGACTCCGCCAGTGAGGCAACCAGGGGTCCCACGGCGCCATCGAATACCTGGTCCACAAAGCGACTCAGAAGGCTGTGCTGAACACGTTTCTTGCTGATCTTCGCCGTATACCGGTAGCTGACCCCTTCGGCTTTGTGAGCCAGGAATCCCTTTTCCTCCAGCCGCGTCATGATGGTCTGGATGGTGGTATAAGCCAGCTTCCGCCCCTCGGTGTTGAGCGCGCCGATCACGTCTCTCACCGTGGAGGCA
>JAKPYU010000390.1 GCA_029568995.1 Candidatus Omnitrophota bacterium | reverse complement strand
GCCGGTTTCCACCATCCCCAGATAGGTGGCCTTGTTGGCGATACCGCTGTTCGGCAAGCCGGTCACATCGGCGATGTGAACCTCGTAGATGATCGCATCCTCCTGCGCTCCGAAGGGAACCGGCGTGTCCTTTTCCCATCCTTGTGGATCCGTTCTCGTTAAATCGACCACCGCGGATTTTCTTCCGTTTTTGGACGTTGACTTTGAATAAGGATCGACCCCGGTGCGTGTTTCTCCGTAGCTGTCGTATTCATACAGATAGAACCACCCGTTCAGATCGCCCGGTACGCTCGCGTTCCACGTGCCGACGGCGTCTTTTTTCATCGCCACCACCCGGTCGGAGACTGCGGTTTCGGCATTCGCAAACAGGTGCAAAGAAACCGACCGCGAGACCGGAGACCAAACCCGGAAGGTAGTCTGCTCTTTGGTATATAGCGCCCCCATCTCCCCTTCATCGACAAAAGCATCCAAAACGCCCATCATGACGACCCGAGCGGGAGAGAACCCTTCGATGGATAATTGGACGTCCCCCGCCAAATCATCAACGGAAAGCGGTTCTTCCAATGTAATTTTGATAAAATTGGTTTTTGTAAGGTCCGTCGGAACCACTTTCTCGACCACAGACACTTTACGACTCTCTCCATTGACCGTAACGGCGATCTTTCCCTGCCAAAGTTTCGTGTCAGACGCGTTGGTCATAAAGGCGCGTATCTGGCGATCGCTGACCGCACCGGTAAAAAAGATCCGCGGTGAGATATCCGGTTCGACGGTAAAAAGTTCCTTGACGCCCTGAAGGATATAGATTTCGGCTTGTCCCGCCCGGGTATCGATAAAGCGGTCTTCGGCAACATCCTTATCCATCCATTCGCGCAATCGGACAATGATGCCGGTCCGGTCAAAGTTCTGGTCAAGCGTCACCCGCGCCACCTTCCCGAATGTGTCCGTTTCCGTGAAATCGTAGGCTTGGCCGTTTACGCCGTCTCCCCATATCCACAGGTTCCAACCGTCATATTTCTCGTCGTACCGGTGATAGTGAATAATCAGTT
>JAKPYU010000368.1 GCA_029568995.1 Candidatus Omnitrophota bacterium | reverse complement strand
CGGGCACGAGGCGGACCTGCTCGATGCCGCCGCCATGCGCATGACCGTGACGGATATTCAGGAGGAGGTTCGCAGGAAGGAATACGATCTGGTGATGATGCTGACCTCGACTATGACCATTCGGGAAGACGCCGAGGTTCTACTGGCCTGTAAAGAGGCGCGTCCGGGTCTCAAGACGGCTGTCTGGGGATCTCAGCCCACCTTTATGCCGCAGGCCAGCCTGGCGATACCGGGCATCGACATCATTGTGCGCCGGGAGGCCGAGCCGGTTCTCAAGGAACTGGTCAATCGTCTCGCACGCGGCGATAATTCCTGGAAGCAGACGCTCGGAATCGGATACCGGGCGAATGGGACGATTGTTTTAAATGAGTACATGCCGTTTCTCGAGGACCTGGATATTCTGCCGGTCCCGGATCGGCGGATGCTCCCCACGGATGTCGATTATTTCAATCCCGTTGTCAAACGGATGCCGTTTACCACAATGTTTACAACCCGGGGATGCACGGCGCGATGTACCTACTGCGCGTCACCGCCTTTTTACGGAAAAAAGGTCCGATTCCGCAGCGCACAAAAAGTAATCCAAGAGATGGTGGAATGCGCATCACTCGGCTACCGGGAGATCTTCTTCCGTGATGAGCTGTTCACGGCCTCCAGGAAACGGGTACAGGAAATTTGCGAGGCGATTCTGGATCGTGGATTGGATTTGACTTGGATCTGCAGTTCCCGTGTTACGAATGTCGACGAGGAGATTCTGCCGCTGATGAAAAAGGCGGGATGCCACATGATCCGGTTCGGCGTCGAGTCCGGTGTTCAGGAGATTCTCGACAATATCAATAAGAAGATTACCATTGAGGAAACCCGGAAAGCGTTTCGACTCTGTCATGAGTACAATGTCGATACTCATGCTCATTGCATGATCGGCAGCCCGGGCGAGACCCAGGACACCATTGACCGGAGCCTTGCATTTGTAAAGGAGATCGACCCGACCATTATTACGTTCGGGATCACTACGCCCTATCCCGGGACGGCACTGTTCGACCAGGTTCAGGCGGAACACCCTGAAATTGGCGACGGCACGGACCTGGACCTGACACGCCTGCACACGGATGCGTTCTTTAATCAATTCTTTACCGAGTTGAGTAACGAGGATCTTTCCCGCAATATCCGCCGGATTTATCGTGAGTTCTATTTTCGCCCCGGATATCTGTTCAAATGGCTGAAGCGGATTCGGAGTACGGATGAATTAAAGCGGGTAATACTGGCGGGAATGAATGTGTTCGATTTCGCGTTCCGGAAAGCGGGGTAGGGAGACATAACGGAAACGACTTGCCTTGCTGTCATTCCGAACGAATGTGAGGAATCTCGTGCGGAATCTGTCTTCTTGCCGAGATTTCTCCCTTCGGTCGAAATGACAAGAACAGCCAACAGGAATGCAATGAAAAAAACCGTCATCGCGATTTCCCTCTGTTTCTTTCTGGCTAATGCGGATGGGTACTCCGAAACAATCAACAATCTGAAAGACGAAGATTTCCTTTTACTGCACGGATGGGCGCGCTGGGAGGACAATCGACCGACCCTCAGGAACTACCTGAATGACAAGGCGTTTGAACAGCTCGACCGTCGCGAGAATGCGATTCGGAATCTGCGTGGACCGGATCGGTGGCGAAAGCGGATCGCAGAAACCCGACAGCATTACTTGGATATTCTGGGCGAAATGCCGGAACGGACACCGCTGAATGCGCGGATTGTCGGCACGCTGGAGAATGAGTATTGCCGCATCGAGAAGATTATCTTTGAATCGCGTCCGGAGATGTATGTCACCTCCTGTCTGTTCATTCCGAAGGACTTGCAGGAGCCGCGACCTGCCGTGCTTTATGTGTGCGGTCATTCGGAACTCGGATATCGCTCCGAGGCGTATCAGCATGTCATTCTGAATCTCGTAAAGAAGGGCTTTGTGGTGCTGGCGATGGACCCAGTGGGGCAGGGGGAACGCCTGATGTACTACGATGAAGAGAACAAGAAATCGAAGTACGGCCCGACCGGAGAACATTCCTATGTGGGCAAGCAGACTTTTCTGACGGGAGTCTCCCTGGGGTCGTATTTTGTCTGGGACATGGTTCGGGCACTCGATTACCTGGAAACACGACCGGAGGTAGACGCCAAGCGCATTGCGGTCCACGGCCGTTCGGGCGGCGGGACACAGAGCGCGTACTTGATGGCCTATGATGACCGAGTGGCAATCGGTGCACCGGAATGCTATATCACCAGCCTGCGTCGCCTTTTGCAGTCTATCGGGCCGCAGGATGCGGAACAGTGTTTCTACCGATGGATTGCATCCGGGTTGGATTTGACTGATTTACTGGAGATGCGTGCTCCGAAACCGACATTAGTCATTACAACAACGAACGATTTCTTCAATATCACCGGAGCGCAGGAAGTTGTTACGGAAGCGCAGATCGCATACTCCGCCCTGGGTGTACCGGAGAGACTTGTCCTTGCGCAGGATGACGCAATCCATGAATCGACCCGTCGGAATCGGGAAACGCTCTATGATTTTCTTCGGAAGCACTTCTATTTCCCCGGTTCCACGGAAGATGAGACGGTAGCGGTGTTTCCGCCGGAGCAACTGAATTGCACGGAAACGGGCCAGGTCCTGACTTCGCTGGGCGGCAAGACGGTATTCGATTACGGTCACGATTATGCTGTTTCGCTCTCTGCGAAGTTGCAGGAAAGTCGCAAGGATGCGGAGGGGCATTCAAAGAGGGTACGGGCGGCAGTGCATCGTCTTGCAGGCTACGAAAGACCCTATTTGTTTGCCGCAGCGCCGACGATGGTCAAGCGAATTGCGCTGGACGGATATGTCCTGGAAAAGTGGACCATCGAAGTGGAGAAGAACCTGGTGATTCCGGTTCTGCTCGCCGTGCCGGAAAAGGCGCAGGGGGCGTCCGAACGCCTTCCTGTGACTCTTCTGTTCTCGGACAAGGGGAAGGCGGATCGGAAGGAACTGATAGAGAAACTGGCCCTTTCCGGCCAGGTGGTTCTGGCAGCGGACCTGGCGGGGATTGGAGAAACAGCAAGCGGGAATCGAGAATACCAGGACCCGTATCTTGCGTTGTGGCTGGGGATCGGCATCCCGGGGATTCGCGCCACGCAGATTTCGTGTTGCATCAATTTCCTCGAAGGACTGCCCTTTGTTGATTCACGAAGGATTGCGGCGGTTGGACTTGGAGCCACGGGGTCCGCTGTTCTGCATGCCGCGGCTATGGATGAGCGGATTGGGCGGATTGCCCTGTTGAATGGGCTGTCTTCCTATCAGCGGATCGTCTTGAACCGATCCTATGAGTTCGATTCGGGAGAGCTGATCGGGGGAGTCCTGACGGAGTATGATCTGCCGGACCTGGTGGGACTTTTATCCCCTCGACCGGCATTTCTGGCGGGAATGCGCGGGCATACTTTGGAACCACTTCCCGTTGGAGATCTTGATGCGGATCTTGCGTTTGCGCGGGAGTCCTACGGGAAAGAATCAGCCTCCAACTGCCTTTGTGCGGATCAGGTTTCGGATGCTACCCACCAGGTGGAGGCATTGCAGGACTGGCTTGTCCAGTGAGATGTTTGATAAAAATGATTGCATTTGCGCCCTGCAAGGACTATGATTGCAGCGCTTCCCATCCAAGACTCCTGAACAGGAGTACTCGGACGTCCTCTGAATCGGTTCGTTCTATCGGGTAATCCCCATGCTGGTCCGGACGATTCTCGTTTTGTCGATTCTCCTGCAAGTCATAGCGGCAGCGCTTGCCGTGCGGCTGATTCGTATCTCAGGAAGGCGGATTGCCTGGATGCTGATCGCCTGTGCGGTTTCCCTGATGGCGGTGAGGCGATGTGTGACTCTATATCATCATGTCGGCGGAGATGCCGCCGTTTCGTCCGATCTCACTTCCGAGACGGTGTCTCTCGTCATTTCCATTCTGATGGCCATCGGGATTGCGCTGATCGGGACGATTTTCCACTCCCTGAAGCGGTCCCAGGATGCGTTGCAGGAGTCCGAGCAGAAGTTCTCCATGGCGTTTCATAACAGCCCGGTCTGGGCATTGATCACCACACTTGAGGAAGGCCGCTTGGTGGAAGTCAATCGGAGCTTTGCGGAGGGAACCGGATAC
Source organism: Candidatus Omnitrophota bacterium (assembly GCA_029568995.1). Classification (GTDB taxonomy): domain Bacteria; phylum Hinthialibacterota; class Hinthialibacteria; order Hinthialibacterales; family JAKPRU01; genus JAKPRU01. The sequence goes on along the minus strand of JAKPYU010000368.1, from coordinate 5,407 downwards.
ACCCGCGAGGAACTCATCGGTCACACTACGGTGGAGTTGGGATTACTTCGTACCGCGGAAGAACGGGAAAGGTTTCGCGAGGAAGTCAAAGAACAGCGGATTATCCGGGACCTGGAACTTCCCATCCGGACAAAATCCGGCGATATCCGTACCGTGCTGAATTGTGCGGGACGCATCGACTTGGGCGATGTTCCCTGCATTATCACCATTGCTCTCGATATCACCGACCGAACGCGGACGGAGAAGGAATTGCGGATGGCGAATGAGGAACTCTCGCAATATGCCCATGTGGTCTCTCATGATCTCAAAGCGCCGTTACGAGCCATCCATAATTATGCGGAATTCTTGCACGAGGACTTGACGGCTATCCTTCAGCCGGATCAGCGCAACTGCCTGGACAACCTGCGGTCGGCAGTCCGGCAGGGAGAACAGATTGTCGAAACGCTTCTGGCGGTCTGTCGGGTCGATCAGTCCCGGATCGCGTTTCAGAGAATCAAACTGGGCGTGTTCCTGAAAGGCCTGGTATCCACAATGCACCTCCCGCCGGAAGTGGACATTGTTCAGGAGGAGAACTGGCCTGAAATCAATGGAGATCCAGCGCTACTCCATCAGATCTTCCAGAATCTGATCCAGAACGGAATCAAGTTCAATCAATCTCCCCGGAAACGGATCGAACTGAGGTGGCGGCAGGTCGGAGACGAGTGTTGTGAGATCTCGGTAAAAGACAATGGAATCGGGATCGATTCGGCATACCGGGAGCAGGTTTTCGATCTGTTTCAGCGTCTTCATACCTGGAAGGAATACGAGGGGACTGGTATCGGTCTGGTCATTGTAAAAAGGGCCGCAATGAGACTGGGAGGAAATGTCCGGCTCGAATCTTCTCCCGGAGAAGGAAGCACTTTCTTTGTGACGCTTCCCATGGCACAAGGCGAGAAAACTCAGTAGCCGGAAGACTTCTCCCGTTGAAGAGCACAATCGTGATAGGATTGTATTGAGACGGATACGATCGGAAGAAGAACACGATGAATCCCCCTGAAGAATCCACCCTCCGACTTCTGGTTGTGGAAGACAACGAACACGATTGTTTTGCCGTGCGAAGGGCGCTGCAGAAAGGGCAATCCCGTTGGGAGATTGAGGAGTGTGTTCGCGGGGAAGATGCGCTGGAACGAATTCGAAAAAAACCGTTTCACTATCATGTGGCGTTGATCGATCACGGTTTGCCCGGGATGTCCGGTCTGGTTCTGTGCAAACGACTCCTGGCGGAGGGGATCCCGGTTCCTTTGGCCATTATCACGGGAGGCGGTTCGGAGGAGCTGGCTGTTGAAGCCCTGAGAGCAGGCGTTGCGGACTATATTATCAAAGATCCCGGGCAAGGCTATCTGCAACAGTTGCCGGTTGTTCTCCTGGACCTGGTTCGCAAGCGTGAAGATCTTTCCGCTCGTCGACAGATGGAAGTCGAGCGCGATAAGATGATCCATGAACTCAAGGAAACGCTTACCAAAGTCAAGACTCTCTCCGGGCTTCTTTCGATTTGTGCCCGATGCAAGAAGGTTCGGAATGAGAGTGGGGATTGGACCCCAATCGAGATCTATATTCGGGATCGTTCCGATGCCACATTCAGCCACGGGATCTGTCCGGACTGCGCGCGGGAGTTGTACCCGGATATATGCGACTGTGAAGAGGACTCCCCGACTGAGTGAGCGAGAAAGTCACTCATTGAGATATCCCCTCGCCAATCCAGACTCGCCGCGACTGCCCGAATTATGGTAGTCTCTCCTATTCGTTGAGAGGCTGCGAGGCCCTCATGATATATTCCCATGAATGGAGTACGAATGAATACGGAGCGAAATATCGACATTGTTGTGGCGGGCCTCTGTTGCCTGGATCTGACACCCAAGTTGGGCACGCAATCCTCGAAGGACCTCTTTGTTCCGGGGAGCCTGGCTTATGTGGGAGAGCTGACCATGATGCCGGGCGGGCCGGTATCGAACACCGGCCTGGCATTGCGCAAGCTGGGTGTAAACTCCGCGCTTATGGCGAAAATCGGCGAAGACCGTGTCGGAGAGATGATTCTCGCCGTGTTCAACGAGTGGCAGGCGGGCGATGCGATGATTATCGACGCGGATGTTGCCACCTCGTATACGATTGTTCTCGCGCCGCCGGGTTCGGACCGGATGTTTCTGCATTGCCCCAGCTCAAACCACTCGTTTGGGGCGAGCGATGTGAACCTGGACGTGGTGAAACGGGCCAGGTTCTTCCATTTCGGATATCCTCCCCTGATGCGCAGGATCTACAGCAACGGCGCAAAGGAACTGATCTCCATCTTTGCCGGTGTCAAAGACCTGAATGTGACCACCAGCCTGGATATGTCCATGCCGGACCTGTCCTCCGAAAGCACGCAGTTCTCCTGGAGGGACATTCTGGAGAACCTGTTGCCGTATGTGGATCTGTACATGCCGAGCGCCGAGGAAACGATGTTGATGCTCAATCCGAAGCGTTTTCATGAGCTGCGCAGTGTGAAAAACGTTCGCGATCCGCTCGATCCGTACACGGCGGATGATTTTCATTACCTGCTGGATGAGATGATTCGCATGGGGGCGGGGATAGCGGTGATCAAGGCTGGGTATCGCGGTCTGCTGGCAAAAACCTCGGATGTTTCCCGGCTGCGTTCCATGGGAAAAGCTGCGCCCGGCAGACCCGAAGCCTGGGCCGGGAAAGAGATCTGGGAAGAGGCGTTTTATGTGGAACAGATCGCGACGGCGACCGGCGCGGGCGACAGCGCCTGTGCGGGATTCCTGGCGGCATTCGGGCGCGGATTATCGCTGGAGGAGTGTGCGCGGATCGCCTGCTGCGTCGGCGGACAGAACGTGCAGGTTATGGATGCCGTCAGCGGAATTCACACCTGGGATCAGACGGTTGAGATGATCAAGGGCTGGCAGAAGCGCCGTCAGAATCCCGAGTCACCCGATTGGCGATACGACGAGGAATTCGGCGTCTGGCGGCACGGGTGACCGCTGCCCATCTGTCTATAGTACCTGTCCCGGTCCCTTGAGATTGACCACGCAGTGCGCCAACTGGCCCCAGTGACGTCCATTGATGGTGATATCCGCCGCTATCGCCACTTTCGGAAGACTGCTCTTCTTGGGAATGGAGACCATGACAGAGGCTTCTCCTTTCTTCTGCGCGGGAACTTCGAACCGGAGAACCTTCTGTGACACGTGCCAACCGGCGGGGAGAATCGGTTTGGCCTCCACCTCGTATTTCTCATCCGTGTAATTGGTTACTCGGCAGGTCAGTTCGAACGACTCGCCCGGTTTTGCCTGCGGCTGGAATGGATACAGAGAGACCCAGTCGAGATCGACACCGTGATCGGTGATGGGATCATGGACCAATGAAATGAAATGACGTCGGAGCTCGGCGGTCCGGTCCACAAATCCTTTCAGCAGATCGGGATTCACATCAAAATGCCCCCCATGCCCCGGACAGACAATCTCCGGCTCGAATTCCAGGAGTCGTCGGGCCGTGAACACATGGCTGCCGGTGTGAACGTGGTTCCGGTAAATCAGGGAGAACCCAAGCCCGGTTTTCTTATCGCGAAACATGTTGTCGCCCGTAAAGGCCAGGCGTTTTCCGTCATGCTCCACCAGCATGACCATGTGGTAGTCGGTATGTCCGGGAGCATGGTAAATCGTCAAATCGAATTCTTCCCATTTCACATGTTCCCCGTCGGCAATGGAGCGATCCACGCGCAGGGGGTCATGAATCAGGCACCCGATATTCAGCGTGTACGGTCTTTCCAGGACCTCGACCATGTTCTCATAGCACCAGATCTGTGTATTCTCATACCGCTGAAGGTACGGAAATCCGCAGATATGATCGTCGTGATAGTGGCTGGGAATGACCACATCAATGGATTTCATTCCATACCGCTCGCGGAGATCATCGACCGTATGCCGGATGAATCGCTGCCCTTCGCCGTCATGCTGCAAGTGTGGCTGCAGGAATTCGCCTCCAGCGGACCCGTAATCCACAAACAGCGCTTTTCCGGATTTCGATACAATTGCGTAATGCGAGCTGCATGAGGCATACGAACCATAGATCCCCGGCACAATTTCCGCGTATTGATTCCGAGCGGCCGGAGCGCCTCCCGTGTTAAACTCATAGAACTCGCTCAGCTTGCGGATCGTCCAGTCAATTGCGGCCTCGACATCGCGAATGATCACCCCGTGGGAGGGGCACAGCATCTCGCAGCCTTCTTTCTGAAGGTTGCTGAGGGAGAGGATGGCGTGGTTTACTCCATCGAACGATCCGTAATTGAATTGAAGATCGTACACCGTCTGGACTTTTCCGGGGGACGCAATCAAATCGCCGGTGAATGCAACTCGTTTCCCGTCAATCTGTGCGATAAGAGTGATCGAGCCGTACGTATGTCCCGGTGTGGGCAGAATGGAGAATTCAATCCCGTTCCAGGAGAATTTTTCATAATCCGCCAGGTCGGCATCGACCGCGATATTCTGCGTCAGTGCGAAATAGGTGTTACGGACGTTATAGACATCGTACAGGCGGCGATTGCGCCAGAAGTTCTCGGCTTCCTCGAAGAGAAATCGTTCGTAACGCGGGACGGCCAAGCGCGCGCCATGCTTGCGGGCCAGGTTGTCGCCCTGGCATTGGTCGCGATGATGATGGGTGTGCAGGACCCAGTCCAGGCGGGAGACGCCCAACGCTCCCAGTTCCTTGAGGACATCACCGGCTCCAAAATCGATGCACAAAGCTTGGTCCTCGAAGACGATTACATACACATCGCAGGTGTCGTGAAACCGATAGAGGTGATCCGAAATACGTTCCAGCGTATCGACCATGGGGAAACGTTCCTTTCCGCCTGAGCATGTTGTGGTGAGCTGGTCCGCAAGCGGGCCTGAGTTCGCCCCGCATTATCGGGCAGCGACAGGTGTTTGTCGAGAGTGAGAATTCGGTATGCTACATGGGGGAAATCCCATGCCGCAGAAGGCGGGAAAATCAATGGAGGAATAAATCTGTGCCAAAATCGCTCGCCTTGGCGATCACTCACTTATTCCTGGGAGGTATCTGCATGTACGCGCATTCGCTGGAGATCGTCGGACATCGGGGAGCATCCTATGATGCTCCGGAGAATACCGTTGTTTCTGTCCAAACCGCATGGAAACAAGAAGCCGACTCTGCCGAGATTGATATTCACCTGACTCAGGACGACAGGATCGTCCTGATGCACGATGACAACACCGAGCGGATTACAGGCGTGGTTCATAAGATCGCAGAGACCCCCTCGGATGTTCTTCGGCAGCTGGACGCGGGAAAGTGGAAAGATCCCAGGTTCACCGGCGAAAAGATCCCATTTCTGGAGGAAATCCTTCCGACAATTCCGGAAGGT
>JAKPYU010000329.1 GCA_029568995.1 Candidatus Omnitrophota bacterium | reverse complement strand
TCGGGCGACATCGCAAGATGATGCCCCATCAGGAAACTGACCGCCGCGCGGTCGTAATCCTCCATGTCCGAGAATAGAGGGGGATGCGGAGCGAACGCAAAAAGTAGTCGCGGCACGAGCGCCACAAGGAAAATACCGACGGCCATCCAGAAATGAGAATTCTTCATGGTTATCTAAAAAACCACGGGGGCGATCCTGTACCGAACGAATCGCCCCCGACTATTCTCTCTTGTTCCCGGATGGCTACTCTTCCCACCCGGTCTTGGTCGGCTCGATGTAGATTTCTTCCGGGACCTGCATTTCCGGACTGATCGGTTCCTCCAGGTGAACATGGAGCGGCTTCGGCAGAACCCCGCTCAATTTCTCCACATCCTTGAACGGGCTGTCGCCGTCGGCCAGTTCGAATGGCAGGTAAGCCCACTTCTCCAGGAAAACCGAGCCTTCCGGGACTTTGATCAGATGCTGCGGATTATTGCTCCCGTATGGGTAGATCAGAGCGCGTGTCCAGTACAACCATGGCCCGACGGTGATGTACATATACGGATTCAGCGTCTGAAGTTTCCCCATCAGGCCCCCGTTCATATATTCCATTTGAATTCCCGCATAGCCGCAATCCTTGGCACGATCAAAAAACGCTACCCATGGCGTATTGTCCGCCAGGGTCCACTCAGTCAAGTCGGGGTAATCGACAATGCGCCGCGTCTCGGCCTTCCCCTGGGCGGCATCCCACCAGGCTGCCTCATTAAAACATTCTCGTGCAAACACGACTTCGGAGTTGCGGATCACCTGCACGGTAACATCGTGACGTACATGAACGGTCGTACTGAATGTGTAGTAAGGAAGTCCCGCATAGAACTTGTAAACCGTTGAACAAACCAACTCCGACATTTGAGGCATCTCACCCCAGTTCCTGGTAATGTATACCAGCGGCCCGCGTGTTTCTTCGTATTCATAGTCATACTTACCGGGTTCCCAGTCAGAGGTATGCACCCAGGCCCGTGGAGGGGCATACGCATCCGGATTCCATTGGATCGCCCCGTTCGTCTCCTTCTTGTGCACAAACTTGAGTCCCGGCTTGGACTTGAGAGTCAATTCATCCAACATCCCGGTCAGTTTGTGCATTTTCAGATGGTAGAAATCGTTTTCGATCACCACCCCGGGGGGATTACCGGAAACCTTCAGATCACTGGGGTAGCTGGGCGTTTTCGCATCGGGATTGTTGTAGAACACCAGGTACACACCGCTCGATTTCGCTTCCACCGAGGCCATGAACAGGACGGTTATGCAGCGTGTGGGAACCATCATTTTCGGTAGAAGTTCCCCTTTGGCGTTGTATGCCGGAGCGTCGGTCATATTGATCTCATGGGAGTCGATAACCTGGCTGGCGATTTCCTGTTGGGTCCGGTTGCTGCCGTCATATTGCACCACGCGGATTTCCCGGGCGGGGTCCTGGATCGTATCGGGGTAAATCATCAGCGTGAGTTCAACCGGTTCGCGGGTCCGGGCAATCCCCTCGGATTCGCTCACCACCGCGCTTTGATAGTTTTTCCAGGCCGGGTCCCAATAGCCGCCCGAGGCAGGGGCGGCAGCGGTAGCTTTGCCCTGATAAAGGCTCTTTTCGTTATCACCGAGCTGCAGGGTGATTTCGACCTCGTAACTCTCGCCGTTCTGCCAATCCATCCGCCCCACAAGGGTCGGATTCGAGTACACTTTTTTGACATTCGGGTCCTTTACCCGGTAGGCCAGTGCCATCCGTCGCCACTCCTTCGGACGGTTCGGGTCCAGCGTCTCGCCTTCGTCCAAAAGGAAGTAGTTCCGCTCCGGTTCGGAATTGATCTTGATTTCCTTCACGGAAATCGTATTGGGTTTCGGGAGATTCAACTTCGCCGTGTAATGATAATACGGAACGGCGATAGTGGGCGTGTGAATCTCCAGATCGGTAATTTTCAGCGACTTCGCGGCCCAGGCCGTCCCGGTACCGAACAGAGTCAGGCCGATACAGATTCCGAAGATGCAGGTAATGAGTAATCCTGTTCGCAATGTAATTCTTTCTGACATGCTCTTGCCTCCTTGTTTGTCTGTGCTGTTATTCGCCGATCATGACGGTCTTTCCGGCTTCGCGTGCCTTCGCGGCTGTCTCCCAGATCGCAAGCGCACTTTCCATAACCATGGGCGACACACCCGGCCCTTTGCCCCGCACGTAATCATAGAAATGCTGCAAGGTAATGATTGAGGAAGGCCCGGTGTGTTTGTTCTCATAATGCACATAGTAGGTGGCTCCCTCGCTGACCGTATATAGTTCGAACACCGTGTTGGGCTTTCGCGGGGCTAATTCCCCGATCACTCCATCGTCGAATGTCACAATCGCTTTCCACCCGGCATCGGTCTGCTCGCATCGGACACAGACGGGTTTCCGCTCGCCGGTCATCATCAGCATGTGCGAAATGGGGTGGATATCGCCTGCGATATTGCCGCCATCCCAGCCGCCGCTGGTAACTTTGGTCAAACCGGCATCACTGAGTTTCGCTTTCGCTTCCAGGCCCGGTTCGCTGAACAGAAGGAACGAAGAGGACATCAGGGAGACATCGTTCTGTTGTGCCAGTTCGATCAATTGATGCGCCTGGCTTGCGGTTGCTGCAAGGAACTTATCCACAAACACGGGGCGACCGGCTTCCAGGCATTTTGAGACCAGTTCAAGGTTCGCCTCACCCTTCCCGCCGGTGTTCACCAGAACCACGCAGTTGCACCTTTCCAGGAGTTTCTCCAGAGTGGTGCAGTTCGCAATTCGTTTCGGTTCCTGTGCGATGGAAAGGAAAGCCTGTGCCCCTTCCGGCCCGGCATGGCAATAGACCGCCGAAAGGCTGACGAATTTCCATTCCGGCCAGGGTCTTGGAAGATCTTTCGTAAAAGCCAGTTCGTGCGCCAAACCGCTGAGATATTCTTTGGACTTCTGTTCGGAAATGGCATAAGGCCCGAACATGAAACAGTGATCTTCCTTGGCCGTGGTGAGAATCACGCCCAGGCGAATATCCTCCAGCGGGGCAGCAATCCCAGCCGGAACAACCGCCGCGAACGTCAATAACACAAATATGCCGCGCAAGATCCGAGTATAACCGGAATAACCTGTCATCAATCTGCTCCTCCTCAGGTTTCTTTTCAGAAATGGAATACGTCTTTCATCTTATTACGTGTCGTGCTGTCCGTCCAGCGGTTCGCGTTCTCTGGTGCGGGGCAACCACGGGGGGATTGCTCCTGCACCACCTACCCCGCGTTCCGTCATTCCGGCGAAAGCCGGAATCCAGCGTCCGAACTCTTCTCCCTCTCCCGCCGGGAGAGGGCCGGGGTGAGGGATTCTCTCCTACAGGCCGCTCTTGCCGATTGGCCGGAGCATCCGCATAGTGGCGCGGAGATGCAGATCCTTTTTCCCATGAGGTGGAATCGGCATGAAGAAACATCGGGCGGTTATGGCCGGATGCGGTGCGATGGCGGCGGAATGGCTCCATCTTCTGGCAGACATGGAGGATATCGAGATCGTCGGGTTGGTGGATATCAATCCGGAGTCGGCTCGAAAGCGAGCCGAGGAATACCGTCTGGATCAGACAGTCTTGGGCACGGAACTCAAGCCGGTTCTGCAGAAGACAAGCCCGGATATTGTGTTCGATATCACCGTGCCGGAGGCGCATTTGGGAATCACATTGACCGCGCTGGAGCACGGTTGCCATGTCCTCGGCGAAAAACCCCTGGCGGACAGCATGGAAAACGCCCGGACGATGGTCGCTGCCGCACAGAAAGCCGGAAAGATCTATGCAGTTATTCAAAACCGCCGGTATGACCCGAACATTCGACGCCTGAAGGCCTTTCTCAATTCCGGTGCAATCGGGCCGATCACCACGGTGAACTGCGATTTCTATATCGGCGCACACTTCGGCGGATTCCGCGACCGGATGAGGCATGTCTTACTGCTCGACATGGCGATTCACACGTTTGACGCGGCTCGGCTCATCATGGGGGCAGATCCGGTCGCGGTGTACTGCAAGGAATGGAATCCCGCCGGGTCCTGGTACGATCACGATGCCTCCGCTGTCGCGATCTTTGAGATGAGCAACGGGATCGTTTATACCTATCGCGGCAGCTGGTGCGCCGAGGGTCTCAACACAACATGGGAGTGCGACTGGCGGATTCTCGGCGAGCGGGGAAGTGTCACCTGGGATGGCGCACAGGGATTCCGGGCGCAAGCCGTGGAGGCAACCGGCGGCTTTCAGTCCAAGTGGAAGGATTTGGAGATCCCATCACTCGACCCCGCCGACCGTGTCGGTGGGCATGTCGGGGTGATTCGCGAGTTCATTGAGTGTGTCGAATCCGGCGCGGTGCCGGAGACCTTATGCACAGAGAACATCAAGAGCCTGTCCATGGTATTTGGTGCGGTGAAGAGCGCAACAACAGGCAGACAGGTTGATATCCGGTTAATCTGAACATGTTTGCCCGATGTTCAATCCATCGGATCAAACTCCCCATCTTCGACCGGCTCTCCCTCTTTCGGCAGGAGATGGCCCACGCATAAGAGATTCTCCCGCAGATAACGGCTCAACGTCCCGGAGAGTTCCTCGGAAGTGATGGACTGAATCATATCGGGATACCGGACAACATGCTCGATATCGCCCAGAATCTGGGATGATCCGTACGTGTGACTGATGGAGGAAACCGTCTCGTTTGAAAAGGCGTAATTGGCAAGCGCGATCTTCTTGCCGCGCTCCAACTCCTTCTCGCCGGGCGGTATGGAGCACAAACGGTTCAGCTCGTCCAGGATGCGTTTTTCGACTTCCGGAAGATTCTCCTCATCGGTCACCGCCTCGGTCACAAATAAACCGGCCCTGACCTGAGACCAGCAGGAAGTGCTGACCGAGGAAACCAGCCCCAGTTCTTCTTTCAACAAGGTATACAAGCGGGACGAGCGCCCCTCGCCGAGCAGAATCGACGCGAGATCCAGGACTGCCTCATCGCGAGTTCCGGCGATTCGCGGCGTCGGATGTCCCAGAAGAAGATAGCTCTGGTTGATGGGCATGTGCAAATCGAATGTCCGAGGCGAGTCGATCATCTCGAAAGCGCCGTTTGTCACGTTGCCGTCGGATGGAGCCAATCCGTCCAGAAAATGCTCCAACCGGTCCCGGACCTCGTTGCGGTCAATGTTCCCCACAGTCACCACCGTGATATGTTCGGGAGTGTATTTCGTTCGTAGAAACTCCAAAAATACATCCCGGTCGATTCCCGCCAGACTCTCGAATGTGCCCAGGATATTCCGGCTGTATGGGCATCGAGCATAGGCCGCTTCGTCGAATCTCTCGTAGAACTTGGACCACGGGGTATCCTCGTGACGCTTGATTTCCTCGTAGATCACCTGCCGCTCGCTCTCGATCTCCTGGGGATCGAACAGCGGGAACCGCAAGGCATCGATCAATACCTCCATGGCGCGCTGCCAGCCGGGAGAGGGCACAACGACATAGTAATGCGTATAATCCCAGGCCGTGGCGGCGTTGTTGTATCCGCCCAGGCCCTTGATCGCGCGATCCATCTCGCCGACTCCCAGGTTCTTGGTCCCTTTAAAGAACATGTGCTCGTAAAAGTGCGACAGGCCAAGATACTTTTCAGGTTCTTCCGCGGCCCCCACGGACACCCAGACGTCAATGGCGACAATGGGCACTGAGGAGACCTCCTTGGAGATGAAATTCGCCCCGCAAGAGAGCGTCTCTTCACGGTATGGCAGCAGTGGATGGGAGAATAGTGACATGCTTCGATTCAATTCCTGTGGGAAGATTTGGGAGAATTCAAACAGAAGTCCTGGAGCGCGATTCCCACTTGATCGCCAATTTCCGGTTGCGTTCAACGCAATCACGCAAATATAGATTGATCAGTTGCTGATAGGGAATTCCGGTCTCCTCAGACATACCCTTAAAATAATGGATGATATCCACTCCAAGACGCATGGTGACCTGTCTTTTTAGACGGCCCGCATGGGGATTCTCTCTGCCTTTCAGCTTGGAGAAATCATATTCTTTCCTCATGGTTCGCCTCTCGCATAGATTCTGCTCTCTTTTCGAGTTGCCTTTCTGGCCGAGATGATGCGGATTCTCTCTTCCTGCGAAGAAAAACAGTACGAGATAACAAGAATCCGCAACCTGCAGCTGAGCCCCAACATCAAAAAGCGCTCTTCTTCCTCAGAGTGGTCGGGATCGTCGTATTCGAGCGCACTTTCATCGAAGAATACGGTTTGTGCCTCCTCAAAGGAAACACCGTGTTTCCTTTGATTCGATACGTTCTTTCGCTCATCCCACAGGAATTCCATCCGCATCAGTGTCTTATATTGTAATGACAGTGTAAGGGGTTGTCCATGGGATCGTCATGGGGTTTCATTACAGAGAATTCGCCGCATCGACTTGACCATGTTTCCGGGATCTATATGATTTCCTCTTCAAACCATTCAACTTGTTTCTTCCCATAGATTGGAACAATCCAGTAGCTATGGTGGGCATAGGGACGGCCTGCCGTAATATCGCAAATGCAGAGCGCCTGGATCAGCTCCTGATACTCGGTGTCGTCTTCGACAACGATTCTGACTTCAAAGCCTTTCTTGTATTTTTGTTTTTTCGACTCGCTCAATGCTCTTTTTTCAATACGATTCCTGACTCGACCGCCTTCCGCGTAGTATTTTCTTATGATCTTGAGTGCGTCCCGACGTTTCATGGCTGTTTTTTGGCGATTCCTGTACCTTCTTCAGCGCATTTGCATCACGAAGCGATTCTATAGCCCTCCTTCCGGTCCTGTCAATCACGGATTTCAAACACATCGGCAAAAAGGGCGGGTCACAAACCCGCCCCAGGCAATGCTGTGCGAACCTCCTCTCATTGTGTCTCCACAAGCAGATTCTCCAAGACAACCGAAGGCAATCGCCCTTGGCCGATGATTCTTGTTGCATCAAGAACCTCTATCCCAACCAGCGTTTCCCCGGGGCCGATATTGAGAGCGATGTCCTCATTCAGCCGCATCGTTCGGCATTCGTGCTCCCCTTCGACCAGCCGAATATAAAGCGCATCCACTTCGGAGTCGTAACTGATTCTCATTTCGTCACCCGTCACAGCAATCGGGCATGATCCTCATTCGTCCAACGTTCTTCTCCCTCTCCCACCGGGAGAGGGTTGGGGTGAGGGCAGATGACGCGCCAAACACGACTACTTCAGAAACTCCGCGTAGTTCGGGGCTGTATCGCCGGGAACATCGCCGAACGTCCAGTTCAGCGCTTTGACAATCATTCCCTGGAACATCGGCATTTCCCAAACGTCCTCACGGTGTCCCAGCGGGGAAATAAAAACACGCCCCTGTCCGTAGCTGCTGCACCAGGTAATCGGGTACGGCGGAATCTGGTACGCATCGCCCTCCATGCCCGCCGTATCCAGCATCAGCAGAATGTGCATGTCTTTGCCGAGATTGATGTTCTTATTCACATAGTACTCGTCGATCATGCGGAACTCGACCGGCAGGCCGATCATCGCCGGGAACTTCGGATCGACTACCTTGATATTCGTATACTGCTGCTTTCCATGAGTCAGGAACTCTCCGCCCATCATGGCCATGAATTCTTCATTTCCATGGAATGAATCGGTCACCGTATGCGACCCGAAAAATCCGCCGCCCGCACGAATCCAGTCCAACAGCTCTTTCCGGCCCTCTTCGGTCATCACGGAGCCGCTGTCTTTCTCGCCGGGCTGGGTCAGATCGCCCGTGGTGTAGAACATCACCGTGTCGAAGTTCGCCAGATTCTTGGCGTTGATCATCCCGGCATCCTTGGTGCAAACCACGCGGAATCCGTTCTTTGCGCCCAGCTCCACCATGATCTGCTCCGAGTGGCTCAGCCGATCTCCGCTGCGCTGGACTACACTGTGCTCAAAACCGGACGACTTCGTTAAATACAACACCGTCCGTTCCCGTTTGTTCTCTTTCGCGTCAACCGTTCCTGACATGGCCATCAGCACTCCTATCGTCGTCATCAGGGCAAGAATTCGATACCTTTTCATGGCGAGCACCTCTCCGGTCAAAGATGGAATATACAACAACGGAGTATAAACCAAGCGTAGGGGCAAGGCATGCCTTGCCCCTACGCGCCGCCATCCGCAATCCCCAATCCCCAATGCCGGTTCCTCTCCCCTCGATCTTCCCGCGCATCTGCGCCATGATCTTGCTTCGAAACACGGCTGTTCCGTCTCGGACTTATCATGACCACAAATGCCCGGCGAAATCTCCTTCCAGCAGCAGCCCATTTCCTGCTGCCGTTGGTGATTTACTGGCTCACACTTCTGCCGGGGACAGGCTATCGCGGCGATACCGCCAAATTCCACTTTCTCGGCAAGATTCTCGGAATCCCCCACAGCACCGGATATCCGCAATACCTTCTGCTGAACCATCTGATGGGGCTTCTCCCCTGGAAGGAACCGGCCTATGGCCAGAACCTCCTTTCCGCTCTGTTGGGCGCGGGGGCGGTTGCACTGCTGTTCTTCGTATTCCGGCGGATCACTCAAGACACTCTGATCGCTTCCGCTGCCGTCCTGGTCCTGGCATTCAGCAGGCGGTTCTGGAGCCAGTGCATTGTGGCGGAGGTTTACGCCTTGCAGATGCTTTTCTTCGCGGGCATCGCCTATTCTGCTGTCCGGTGGCAACAGGAAAGAGAATCGCGCTGGTTGACAGCGGCAGTGTTCCTTTATGCCCTCTCGTTCGGCAATCACGCCAGTTCGATCTTCTGGCTGCCCGGACTTTTCTTGTTCGTCTGCGCCGTGGACCGTTCCGTGTTGAGAAAGCCCGGATTTTGGGGGATATGTGTCGCTTGCGCGGCGCTTTCTCTGTCCCAATACGCCTACCTGTTCATCCGTTCGCGCTCGGATTGCCCCTACATCGAAGTCAGCATTCGGACCATGGATGACTTCATCCGCTTCGCCCTGGGAACCAAATTCCACGGGCGCATGATGGGATTCTCCTGGCATGATTTGTGGTATGAGCAAACCCATTGGTTCGCGTCGCTGTTCTATTTCCAGTTCTTCTCGGTTGGATGTTTTCTTGCGGCGGTCGGACTGTGGGAATGTCTCTGCAAGAATCGCCCATTATTCTACCTGACCTTTCCCGCATTTCTACTCAATGCCGTGTTCGCTCTGGGGTATCGCGTGGATGATGCCACTGTATTCGCGCTGCCCTGCTTTTTTCTCGTGGCGTTTTGGATCGCGGTGGGGATGCAGGTTGTGGCGGAAAGGTTCCTACGGGGACGTTGGAGCATTCTTTTCTATCTGCTGGTCCCTGTCCTGATTGTCTCGAATTGGTCGCTGGTGGATCAGAGCAAAAACACGATCCCCCAGGCGGCCACGGAACGCATTGTCCGGTTCGTTCCTCCCAATAGTGTGCTGGTCACGGAGGTGTACCAGGCGGCGCACTACTTCCGTTATCACCTGTGGGTGAAAGGTGTCCGAAAGCCAGGTGAAAAGATCTTCGTCGCGCAGGAATGGCGACCGGAACAGCTGGCAGCCTACCTGGCGGGCCAGGCACCGCTGAAGGAATGCGGGATGGAAATTCCATTGGGCCTGCGCCCCTATTTCGCTGACTGTCCACTGCTGTTCAAGATGAAAGGGGAGAGATTCGAGCCGGTTCTGTTCTTCGATTATCCCGACGGCTTGCGGGAACCGGTTCTTTTCGAGCGGGTCACCGAATCGCAAGGCGCGAACACCAGCCGGTCTTTCTGACGCGATACCACGCCATGCCCCCGCAGTACGCAGCGCCGCCCACCCTTCTCGGATGAAGCCAACTCCCGAATCGTGTCGATGATCTCCAGAGTCGGGTGAAGATCCGGCGCGATCCAAGACAGCAAACGCCGGACGATCCGCCGTTGACCCGCCGCATGAAGAAGAAGGAACTCCACCCTGGAGACGGCGATCTCCCGGCCCGTTCGTTGAGCGAATCGGTCCAGCCATTGTTCATCGGCCAAGTCGTGGGCGTCCGTCTCCAGGCGCGCGATATCTGCCAGTCGCGCGAGGGCCTCACGCACACGCGGATTGATCCGCTCCAATCGGGGCAGGATCTCATGCCGAATGAAGTTCCGGGTCAGATTGAGGTCGGCATTGCTCTCATCAACCCGGAACGGGGATTCCTGCGCCTGAAGAAATTCCAGAACTTCTTTTCGTGTCAGATCCAACAGGGGGCGGACAACCCGGCAGTTCTCAACGGTCCACACCGGCGCGATACCAGTCAGCCCCTCTATCCCGCTGGAACGAACAACGTGATGAAGGACTGTCTCGGCCTGATCGTCCAATGTGTGGCCTGTGGCGATGCAGGCGCAACGGTATCGCCGAGCCAGATGGATGAGATACTCATAGCGCTCACGACGGGCGACTGCTTCCAGGTTCTCTTTCTCTTCGGCGGCGAACTGCGCAACAGGGATTCGCTTTCGATGAAACGGGATATCTAGTGGTGTGACTAGATCGCGAACAAACCGCTCATCCTCATCAGAGTATTCCCCGCGCAATCCGTGATTTACATGCGCCACACGCAGCGCCCAGCCGAACTCGCGCGCCAGCGCACACAACGCCAACAGCAGCGCGGTCGAATCCGGCCCGCCGGAAACAGCAACAAGAACGCCCTCCCCCGGAGCGATCATTTCATACCGTTGAATTGTGGAT
>JAKPYU010000328.1 GCA_029568995.1 Candidatus Omnitrophota bacterium | reverse complement strand
GGATTGGGGATTGCGGATTGGGGATTGCGGATTGGGGATTGCGGATTGGGGATTGCGGATTGGGGATTGCGGATTGGGGATTGCGGATTGGGGATTGCGGATTGGGGATTGCGGATTGGGGATTGGGGATTGGGGATTGGGGATTGGGGATTGGGGATTGGGGATTGGGGATTGGGGGTTGGGGATTGGGGGTTGGGGGTTGGGGGGTGGGGAAAAGAGGAGGGGAGAGATCAATTCCCTGGAAGAAATTGGGTGATTTGGGATATATAACTGTAGATGGACAAGTTCAGAGTCCTGGGGAAATGATAAGTCCTGGGGAAATGAAAAGGAGAAGGAACTGATGGACAAACGGACATTCTGGATGGCGCTGCTTGTTTGTTCGGTTTCGATGGTCGGGTGGGGGAATCCGGATGACCCGGTTTCGGGAGAGGTCGTTCCTTTTCTGAATGCAACCATCGAGGCTGAATATGTCACGCGCGATATAGTCAATCTGAAAGTGACAGGGGACTTTCCGGCCACGAACTACCAGGTGGGGAGTCTCACGTATGAAATCGAGAACAACCTGATCACCGTAAGTATGACAATCGAGCAGACCGCCGAGGTCGGCGCAACAATCCTTGTGCCGGTGGAACAGATCATACAGGTGGAACCACTGAGGGACGGAGCCTACGCCGCTTTCCTGGAAGTGAACGGGACCGAAATGGCCTGCACCAAGTTCCGAATTGACACGGACCCCTCTAACGATCCCAATCCCGAACCGACTCCGATTCCAGTTCCCTTCAATCTCAGCGTAACAACCGAACCGGAACACCCAAGTCCCAATGAGCAATTCTCGGTGTATATCAACGGGGAATTCCCATCACCGGGATATACCTTTGTCAAAAAAGAACTGGCGATTGCCGAGAGCCTGCCTGAGATTCTGATGGTTCAGCTCGAGATCCAGGAGCCGACGGAACAGCAACCGGCGGTGAAAACCGGATTCCGCGAACTCGTTGGAACGGCGAGTATCAGCGCGGGATGGCATCCGGTCTACATCATTCTGGATGGTCAGCGAGTTCACTCCATGTCCATTCTGGTGGGAGACGATCCGTACGAATTGCTGGTGGAGTTTACGCGCAGCGGCGGATTTGCGGGGGTCTATGAGACCCTGATGCTGACCCGCAACGGAATCGTGGAAGTCCATTCATCCGCTGTGGGGAAAGCCCAGATTTCCGAGGCAAGTATGGAGGAAATCCTGGACCTGATTGACGCTGTGCCGTTCGATACCCTGGAACCGAGTTACGCGCCGGATCCACTGATTGCCGATGGGTATGGCTACACTCTCTGCTATAAGCAGAACTACAAGGTTTCGGTGGAACAGGGCGCAGATGCGCCTGCCGAACTGCTGAAACTGATCGAGCGCCTGGAGCGCCTCTTCACCGAAATCCCTTCAAATGATCCAACCGAACCGAAGCCCTCAATCCGAGCAATCGTTGAGATCGATCCGTCCCATCCGGCGGTGGGGCAGGAGTTCAGCGTCTATGTTGTGGGCGTCTTTCCGACTCCGGGATATGTGTTCACACTCAAGGAACTTGCGATCCTGAAGTCCAATCCCGATCCGCTGCAAGTCAACGTGGAGATTCAAGCCCCATCGGAACCGCAGCCGGAGGTGGAGACCCGATTCCGGGAGCTGATCGGCACAAAGGCGTTTCTCGGAGGATTTCATGAGGTCGTCGGCATTTTGAACGGCGTGGAATTCTACCGAGGTCGTTTCGCGGTGGGTGAAGTCGAGCAGGAGGATTCCGGTCTGCCTCGAAACGCCTCCACGAATACATTCGGTCAGCCCTCGCCCCACGAGAACGGCTTGCAGATCACCAACCCCGGCGCACCGGGAGACATGCCGGTTGGAGAGGTCTGGTTCGGAGAGATTCCGGCTGACGAAGGGTACACAGACGGAATCGGGCTGACCGCTCGTCTGGATCCGGGCGAGGGTCTTACCCTGTACGGAGACCCGGTTATTGTGGACAAGGATTATGTTCTAATTCGGATGGCGGTGCGAACAGACGGAACTAGCGCTACCATCGGACTCGGTGGCCTGGACGCCGATGCGATGTCCTCGTATTCCCCCAGTGTGAACGGAACCATGGGGATGATGGTTTTGACTGAACCGACCCGGATTCTGAACCGGTTCGGCTACCTGGAAACGATATTCAAATCCGAGCGGGGCGAAGTGATTCCGGTGTTTCAGGTGACGAACAGCGAAAAGGCGAGAGTTCCGGTGACGGTGTATTTCGATAACCTGGAGATCTACCGAATTCCGGAAGAGGCCATGCCGGATCTGACGGCGGCGAGATAGGGTGGAAGATTCTTATCGATAGGGGTACGGCGCGGATCATGTGCCATGCCCCTGTCGATTGAAATCCTCACCCCAACCACCACCTTCGGGGGCAAGATGCCCCCGCTCCCCTATTGTGCTCACTATTTTTTCCACACGGGATTGAAGACCAGGAGAAGCGCATCCCGTGCAGGCACATCAACGGTATATGTGACCCGTGAGCCTTGATGTACGGGCAATTCCGTAACGCCGTCGGGTGATACCTGTTTCACATTCCACTTGGAGACTACCGGTATGGGACCGACGGCTGCTGAACCAACCGGAACGATTGAATCGAACTCAAATCCATACGGATGGGATTCCGTATCGGCATTGGCGAGGAAAACACCTGTATCGCCCTTTTTGTTTTTCCACAGGGCCGCCTGAACCGCTTTGAGGGTGACCGGGCCATCGCCACCGGGTTTGTTCCAGGTCCCGGAAAGTGTCGGAACCGTGTTGGTCGACTCCGGAAGATCCAATAGTTCTCCATATACCATGAAATCGGCGGCCTTCGCGCGCAGTTGGGCCAGACGAGCCAGGAATTTCAATTTCGGTTCATGCTCGGCCTTAAGAAGATCGACACCATCCCAGCCCAGCTGAGATCCCCACACAAAGTCGCGGGCCTGACACATACAATAAGAAACATCCCCATGCTGGAATGCCCGATTGCTGGCGAAATAGAGAGAATATCCGCTGTACACAGCCGTATTCATCGGAATCTCGGCATCGCTGCGTTCTGTCCAGATCAGGTTTGCGTCGATATTGTCCATATATGGCTCGGCATTATTTTCGCTGGTGAGAGCAATCGAACGTCCACCGGATGTACACCATCTCTTGATGGGCGTCAGCAGGTCCCGATATCTATCCACCCACCAGGAGCCTGCTCCAAGCGTATGCCCATGTTGCGGATCGAAACACCAGCGGGGTGGAGCGGAAGCAATCTGGTCCAGGTAGACGGCATTGACGCCGCATTCCGTCCCGAGCCGTTGAATAATTTCCTCCACCTTTTTCTGCCAAAGCAGCTGGGAGGGACACATCACGGCCAGTTTGGCCCCGGAACCGTAGGTCTCGATAGTGACATCGCCGGTGGCATCTTTCACTGCGGCCGGACTTGCTTCCTTGAAATTCTCATTGCCCGAATCCCACAGGCGTGAATTGATATAGGGCATGACGGTGATTCCCCGGGATGTCAGATCCCGGACGGTCTCTGCAAAACCGGGCTTGGTCGGGAAATAGTCTGGGTAATACGTGTCGAATGGGATCTGGTGCCAGTTGTACCAATGAACACCAACGGGCGTACCGATGGCCTCGGCGAACTGTTTCACGGCAGGGGCAACTTCCTCCGGCCCGCCGCTTGCGCAGAGCCAGGCGGTAACGCGCGTGATCGCCTCCGGGATGTCTTTTCGCGACTCAAGAGGTCCTTGCTTCGTCCAGGGCGTATGGTGAGTGACCCAGGCACGGTATTGTTTGCAGCCCCCCATCCAGGAATCTTCATATACGGAGAGAACGAACGGGTACGGAGCGGACCAGTCATTGCCGGGAACTCCCATATCCATGACCGGCGTATCGACACGGAACTCCTTGCCGGCTTCCATTGTGAACGATTTTTCGAAAGCCTTAGGGTCATGAGCAGCCAGGTACAATCCATCTCGATTCTCCTGAACCAGGATGAACTGCATGGGCAAAGCATGGGATGGGTACTTGCCCTGAATGCGCTCTTTGGGGTGATGGTACAGCATTCCCCAGGTCCCCCGCCCCATGGCGACATCGGAACGATCCGGACCGCCAAGCCCGGTGATAACGGGGAAAGAGACCTCCCAGAGGCCATATTGTGTGCTGCGGTTATCGACCCAGATCTGCAAGTGTGCCCAGCCGCCACCCGGCCAGAAATGACACTGTACGCGGACATCGAGCGCCTTGGATTCCTCGCCGAGTGCCAGATTTTGCCACTCCAGAGTGAGCATCCGATCTTTCGCGGTGCATTGGGGCGACGAGACCTCACTGTTGTTGAGACGAATTTCCTCGCCATTCTGTCCACGAAACCGGAGTTTCCAAAGTGAAGGCTTTGCGTCGGGTGTGGAGATGAAGGAATGGCCATTATCCGGATTGGCAATATCCACAATGCCGCCGGTGGCCCGGCTGAATGTAATCGCGGAGTGCCCGTTTGATACGGAAATGGTGTCATCTCCCCCGGCTTGAGCGAAAGCAGCCACAAGGAGAAGAGCCAGGACAGTGAGTCGGGACAGAGGATTCATGGCGGGAGATCCTTTCCGAATTGGGCGGTCCCCTGGAAAGAGGGAAAGGCCCTGGGAGAAGCGTGGACATTGTCAACATTGTGGACGGAGTGGACAAGGGGAAGAGAATCGAGAATGAGCCTGGCGGATATCGAGAATTTCCTGCTGTCCGGTCAACCCCCACCTTGCCTCCCCCGATCTTCGGGGGAGGCATCTCCCAAAGTTCCGGAGAGACATAAGGACTTCTGAAATCACTCCACCCTACGGCAAACGTCTCACCAACCTTATATTGAACGGCAAGAAATTCCTTCCTGCATCCTCCCGGTTAGTACGAAAATCCATCCGGGATTCTCCCGTGGAAACTCGCCTATAAATCCTTAATATTCAGCATGTTATGAGCAGGTCAACCATCCCGGAATCTATCGTTCCGCATTTTGGCATTGCAGTTGCTAAAAAAGGGTTGGGTGCTGTAGATGAAGGTTGGAGTGGTCTCGGACGGACAACGAGTGAACGCCCGAGATCGTTCAAACCTTCGAGAGTTTCGAAGGAACGAACGTTAGCGGAGCTAACAGAAGACCTTCTGAAGCTTATGAGGCTGGTACCGAAGCGGAGCTTGGGGCCAGTCTTCTTTTTTTTTAAATTCGGCCAACCTCAATCCGTTTTCCGATATTCTTCCCTAGCGAACAGGCGAACCATCTGACTATACTTCCCATTTGTGCCAAATCAGGCTCAGACGCATTGCGTAATCCCCCGTAGAAGAAATGGAGTATTCGAATGGAAGTCATCATTAAAGCCGATTACGACGAAATGAGCAAAGAGGGCGCGAAGATCGTCGCCTCTCTCGTGCGCAGCAAGCCCAACTGCGTGTTGGGATTGGCCACCGGCAGCACGCCCATCGGTCTCTACAAGGAACTCATTCGCATGTACAAGGAAGAGGGGCTTGATTTTTCCAAGGTCACCACATTCAACCTGGACGAATATATCGGCCTCCCGCGAACCCACGATCAGTCCTATCACTATTTCATGCACGACAATCTGTTCAATCATATCAATGTATCACCGCAGAATGTGCATGTTCCCGACGGCATGGCGGAAGATCCGGCAGCGTTCTGCGAATGGTACGAGGAACAGATCGACGAGGCAGGCGGGATCGACTTGCAGGTACTCGGCATTGGCGGAGACGGTCACATTGCATTCAACGAGCCGGGGTCCTCGCTGGCTTCCCGCACACGCATGAAGACATTGACCCAGGAAACCATCGACGACAATTCGCGATTCTTCGAGAGGGCGGAGGATGTGCCCCGGTATGCCCTGACGATGGGCGTCGGAACCATCATGGAAGCGCGGATCTGCCTGTTGCTCTGCAATGGTGGAAAGAAAGCGGCGACGATCAAGAAGGCAATCGAAGGCCCCATCACCGCCATGGTAACGGCCTCCGTTTTGCAGACCCATCCGAGAGCAATCTTCGTTCTCGATGAGGCCGCCGCATCGAAGCTGGAACTGAAGGATTACTACAAGTGGGTCTATAACAACAAACCGGAATAAGAGAACGTGAACCGTAATTGCAGGGGCAAGGCATGCCTTGCCCCTACAGGATTGCGAACTGTTAATTGCGGGAAAGAAGAAAACGAGAACGATCGCGTCGTTCTTTGAGAAACGATCAAAAACCATCCCGTAGGAGGAAACCGTAGATGGCCGGACATGTGGTGCTTTTCGAGGACGAAGGGTATCGAAATTTCTACCCGCTCACATTGAATAATCCCGTGTATTCACTTCGATGCGGAATCAGGATGCTGGGGGAGAAGATTCAAGCCGCCTATCCGGGAGCGACATTCGTATATCATGTCCGCAAGCTCCTGGAGCCTTTTCTGAAGGAGTATCTGAGCTACAGAAAAATCGAGTCTCCGGTCAATGAGTGCAAAGCGGAGAAAGCGCTTTTCGTGAATGGTCGCGCATTGTGGTGTGAAGACTTCGGCCAGAATATACGGATCGAGGGTCCCGACAAGGTTTTCGTAAAGGATAGTACCGTCATCGCGGCACGTCTGTCCGGAGCGAACCTGGCTGCGGTGGATTGGAACCAGCCGATTACCTTGGATCGCCTGCCGAAAGTGGAAAAAATTGAGATCGATTATCCGGTTCTCAAGTTTCCATGGAACCTGGTTCAGCAAAACCCGAAAGAGATCGCGCGGGAATTCAAGATTCTGGGCAGGCCAGGAGAACTGGAAGGCAAGATTTACGAAGGTGTCCATATTCTCGGCAAAGAGAATGTCTATGTCGCCCCGGGCGCGAAAGTGACACCCGGGGTTGTGATCGATGCGGAAGAGGGGCCGGTATTTATTGACAAAGGCGCGAAAATCTTCCCGAATGCAACCATCGAGGGACCGACTTATGTCGGCAAGAAAAGCGCAGTCAAAATCGGCGCGAAGATTTACGAAGGAACCAGCATCGGCCCGGTCTGCAAAGTGGGTGGTGAAGTCGAGGAATCCATTATTCACAGCTATTCCAACAAGCAGCATGACGGCTTTCTCGGACATGCGTACCTGGGGTTATGGGTCAACCTTGGCGCAAACACCAATAACAGCGACTTGAAGAATGAATATGGAACGGTGAAGGTCACGATCAACGGGGAACGGGTCGACACGGGCAGCCTCTTTGTCGGGTGCACCATCGGCGATCATACCAAAACCGGAATCAACACCATGTTGAACACCGGAACCGTCATCGGGGTCGGATGCAACATCTACGGTTCCGGTTTGCCGCCGACCTATGTGCCGTCCTTCTGCTGGGGCGGTCCGGATGGATTCGTCGAGTATCGAGCAGACAAGTTCATCCAGGTGGCCAAGCGCGTGATGGAGTATCGGGTGGACAAGTTCATCCAGGTGGCCAAGCGGGTTGTGGCCAGACGGGATATGGAAATGGGGCCTGAAGAGGAAGCGCTGTTGTGCAAAATCCATGAAATGACAGCGGAAGAACGGAAGGCGGTTTGCGCATAGTTCAGGGGATATTCCCGGAAAATGGAGCAACGGGGGCCGGATTCGGTCCCCGTTGTCTTTTTATGACGGCCGGCTCACAGGCAAGGATGCCTGTGCCACCCGGGAAAACACTCGCCTCCATTCTCCTGCCCCAAAAAATACCGAGACAAAATCCTGAAATAATACTATCATCTGCGGTAGTATCGGATATTGAAACGTGGTAAAGTCAAGTTGTGCTTCTATCTCCGGAAGGAGGTCCTGTTCCCGTTTCGGGACGGAAAGGAGGTGAAACAAGGCCACCGTTTGGGGTAATTCGGCACAATCAAAAAGACAAAAACAGATAAGGAGCCTGTAAACATGACAAAAGGTTTTAAGTTTCTGGTTATTGGGATCTGCGCTGTTGCAGTTCCCGTGGCGTTCAGCCAACCGATCGGATCTCCGATGACATTCATAGAGGATACTCCGACGTATGCAGAAGCCGGGTTGGTCCCGCTTCACACCGAGGTCCCGATGATGCTGGGCCAGACATCCAATGACGACCGGGAACAGAAACTGTGCGTCCTGGATAACGGAACCACGGCGGTGTTCTGGGTAAACCGTGGCGGCAGTCACCATGTAAATGGAATGGATCGACTTGGCAACCGCATATTCCCCGTTTTCGAGGACGGCGGTGCGGCGGATGTGATCGTTGGTATCAACACGGCGGGCACGAATACAAACTGGACGCTATGCAAAAACAAGCGTGGCGAGAATAAGTTTCTGGCTGCGGCGACCTACCTGGCGGGAACGCTGGCCGGCTCGAATGCGGAGATTCCCGAGACCGTGATCGACGCGGATGGAATTGTGCAGGATGACGGTCAGGGGCATGGATTCTTCATGTTGTTTAATGAGAATTTGTTGTCAGAGTCGGTGCCGATGTCGATCTCCCAATTCAGTGCGGGACACCGGGATTGGGATTGCTGCTGGCTCAATAATGGGAACTTCGTCATTGTTACCAACTGCCAGAATCACCGTTACGAAGGGGACCCGGATTACGATGCATCGAACAACAAGGTGGCCACGATCAATATCTTCGACTCCTTCGGAACCCGAGTCAAAGATGAGTTCTTCACTAACGACGTGACCGGAAAGCAGGAAGCGGTTCGCTGCGGAGCGTTGGCCAACGGTTTCGTCGTGATGTTCAGCGATTCGAATAACGGTGTCACAGCCGAGTTCTATGACAACAATGGCAATTTCACCAAGAGCGTCTTCCCGATCGTGGATTCAGCCTTGAACCGTCCAGCTTCCTGGATGGAAGCCTGCGGCGGCGATACATGGATCACCGTTCACGAGGGGGCAACGATTCCCGACGGATTCGCACAGCTTCCGGAACTGGCCGGAGTCACTGTGGTTCTGGCGCAGCTATGGAACACCAGCGGCGACCCGATCGGCCCGCCGATTCTGGTTTCTCAGCATAACCTGACACGTGGCTTGGGCCGCAACCGTGTAGCCATGGCCCCGAACGGTTCCTTCGTGGTCTCCTGGTCAGATAAAGTTGCGGATGATGTGAGTTTTCTTGAAGTCATGGTGGCTCGCGTATTCAATGCCGATGGAACACCTGCCACGGATGCCTTCATTCCGCACAATCTGCCGGAAGTTGAAAACCCCATGACGGGTGGCCCGGGCCAACCCATGCCAGGCATGAACAACGAGTTTGTTGCATTCGCATGGAGCAGCAAGGCATTCAGCGGAAACAGTGATAGCGTATTAAGCGTATTCCCGAATCCCGCTGAGGGCACAGGTGTCTCCGATTGGGAGCTTCACTGAGCACCTCTTGCGATGGTGGGCCAGCCCGCAGAGAGGCTCAAGCCCACCCTACGTGACCTGAATTAAAATTCTCCGGTTGGAGTCTGTTCCGACCGGAGGATTTTTTTTGTGGCGAGGCCCTCACCCCAACAAGGCCGACAGAGTGGACGCAGTGGACGTTCCCTCACCCCAACCCTCTCCCGGAGGGAGAGGGAGAAGAGACGGTTTCCCGGAAGGTATGAGGACAATTTATGAATTGTCCGCACAAATCCGCAATCCACAATCCGTAATTACTCGGGCGGGACGAGTTCGTATTCCTTGATCTTCTTCCAGAGGGTAGTGCGGCTGATTCCGAGCCTTCGCGCGGCGCGCATCCGATTCCAGCCGACAGCATTCAGAGTCTCTTGAAGGGTTTCCCTGTCAATCGTAGGTTGCACGGCCGGACGCGGCTCAAGAGGAGTCCGAACGGCGCGCAGAAGTTCCGGGGGAAGACACTCGGTGCGGATAAATCCGTCGCTGCTCAACACCACGGCATGATCGATGGCATTTTCCAGTTGTCGCACATTGCCGGGCCAGTC
The DNA here is from genome assembly GCA_029568995.1 of Candidatus Omnitrophota bacterium. Classification (GTDB taxonomy): domain Bacteria; phylum Hinthialibacterota; class Hinthialibacteria; order Hinthialibacterales; family JAKPRU01; genus JAKPRU01. The sequence goes on along the minus strand of JAKPYU010000328.1, from coordinate 9,068 downwards.
GTAATGAAGAAGAATTTCCATGGCCTCGGGAGCGATCCCCTTGATGACTCGTCCCAGGTGAGTTTGAGATCGACGAAGAAAATGCTGGATCAGAAGGGGAATGTCATCGCGCCGTTCTCGCAACGGAGGCAAATGAATGGTCACCACGTTCAGACGGTAATAGAGATCCTCCCGAAATCTGCCGATGGAAACCAGCTCATAGAGGTCACGATTGGTGGCGGCAAGAACGCGGATGTCGATCTTGATGGTTTGTGTGGAGCCGACCCGTTCAATTTCACGCTCCTGCAAGACTCGCAACAGGCGCTGTTGAAGAGCCGGGGACATGTCCCCAATCTCATCGAGGAAAATCGTGCCCCCGTCCGCCTGCTCGAATCGCCCCACCTTGTCGCGCGTCGCGCCGGTAAACGCGCCACGCACATGGCCGAAGAGCTCGCTTTCCAGGAGAGTCTCCGGCAGAGCGGAACAGTTCACTTTCACAAGCGGCCCTATCCGCCCGGAGCCCTGGTAATGAAGGGCTTCCGCTACCAGTTCCTTGCCGGTTCCGCTCGGCCCCCGGATCAACACCGTGATATCGGTATCGGCCAGGTTGCGAATCATCTCAAAAACCCGCCGCATTTGCGGACTCTTGCCAACAATGTTCTCAAATGAGAAACGATCCGAGATTTCGCGCTCCAGATCCCGCAGTCGGCTGACATCCCGGACCACCAGAAGCGCGCCCTCTTCCGAGCCGCTGGTCAGCGGGGTTACGCTAACCGTAAAGGTCCAGACCCGCCCCGCCGACTCAAAGGTCACCGGAAGCTCCCGCACAACATTCCCGGCAACAATCGACTTCTCGACCAGGTCCGCAATCACCTCGCGGTCAGCCCCGCACACCGTCGACAGGTGCATTCCGACAGCTTTACCGGGCTGAACATTAAGCAACGTGGCCGCGGTGCTGTTCAGCGCCAGAATGACGCCCTCGCGGTTGATCGTCACAATGCCATCCAGAACCGTGTTGAGCAGATGCTCTTCGAGCATCGCCCGTTCTTCATCGGCCCGCCTGGACTCGGTAATGTCCTCCGCAATTCCGGCGAAACGGTAGATCTCACCGGATTCGTTTCGAATGGGAAAAGCACGGTCACGTACCCAGCGGACGGAGCCGTCCGGACGCACGATCCGGTATTCCTGGTTAAAGGACTCATCCGTCAAACTGGTCGTAAGCGCCTGCTGAACGCGCTCTCGGTCATCGGAATGGACAGCCTCAAACCAGGACATCGGTTCTCGATACGCATGTTCGCAACTGCGTCCCCATAATTCCTGGTATCCGGGGCTGACATAAATGACATTTCGCATTTCTCTGTCGACAAGCCAAAACACTCCACCGATACTCTCTGCAAGTTGACGAAAGTTCTCTTCACTTTCACGGAGAGCCTGTTCGGCTCGTTTCTGTTCGGTTACGTCCAGCCCCACAAAAACCGCTTCTTTGCCGCTCTGGTATTTCTGGCCCACAACAAAAAAATCATGCTGTTTGCCTTGCATGATCGCGCTGGTATGTGCGCTGTCCCATTGGAGATCCGAGGCAAAGAAATGTTCCACAAACCGGTAGAAATCCGAGTCGCCATGTCTGAAACCCAGCATTTGACCAACGGCTTTCTCCGTGGGGATTTCCAACAATTCGGCCAAGTACCTATTGATCCCCACATACTGCAAATTGGAAGTAATCCAGGAAACACATCCCGGAATGGCGTCCAGTACGGCCTGAAGGTGATCCCGCACGGCCTCCGGATTCCTTGCCTGCGTTTGCTGTTCAGCAACAATCGAACCGGAAGGCTCCATCGAAACCGCAGATTCCCGTTGCTTCTCGCTGTTCGACCGGCGCAATTGTCTCTCAGCGTGCCATTTTCCCCATAATGAGACGGCAAGTTGTCGGATTTCAACAGGATGAAAGGGTTTGCGAAGAACCAGAATTTTATCGGATGGAGGCACGCGACGGATCAGGTCATCCAGCCGGTGATCGGAATGCGTGGTCGCGAGCACGATTTCCGCATCGGGGTCGATGGAACGGATTTGTCGTGCCAGATCCACCCAGTCCGGCTTGGACAACTCCATAATCTCAATAAAAACAACCGCATACGGACGGTTCTCCGACCTGGCGGAACGGAGTTTGCCGTAGGTCTCCTCCCGCGAATGGCAGAAAGCCAAGTCGAAAACATAGGGCTGCCCTTCCGGCGAGTACGTTCCCGGATTCAAGGCAGACCGGTAAGTATCCCATGCCGATGGTGCATCGCCCGTCACAAGAACACGCGGTTGATTAGGATTCAGTCCAGTCATGATCGTGCTTTCATCGCCAGGAGACAGTTTATTCAATTCCGCCAAAAGCACAAGCAGAACGGCGGAAATTCACCGGCAAGATGGCGGTGCCACCCTATGCGACACTCATCAGCCCGAAAGCGGCAATGTAAGATGGGGTGTTGCAGATATATCGATTCATCGAGGAACGCCATGCAGTCACAGCGAGAAAGCGGTCGGAAATGGGATGAGCTACGGCACGTGTCTATCCGGCGGAATTATCTGGATTTCGCGGCGGGATCGTGCCTCATTGAAATGGGGCGAACGAGAGTCCTATGCAGCGCCTCGGTGTCGGAGGAAGTCCCGCTGTTTCTCGAAGGTACCGGGAAGGGCTGGGTGACTGCCGAATACTGCATGTTACCGAACTCTACGCCCGTCCGAGTATCGCGCGATCACATCCAGGGCGGGCGCAGCAAGGAGATTCAGCGCCTGATCGGTCGTTCCCTGCGGGGCGTGACTGATCTCTCGGCGCTTGGGGAACGTACGGTCACCGTGGATTGCGACGTCATTCAGGCCGATGGCGGTACACGCACCGCTGCAATCACCGGCGGCGTGATTGCTCTGCACGATGCTTTCCTCTCCATGCAGCGCAGCAATGTCCTGGAAGTTATGCCGTTACGCGAACTCGTTGCCGCCATCAGCATCGGGCTGACCCCCGATGGGCTTCTGCTGGATCTGGATTATGGTGAGGATCATCGCGCTGTGGCGGATTTCAATATCGTTATGAAAGAGGACGGATCGTTCATCGAGTTCCAGGGAACCGCCGAGCATGGCGCTTTCGACCAGGGACAGATTGACCAGGTTCTCTCACTGGGGAAACAGGGCATCCGGCGCTTATACGAGATTCAGCGTGCCGCGCTGGCAGAGGACCTCACTGAAGATAGAGCACAACGGCCTGAATAATCCCCACCAGGAAACCCAGAATCGCGCCGGCCATCTCAATGCCGCGCATCTCGCGGCCTGCCACGGATCGGGTCACCTGCTCGACATCCTCCACGGGCCAATTCGCAATCCGATTCCGCAGATGCTCGCCGATGGCCAAGTCATGGATCACCCGATCCGCAAGGCCCGGCGAAAGGTCATCTATCCGTTCCGGCAGGCGTTCCGCCACAAGTTCCTGGACAATGATCACAAGGCGCTCACGCACGGGTGACGGGATCAACGAGAATCCGCGAATCGTTCCGCTCAGGCGGCGCTCGATCATCGCATCCGTGACCTCGCGCAGATAGGCTCGCAAGTCGATGTCTTTCAACATGCCGTTCAGGTCCTCTTTAGTGAGGAGTTTCTCGGTCACCGTTCTTGCTATTGCCTGCGCCAGATCGCTCTTGCGGCTTGGAATGAGACCCTGCCACGAGAACCACGAGGGACCCCATGCATGGTGCGGATGAAACAGCATCCACAGCGCGATTCGGTTGGTCACCCAGCCGATGAATGCTCCGATGATCGGCCCGGCCAATATGCTGATATCCATTCGACTTTCCCCCGAATGAAGATGGGTCGTGAACAGGGAAGTCTACGTTCTGCCGTGCGAAAAGTCACGAAAGAACTGCGGATTGCGGATTGAAGAAAAGGAAGAGGAGGGAGAGTCCAAGCCTTTCTGAGGTCGCGGCGCTCTTGATTTTGTGCCATACTGCTTTCGATCATGATGCCAGCAAATCCTGCACCGGAATCCTCCTCGGCGAAGGGACAGAAACGCGCGCCGTTGTTCTGGGTGGCTGTGCCCCTGGCGCTGTTCTGGCTGGCGTGGTGGGGATATGCGACCGCATTGCCTTATGCGCAACTTCCATTCGATGATTCCTACATCGCCCAGCAATACGCCCGAAACCTGTTTCAAACCGGGATGTTCACGTTTGACGGCAAAACTCCCTCAAACGGCGCAACCAGCCCGCTACATGTCATTCTGCTGGCTTCCGTACGTCAGGTCATTCCCGATCCGGTAACATCGGCACGCCTCCTGGGGTTCCTTTTTCACAGCCTCTTCCTTTTCTTTCTCTTTCTCCTGATGAGACATCTCGGCTTTGGGACGGCGGTTACGGTGACCTCCGTTTCCGCTGCAGCGACTTGCGGATTCCTTGTGGAGGACAGTCTCAACGGTTTGGAGACCAGCCTGTTTCATTTCCTCTCGGCGGCGTTTCTCTGGGCTGCCGTGCAGGTCCCCCGTTCGCGGAACAGGCTATGGATAATTCCGATCGCCTGGTTTCTCTGCTTCTGCCGCCCGGAGGGAGTTTTGCTTGTCGTGGCATTCGTGCCCGTGATCTTCCTCACGTGGAAGAAGGAACGATCCTTCAGCCGGTCCGATCTACTCCTTGCTGCTGCTTTGATCCTTGCACCACTTTGGATCGTGTTTGGGAATCTGCTTTCGCAGGATATTCCCTCCTGGCGGGTCAAAATGCTGTTCTATGGTGAATCTGAGTGGCCGTTGTGGGAGAAACTGCGAATCGGTTTTCGTGGGGTGGCATCGTTCACTTACTTTCTCCGTTGGTACCTGGCAATTCCGGTCGTCGCCCTGATTCTTCGGTTCACGGCCTGTCGCGGATCGGAATGCGTCGTGCGAGAACCTTTGCTTCCACAGGGATTTCTGATGTCGTTCATGGCGTTTTTCCTGTTATTCTACGGTGCCTATATTGCATGTTTGCCGTCTGCGTTGGCGCATTTGGATTTCCGGTATCAGCACGTTCTACTTCCGTGGATCTTTCCGGCTGTTGCGTGGGGAATCGACTCGATCCGTTTTGGAATGCGAAGTCCCCGGATGCGACAGACTGCGTTTGCCCTGTTGATGATCGCCTTGCTGTTCGGGTCGATTATGACCTACATCGGAAGCCGGACGGTTTATGCGGACTGTGTGCGATCCATCGGAAATGTCCTGATCCCTCTCGCAGAACGACTGGAAAGAGCCTCCGAACCAGGCGATGTGGTGGCAGCGCACGATGTCGGCGTCCTCGGATATTTCACCACGCTGCCGGTTGCGGACCTGGTGGGACTGACCGATCCTGCCGTCTCGAAACGCCGTCAGAACGGCCGGTTTGACGTACGGGATTGGACTCGCAGCAAGGGACACGGATATCTGGTTGCCCATCCAATATGGGACGACCTCTATTTGCACATCCGCCCTGACGAACCGGACAGCGGATTCCGATTCCTGTTTGAGACAGACCGCGCTTTCGGCGAAGGATATGCCGTGTACGAATTCGAATGATTGTCCTGATGAATGGAATTCCGGTTCCATTTCGCTCCACTGCAAGGACGATCTATGCTAAAATCCTGACTACAGACCGGGAGCAAACGAGGCATCTCGACGCGCTCCATTTTTGAGCCTCGTTCTGCTCTCCCCGAAAAGACAAGACTCGACAGCAAAGGGGGTCGTTATGTCCGGCAAGACCATCTTGATCCTATGCTTAGCAATCGGACTCCTCGTAATCGGAATCGTCGGCGCAGTCATTTATAGCTATTGGAGTGACTGGAGCCACCCCTGGGGCACAGCGGACCGGGAATTTCTCATCGATATCGAGAAAGGTATGACGGCCGAGCAGATCGCCAATCTCTTGAAAGACAAGGGTGTTCTGAAAGACACAACGTTCTTTCTGATTATGGCCGATTTGCAGGGATTCGGGGGATCGCTCAAGGCCGGTGAGTACCGGATCAGCGGAGCATCCAGTCCGGTTGAGATAGTAGAAATGATCGGGCGCGGCGATATTCACCGACGTCGTTTTGTGCTCCCCGAAGGGATCACGATCAACCAGGTCGCGCAGATCCTGGAGGAAAATCAGATCTGTAAGGCGGCGGATTTCCTTCAGGCCGCTGCGTTCGGCCAGACTTACCAGGACGCGGGTCTAAAATCGGGCGGGCGGGTTACTGCTCCCGGGGCCGAGGGATTTCTGTTCCCTGACACCTATTTCATGGAAAAGAACTGCGAACCGGCACGAGTCCGCGAAAGACTGATGCGGGTGTTCAATCAGGTATACAACGAATTGCTCCAGCAGGTTCCCGAAGCAGAGCGATGGTGGTTGCTGGAAGAGAATAGCGGCGTTCCCGCCCTGGTGACGCTGGCCTCCCTGGTGGAACGGGAAGCGAAACGGGATGAGGACCGGTCTATGGTTGCGTCCGTGTTCCGCAATCGCATCAAGCAGGGGATGCCACTCCAATCGGATGCGACCATTCACTACATCCTCGGCGATTGGAGTCGTCCCATTACCCCGGAAGAGAAACAGATTGACGATAAGTACAACACGTTCCTGAACAAGGGGCTGCCTCCGGGACCGATCTGCAATCCCGGCCGGGCCTCTCTAGTGGCCGCGATGGCTCCCGCGAAAACCGATTACTTGTATTTCATGGCAACCGGCGACGGCAAAACGGAGTTTTCGAAGACTCTGGACGAGCACAACGCCATGCGACAGCGGGTTCGAACGGATCAGAGTCAGCCGGGACAGTGAGCTGCTGAGATTCCTCACATTCGTTCGGAATGACAATAATGCAATGCATTTCTGGCCCGTTACCCCAGAGCCGGGCACCCGTACGTATCAATAGACTGACGATTCGCGCGCAGAAGGGATACACTCCATCAGAGAATCTTGAGCGACCGGACATGCGCCATGCCGATCCGAGAGGGAGCAGGATTCATGAAGACAAGGCGCCTTGGGTTATTGTCCGCCGTCCTGGCAGCACTTGTGCTTGTGGGCGGCACTTGTGCCCGGCATGAGGAGCAACCCGCCGAACCGCAGGTGGGCATTCAAAGGAATGTCCATCTGATTATCGATTCCGAGCTGGACAAGTCGGGGTGGACGCCGGAATTCAAGCGATATGTCGAATCCGACGGGAATGTCCTCTTCTCTATGGCACATATCTCCCTTGCTGTCGCCAGTGCGCATGCCATGGAGATACCGCACGATGGGAGCGTGTGGAGTGAAAGTAAGCAAGCAGAATTCGCTAAACAGATCTCCAAGGATTACTCGGAATACAAAGGTATCAAATTGGTATTGCTTCCTTCCACTGTAAGTGGTGGTAGGACTTATTTAAGCGATGGAGTTGTCGTTTGCGGGGTCGACGCGACGGAAGGCAAGATAACCTCGCGTCTTGTGCTGCATGAGATCATGCATCTGTTCGGTGCAATCGATTTGACCATCCCGAACCATATCATGAATCAGGACTCTCTCCACACCGATACTAGACTGGAATTTGATGAGGATACGATCACGATCATGCAGCTTGCGCGAGAGGACATCCAGGCAAGCGGAGCTGCCTCGTTGACTCTATCGTCTGCTTCGCCGGCCATTGCCAACCGGATAATTCCTCATCTGCACAATCTCTTGCCTGTGGCGCGTTATCCGTATGATGTACATACAGAAATCGCCGGTTATCATGAGAAGCATCAGAGATACGGGGAAGCACTTGCCGAATACCGCGCAGCCCTGGCGTGCGCAGAACGGGTCCATGGCGCGACTCAGACGCTGAAAAGAGACGGTATCAGTAGCCCATCGAGCCGTGACGAACACTCTATCTATGACCGCATCGGTTTATGCCTCATCGCGCTAAACCGCTACGGCGAAGCAATTGAGACACTCACACGGGCAGTAACACTCGGTGATGATGACGCTCCAACGAATTTTCTGTTGGGCCTGGCTTATCTTCAGTCAGAGAAATACGAGATTGCAGCTGTACATCTTCAACGGTGTGTTGAATTAGATCCGAAACATGCTATGGGATGGGACAGCCTGGGATTGGCCTATGACAGGATGCAAGACAAAAAACGCGCGGTGGAGGCCTTTCAACGTTACGTTGAATTGAATCCCGAGAATTCCCAGGGATGGTATAACCTGGGGACCACTTGTGCCGACTTGAAAGACATGCAACGGGCCGCGGAAGCTTTTCTGCATTGTGTGGAATTAGATCCCAAAAATCGTGATGGATGGTTCAAGCTGGGAGCCGTTCTAGGCAGCTTGGAGGAAGCAGAGCTCGCGGAGGAGATTTTTCGGCATTGTGTCGAATTGAACCCCAATAATTCTTCGGTGTGGTATAACTTGGGGATATCCTATAACAAGTTGAAAGACGTAAACCGCGCCGTAGAGGCCTTTCAGCGTTGTGTTGAATTAGATCCTGATAATTCTGATGGATGGTACAGATTGGGGGCACTCTACGCCGAATTGAAAGACATGGATCGTCTTGCGGAGACTTTGCAGCGCTATCTGGAATTGCGTCCTGATGATTCCCAGGGATGGCAGAATCTGGCACTTGCGCTTGCCGATACCGTGCCGATTCACGATTGGCAAGATCCGAGGATTGAACGTACGAAAGATGCGCTCAGGAAGGTGATTGAGTTGAATCCCGAAAATGGTACGGCACACCACATGCTGGCAATTATACTGCAGAACCAAGGATTGGACGGAGAGGCAGTTGAACATCTCAGCCTGGCTGAGAAGTTGGGAACAAATAGGGATGCAACTCTTGGCAAACGGGGAGGTGGAGTGAAAGCATGCTGGCCGGAGTAGAGGGGAAACCACCGTCAGTTTCTGCCCATGGGCGAGACGCCCATGCCACGCATAAAGACCCTCACCCTAAACCTCCCGGAGAGAGAGGGAGAAGAGTTCGGACGCTGGATTCCGGCTTTCGCCGGAATGACGGAATGCGGGGTGTAGGGACAATTCATGAATTGCCCCTGCGGTCAATCGGGCGCAAGATGATAAGGGCAGGCACGGAGGCCTGCCCCTACGACATCACGGTTGAACTATAAGGGCAACTCCCGTGGT
>JAKPYU010000297.1 GCA_029568995.1 Candidatus Omnitrophota bacterium | reverse complement strand
GCAAAGGACGGCAGCATGACATACTTCGGAGGTGAGAGCGGGACCCGTTCGAGAGCGGGACGTGTTTCCGGTTCCTGCAACTCCACAATGCCTTTGGAATGCGAAATACGCGTGGTCACTCGCAGCAGCACAGGGGTATCGAATCGTTCGCTCAGGTTGAATGCTTCTCGCGTAAGACGGCGGGCTTCCTCGCTATCGCACGGTTCGAACATGGGAATTCCTGCGAAACGCGCGAAAAAGCGGTTGTCCTGCTCATTCTGGGAGCTATGCATCCCCGGATCGTCCGCCGTGACAATCACCATGCCGCCCCCCACTCCGGTATAAGCCAGTGTCATGAGCGGATCGGCGGCCACATTCAGGCCCACGTGTTTCATCGTGACAATGGCCCGCGCACCGGAAAACGAAGCCCCGGAGGCAACTTCGAGAGCGACTTTTTCGTTCACAGACCATTCCACACTCACCCCCGGGTAATTTCGCAGGTTCTCCAGGATCTCGGTGCTGGGGGTACCGGGATAAGCTGTGCCGACCCGCACTCCGGCCTCATACGCGCCCCGCGCAATAGCCTCATTGCCGGATAAAAGGGCCTGATTCTTTCGAGCGGATTCATTCATGATTTTGATTGTAACTCTATTGCCGGACTCAACTTATCGGTGCAGCCGGTATTCGAGAATGAAAACTTCCATAGACCGAGTTTGAAACGATACGCGAAGAATAGGGGAGGATCAAGTAAACCGGGATGGGTTATGCTGTGCCTTCGAGAGAAACTGCCAGGCAGCCTTCTATCGCTTCGTGAAGGTTGGACATCAGATCTTCCAGAGTTTCCCCCTCCGTGGCACAACCGGGTATTGCGGTGACTTCAGCCCAATAGCCCCCCTCCTCTGTCTCATGAATGACGACCTTGATTTTCATTGCACACCTCATACCGTTGGCGCGATATGTCTTAAGTTATCATGAAAAGAGCGGATCAGGAGAGTCTCGACTCACTTGGAGGTGAATTCTATTTGTGGTGTAGTATTCCAATGATTCCAAAAGGAGGAGGCTATGTCAGAGAGAAAACATCTTGCATTTACGCTCATCGAACTTCTGATTGTTGTAGCGATTATCGGTATTCTCGCCGCAATCGCCGTCCCCAATTTCATGAACGCTCGGGTCCGCGCGAAAGTCTCCCGGGCTGAGAGCGATCAACGTACCATTTCAATGGCCTTTGAAAGCTACATGCTGGATAGGGGAACGTACCCCTATACCCGCGCAACAAGCGCGAACGACTTCTTGGGATACACGGCCTTAACCACGCCGGTCGCATACCTGAATTCGATTCTGTCCGATCCATTTGCGACGATTCCCATGAAGGATGTCGCCGATGCATACGATCCCTATTATGAGTTCTACTGCACCCGGATGAATGGTGCTTCCAATAATATGTTCAATATCGAATGCGTCGGCCCCGATGGGGTGGACAGTTTCAATCCCACCAGCAGCTATCCGTATTGTCCTTCCAATTTCGAGTTCTATGACGCCAGCAATGGGACCATCAGTTACGGCGATATTCTCCGGGCAGGCGGCGCCTATATGCCCCGGTGGTATCGCGAACGTCAAGGTGCGTCGGTGGCGCAGGGAGAGGATTGGCTGTAACAGATGTTGTATGGCCGCTGTCGGATTCATGGCCCAATGGTATGGGAATTCGGGGCTGGATTTCGGCTTTCGCCGGAATGACAGTGGGGCGGATGGGGTAAGGTAGGTGGGATCGCCCGGCATCGGGAGGCGCCTGGATTTTGGTGGATAGGAGACCGTGATGAAAGTATTTGCAGTTGTGCTTGTTTGGTTTACGGCCTGCTTGCATGTGGCGATTGCGGGCGGTTCGGCGGATCAATCGCCGCTGCCGCTTCCGGAGAGAGGAATCTGCGCCCATCGAGGGGCGATGAGTACTCATCCGGAAAACACATTGCCCGCCTTTCTCGAAGCGATTCATGTCGGGGTGCACATGATCGAATTCGATGTTTGCCTGTCCAAAGACGGTCAATTGGTCATTCTGCACGACGCCACAGTGGATCGGACAACCGACGGTACGGGAAATGTTTCGGAACTCACACTTGCGGAGATAAAGAAACTGGACGCCGGGATAAAAAAGGGCAAGGAATTCGAGGGAATTCGTATCCCAACTTTTACGGAGACTCTGTCGATTATGCCGGACAATGTCTGGCTGAACGTCCATTTGAAGGGAGGAAAAGAACTCGGCGCCAAAACGGCGGAGATTATTGTGAAAGAGAAGCGCCTTCACCAGGCGTTTCTTGCCTGCGGTTCCGAGACGGCGCGGGGCGCCAGGCGGATTCATCCGGATATCATGATCTGCAATATGGACCGGCAGAGCGATTCCATGGATTATGCAAACGCGACCATCGAAAGCGGCGCGCAGTTTATCCAACTTCTCGGAAAGGGTGAGGTATCGAAAGAGGCGCTATCCAAACTGAAACAGCATGGAATTCGCATCAATTATTATGTCGCGGATACGCCCGACATGGTGCGCGATCTCCTCAAGGCGGGCGTCGATTTTCCACTGGTAAACAATCCGGGGCTTATGATGAAGGCCGCCGTGGAGATGGGGATTCCACCGCTGCAACCGGTATTCCGCCTGGAAACCAACTGACAATTATACACGGGCTTCCGGCAAGCCTGAGTATGCTGATCGTCAGTCCGGGATGGGGGATTATGCGTGATCCTGTTGCCTGCCGGAACCTGTCTTGTCTCCAAGACGGACTTCTGTTCGGAGATCCACTTCCAGGGCGTCCATAACCTCAATAATGCGCTCCAATTTGGCGGATTGGTATCCTGTTGCTTCGTACTTCTGAACTTGCTGAGGTTTTACATCCAATTTCTTAGCAAGGTCCTTTTGCGTATATCCTTTGGCAATTCGCGCCTTGACGAGAATATCCGGTAGGTCTCGGATGGAATGCAGAGGGGTTAACGAAACGCCGTGAAGGTCCTCGAACTCCTTCATCTCTGCCCGCAGTTCATCTATCTGGGATTGAATTCCGGCCATCATAGCCTGATATGCCTTCGGGGATATTCTCTCTCTCACACTCCTGCCGGCTTCCATGGCCTTTTCAAGCCTTGAGATTTGTCCTTTTGTCACTTTATATTGATGCTCATTTCGGATCATGTCAGGTCCTCGATTTCAAGAAACAGTATCCCTTTTCGGTTTCCATTTCGATCTACTTGGAAGAACTCTTCCACGGTTCCACCGGCAGCCTCTTGATCGACAAGCCGGGTTCCGCTAATGAGAAAATCGACGCCATATTTCGTTTTCATGGCCTCTCTGGGAGGATTCGTATCCACAAAGACTGGGTCCAATATGCTTTCGTCCAAGTTCGGTTCCATTTCCCAACAACCGTCAATGTCCTTGGGATTTTCTTTGCGAGTCACGAAACTCCCATCGATCCATACGCGTCGGATACCCGCTTTTGCGAGATTCGTAAGAGCCTCTTTCAATCCTGCAAACAGCATTCTCCGGTGCGCATTCCATGCGAATGTCCTCTCAACATCCTCCAGGCTCACGAAATGGACACCTGGCGACAGATTCCCGTTCGAGTCAAACTTGGCTGATAATTCAGCATCACTGAATGACATGTTTATTATACCTCAATGCAACAAAAAAGGAATACCATGTCCCAACACAACTCTATCATTGTCTTGCTATTGATATCAGCCTTATGTTGATTTGGAATTGCTCCCCCATCTCATCAAAACGCCTCCACAAGATCATCCATTCGGTCTTTGCGAATCAGGAAACGGCAGAAAACGCCATACCAGGTCCAGTCATCGGGGATTTTGTCGGTGATCTGTTCCAGGGGGACATAATTCTCATTCAGGTAGTCCAGCATGAACGGGGCCTGTTCGCGGACCAGGTCCATCCCCCGCGTAATGCTTTCCCCCTCCGCAGCGCCCAGGATCAGAACGACCGGCCTGCGTGTGCGTAAATCCGATAGGAACTCCTCGTGGAACCGTTCGGGGATGAACTCGCGCAGTTTGGCTTTGAACAAAGGCGCATTGTGATAATAGCGGGACCCCGGAAGGCGATGGGCCACAATATAGACCGAATTGGGCGATTTGCCCAGCAGAAGGATTCGATCTTCCGGTAGAGTCACCCGGCGAACCCCATCCGCGACGGCATTCTGCAAAACAATCGGGCCACGCTCCCTTTTCTGCATTTGAACCAGGCGGATCACATCTCTCCCATATCCATACACAGCCGTCGCGGTGAGTACCCCAAGAATAGCAACAAGCACCATACGTCCAAGGCGTAGCCGAATCCCCGGAATCTGACGGTTGCGAAGATCTGTCTCAACCGCCTGGACCAACAGCCCGATCAGCAGACAGGACGATACAGCAGCCTGGACATAATAATGCTCATAGTCCTCCCCGCTCAGCTCGGCGGAACAGAGATCCAGGGCGAACAGTAGAATCAACGGAACCAGGAATCGCCTGGCGGGGAATCGCGATTTCCCCAAGGCTCCAAAGGCCAGAATGGGGGCAGCCAAATACGGTCCTGTGTTCAGTAGGAATTGAAACAGTTGCTCAAAAGTCCGCCGCCCGACCGGCGGGGCATTCCCCCCATGGATATAGGCAAAATTGAACAGGTAGCTCGTCTCAAAATAGACCCACCACGCCCCGTACAAAAGGAAATAGAGTGAGACCAGCATTTCCGGAAGGATCAGGCCCAGAAGGAAAGAACCAATGTGTTGCAGATGCGTTTTGGGAGCACTTTCACTCCAAATTATCCATAGGAAGACGATTGCCGAGAGCAAAAATGTCTGTCGGAATTGGCCTGCCATGCCAAGGCAGATACCCGCGAGGAGGGACGTAAGCAAGGTGGTTCCACTTCCCTCACCCCGACCCTCTCCCGGAGGGAGTGGGAGACTCTCTGACGAAGTTCCGTTGCGTTTCGGCGGCGCGAATATCAGGAAATAGGCCAGTACAAGCCACGGGAGCGCCAATTCCTCGGTCAGACCTCCCGACCGGATGGTTACGGGGGCACTGGTGTAGAACACATAAAAGGCCAAGGTGACTGTTGCCGTAACCGACGAAAAGAGCCGTCGGCACAGGAGCAAAAACAGGCTTGCAGACAGGGCGATCCAGATTATTTCGTGAATCTTCACCGCAAGTCGGCTGAATGGAAAGACACGCAGCGGGATGGAGTGGAAATAGAATATTCCCGGTGGCTTATGATCCCAGAAATCCCGGTACGGCAGTTCCCCCGCGGCGCATGCCTGTGCCCCGGCGAGAAACAGCCCCTCATCGTGCAGTATCGGCGAGAGCAGGGTATGCGAGCGCAGCACTCCATAAGCCAGGAAAACGGCAACGTAAATCCACAAAAAGCGCCGAAAGGGAGTCAATGGTCTGCCTCGTGAGATAACAGTATCCCCCACAAACTCCCTCACCCCAACCCTCTCCCGGAGGGAGAGGGAGAAGGCGAGCGAGTAGGGCTCAAGCCCGTCCGCGGGCTAGCCCACCAATAATTGCCCTACCTACGGCTTTCCTGTTATCCCCATAACCTTAACCAGGTATTGATAGTCGATTAGATCCAGTGGAGTCCGGGTGTAATCCTCCACGGGCTTGCTGTCCAAATGGTCTTTTGCGATCCGTACTCCGTATGCTCCCATGAGTTCGGGATGCTGTTCGATAGTGGCGAACATTTTTCCCTGGAGAATGGCCTGTTGAGCGGCTTCCAGGTTGTCATAGGCTGTAACGGCGACCTCGCCGGTTTTTCCCGCCGCTTCCAGGGCGGCGATTGCACCAAGAGCCATGTTGTCGTTCGCGCAGAAAAGGCCGCGAAGGTTCGGATGCGCAGTCAGGATATTCGAGGTAACATTGAATGCCTGCTCGGTCTCCCAGTTTGCGGTCTGGCTGGCCACGAGTTTGATACCGGGAACATGTTCGATCACGGAAAGAAATCCGGCTTTGCGCAGCTCAGCGTTGGTCACACCGGGGATACCCTCCAGCATGGCGATTTCTCCCACTGCTCCCATTCTCGCGACCAGGGCATAAGTCGCAATGGAGGAACCTAACTGGTTATCCGAACCGACAAACGGGCAGGCAAATCCCTGCTGTTTCGTAGCGTCCTTGTCGAGCGGATTGTCAATGTTGACTACATAGATTCCTTCCGACTGCGCAAGTTTCAGCACGGGGACCAGGCCCTGGGAGCTGGCCGGAGCAATGACAATGGCATCCACCTGCTTGACAATGAAATCCTCAACCAGGCCGATCTGCTTGTCGATATCCGTTTCCCGCTCCACCGAGGCCGGAAGAAGCGTGACGCCCAGTTTCTCCGCTTCCGTTTTTGCACCTTGCTCCATGGCATGGAAGAAGGGATTGGTGACCGCCTTCATCACCAGGGCGATTCGGTAACTCTTTGCGTCAGCTTCATTACTGAAGCCGCACAGCACTATTCCACAAAATAAAATAATTCCGAGTATGAAACCTGCGCGACCAATGACTTGAGAAAGGAAGCGTAGTCCCCGATCTGTCATCGCGAGGAGCAGTCCGGAGTCTGCGACGGTCTGCGACGTGGCGATCTCAGGCTTGCACATTTCCACAGTGGGAAACCTCCGTGTGTGTTGTCTATCAGGTCAGTTTACGGCGATAGTAATCGAGAAGCACCGCAACGACAATGACACACCCGATTACGATTTTCTGCCAGACCGATGCGATGTCGAGTAAAGTCAATCCGTTACGCAATACTCCCATCAACAGTGCCCCGAACAGAGTGCCGACCACAGTTCCTCGCCCGCCAAACAGGCTTGTGCCACCGATGATCACCGCCGCGATAACATCGAGCTCCTGGCCCTCGCCGACAATCGGGGTGGCGGAGTCCTGACGGGCTATCGTGATAATGGATGCGACTCCCGCACAAAGTCCCGAAAGGAGAAACACGCCCATTTTGATCTTGCCGACAGAGACACCGGACAATCGTGCCGCAACCGGATTCCCGCCCGCCGCCACCACCTTTCGACCGAATGCTGTCTTGCTGAGCACAACCTGACCCAGAACCACCGCCGCCATTGCTTCCAGTGCCGGAAACGGAAGTCCGATCAGAGATCCCTTGGCGATCATTGTGAATCCTTCCGGGAATCCGTATAGCGGCTTTGCATCGGTCAACAGGAGCGCAATCCCCCGGTCGATGTACAAAAGCCCCAATGTCACGATAAATGAGGGTAGTCCCCAGGTCACCACAATTCCACCTGCGATCAATCCGCTCACCATTCCCGTGAGTATCCCGGCACCGACCGATATGACAATAGAGTGCCCGGCTTCCAGCAGCATCCCGCTCACCATCGCACAAAGCGCTAATAGCGAACCGATGGAGAGGTCAATCTCCGCTGTGGTAATCACAAAGGTCATCCCCACCGCCATAATCATCGTTACCGAGGTCTGGGTGAGGATATTCGACAGGTTCTTCCAGGTCAGAAAATACTCAGTCTGAAACGCAAGCAGGACGCCCAGCAGCAGCAGGACAATCCCGACACCCAGACGATCCAACATGCGAAGGAATAAAGACATACCGTGTTTTCTCCAGCCACCCTTACGCCCACCAGGAGAGCATCTTCTTCTCCCTCTCCCACCGGGAGAGGGTTGGAGTGAGGGGCATTCTACCCCCTACCGGCTTATCTCGGATTCCACCGCATATCCATCGACAAATCGCGTGCGTCGTATCAATTTGCCCTCTCGGTTCCACAGAAATGTGTCATCCACACAGCGATGATCCCGCCACGTTGACTGCGATTTCCTGTTCCCGTTGGTCCAATGCTGCGACCAGACACTGGCTCCGTCCGGGTTGTGGTCCCACCGCCATTTCATTTTACCGTCCGGAGTCCAGTAGGTTTCCGAGCCGATCTTTTTACCGTCTTGATAGGTGACTTCATATTGGACTTGTCCATTGTCGTAAAGCCAGCGTTCCGGGCCGTCCAGTCGATAATGTCCATCCTCTGTAACTTTGCCTTCGTATGAGGCTCGCAGGGTTCCATTGGGATCAACCTCTTCTCCTCGACCACGCTGCACGGATTTTGCCGAAACCGCAAATTGACCAGGATCGGCGGGGGCATCGGAGAGAATCCAGGCCTCGTTCATTCCAAAATGAAGGCATGGATGATTCATGGTTGTCATCAGGTGAATGATCCCGTTGGGGGCTTGGCAGGCGACCGAATACCCCAAAGTCGGATCTTTCATTCCGTTTGTTCCCCAATGCGGACCGATATTCGGGATCGTATGACATTCATGCTGCTGCGCGGCATCAAGTCTCTTGATATGCCAGGTCTTTCCTTCATCATCTGACAGGGCAACAAACGAGCCGCGTTCCGTGATTCCTTGTGGCTGCTTGTTTGTTGTGCTCTGGAAATCGCTTGCGAAGAAGAGCCGCCCGCTTTGGAGCCGGATCACTGTGGGCCGCTGGTTAAACGCCAACGCCGCAAAAACGGTCCGGCTGACTTCCCAGGTCTTGCCACGGTCGGAGGAGATCGACTGGGGCATATATCCGTCGATGTCGGTGTTCTTGCCGCCCAAGCCGAGAATGCGCCCATCCGACAAGGGAACAAAGGTCGTATGGCGGCCTCCGGTTCGTCCACCGGTGTCGTACCAGGTTTCTCCATTGTTGTCGCTTGCCCATAGCAGCGAGGTTCCACCTTCTCCATCGCTGGCCATGAATATAGTTCCATTTAGCCGGAACGCGCTGTTGATCGGCTGAGGAGAATACGAACCGACAGGTCCATGGATGAGAGGAAGATGCAACACCGGAGATCTTCTCATATCTTCAGAATATGTTTCGAGCGGCTTGATCTCATCAGTTAGCTGCAATCGGCTCCATGTGGCCCCGTTATCTTGCGATTTGCACCACCGGAACGGGACTCCCGGCAGATCCACACCACCCGTGAATAGATAAAGCGTACCCTGGTCATTCCAGAGCAGCGCGCTTTGTTCGGCAGCATCCGGGAAATCATAGAACAGTTCCGGCATGTCCCATTGCTCGGAACCGAATCGAAGACGGGTCATCATAAAGCAGACATTGGGTTTGTATTCTGTCTTGTTCGTGGAGGATGTGAAAAAGCAGGCGAGTACATCGCCATTGGAGCAGACCGTCATACCGGGGCTGTGATTGTGCCCCAGGACCGCCGGATGGATGCCCGCAGCCAGGCGGTCATCCGCCTGGTCGTTATCCGGGGGAATCGGCAGCAATGGACGCATCGTGAAATAGGGTTTCTCCGGATCGGGACCTTGTTTTACATAATTTGTCGATTGTTTGACGCATTGCACCGGGAACGGGAGTTCCGGCGGATTCACCGCCGATTTTGGCACGGGAGCCATTGCGACACGAAAGCCTACGGGTATTACGCCGTTGCCCATCCGAGCCGATTCATCCCCACTGAACGGGTATTCCGGCGGTAAGCCTGCCCGGTTTGCCGAACGCAGGTAATAGGGCGAATCCGGGATTTGAATGCCTCCCCCCCGAATGACCCGCGCAACACCCGTCTCTGGGCCGTCCGGATCGGTCTCGTCAAAGTCTGGGTACATTTCATGCCAGTCCAGGCACCATTCCGTCGGGAGTTGGTGCATGTTCTTCAATCCCCAGGGATTCGGCGTATCCGATTCGGGTGGGAGATCTCCCGATGAGAATAGAGTCGTTGTTCCCGCCCGGCAGGCGTATTCCCATTCCGCCTCGGTTGGCAGGCGGTACGGTTTTCCTTCTTTTTTGCTGAGCCATTCGCAGAACGCCGTGGCCTCATTCCAGGAAATGTTGCAGACATAAGGCGCACATCGGTCTGTTCCCTTGTAGTCCGGGTGGAACTGGCGGAACTGCTCGATGGTGACCTCAGTTTCAGAAAGATAGAATCCATTTGTGATCGTGACTTTACGCGCTGGATGTTCATCCCAGTCCCCGTTCGGGAGAAGCTCGAATTGCCCCAGTTTCTCCGGCGGTGTGGGATTCAGCTCACCCATTTGAAATTCGCCTGCCTGAATCGGAATCATCTTCATACCGATCGTGTTTGTGAGAGGTTCTAGTGCAG
This sequence comes from Candidatus Omnitrophota bacterium, assembly GCA_029568995.1. Taxonomy (GTDB): domain Bacteria; phylum Hinthialibacterota; class Hinthialibacteria; order Hinthialibacterales; family JAKPRU01; genus JAKPRU01. The sequence continues at coordinate 3,264 of JAKPYU010000297.1, read as the reverse complement.
CGCCGATGACGCTCTGCTGCAGAAAGACTGTGAGAATGGCGATGATTGACAGGAGATGTTGAGGACGCATTGATTTTCTCCATGGCGAAGAATATGTACGGAATCCTAATCGGCGCTTTCCGTTCGGTCAACCAATCGACTGAAGGTGCATTGCATAGAATGGTCCCACCCGTAGAATGTTTTCCGGGAGATATAGCCAATGGAACGAGTTACGATTGAAGGAGTCGAATTAACCCTGGCCAATCCGGTGGAATGGCCTGCGGAATGGGTCGGGCGACCGGATTTGTTGCTCCAGGTGATTGCCGCCTGGATGAAAGTCACGGAAGAGGATTTGCCTCTTCATCCCCGTCTGCTCGGCAAACCCGGTGTCGGGAAAACCACACTGGCCTACGCCGCCGCAAAAACCCTGAACAGGGATGTGTACCTGTTCCAGGCGACCATGGACACGCGCCCGGAAGACCTGATTATCACGCCGGTGATCGCGGAACAGGGCAAGCTGCGGTATGTCGCCAGCCCTGTTGTGACCGCGATGATCCGGGGCGGAGTGTGTATTCTCGATGAGGGTAACCGGATGAGCGAGAAGAGCTGGGCTTCGCTGGCCCCGCTTCTGGACAACCGGCGGTATGTCGAATCCCTGGTTGCCGGAATTACGATTAAGGCATCGCCGGAGTTCCGACTGTGCGCCACCATGAACGACGATGCCAGCACGTTCGACCTGCCGGAATACATCCATTCGCGCCTTCAGCCGCAGATCCTGATCGAGTTCCCGGAACGGGATGAAGAAGCGCTGATCCTGCACCGCAACCTTCCGTATGCGGATGAATCTGTCCTGGAATACGTGGTGAATTTCCTTCAGCGGGCGCATGAAAGCCAGGAACGGTACACGGTGCGGGATGGCATCAATGTGGCCCGATATGCGATCAAGTTGCTTCAACTCTCCAAAGGCAAATCTTCCGATGAACCGCTGGGCGCTCAAGAGGCCCTGATTCGGGCAGTGACCTCGATTCTTGGCGAAGATGCAACTTTCTACCTCTGAACCATACACGATCCTGCCCATGATCCACGGTTGTCTGGAGACCGCCGTGGCTGTGCGGGAACGACTGCTTGCCTGCCACCCCGAAGCGATAGCTGTCGAGCTGCCGCGCACCTTGGAGCAGGCTGTGATTCAGGCGTGCCGGCGGCTGCCCCACTTGTCAGTAGTTTCCTATGAACAAGGCGACGGTCAGCCGGTCTATGTGCTGGTCGAGCCGTGCGATGGAATGATTGAGGCCATTCGCTTTGCCCTGGAGAATAGAATCCCGCTGATCTTCGCCGACAGGGATATGGAAGGGTATGGCGCGAAACTGGACCCTCTGCCGGACCCCTACGCCATCCGTCGTATTGGCTATGAGGCATATCTGGATGAGTATCTGAAGTCCGGGCTGGAAACACAGGACCCGGACGACCGGATGCGGGAATCCTGCATGGCGTATCATCTCCAGGAATCGGCCCGTCGGTACCGAAAGATTGCCCTGGTGTGCGGGCTGGCGCACGTACCGGGAGTGTTGCGGGAAATCGAAATCCCGCAGGCTTTTCCGATTCAGAGGATCCGCCGGGAAGGGGTTACGATCTGGAACCTGTCTAAGAGATCCTCGCGGGAGGTTCTATCGGAACCGGCATTCATTCAGGCCGCTTATGAACGATATCGAACGCGCTCTCAGGAACCTGTTCCCGACCGCCTGCTGCTTCATCGGAACCTTCTGGAACACGCCCGCCTGAAATATCAGGAGAATGTGGGGGAGAAACTCTCGGTGAGCCAGGTGAGTGTTTTTCATCAATACGGCAGGAATCTGGCGCTTCTGGAGGGCAAACTGGCGCCGGATTTGTATAACTTGATCCTCGCCGCGAGGGGATGCGCGGATGACAACTTTGCGTATGAAGTCTGGGATGCGGCTACCGACTATCCCTGGCATGATTCCACCGCGAAACTGCCCATCCTGGATATCAGTCCGGAGGATCTGCAACGCCATTCCCGACATGTCCATTTTCATCGAACGTTCAAGCGTCTGCGCAAGATTCTGCGCTCGATCCCTCCCCGAAAACGGGAAAACCAGCCCGGCGAATGGCGGGAACGCTGGGGGGGCGTGTTTATATGCAGCTATCCCCCGGAAGATATTGTGATCGAGTCCTATGGCGCTTTTCTGCAGAAAAAGGGAAAGTCGATCCTCTCTGAGGAGAACACCCATGTGGAGCCGTTCACAACCTCCCTCCTGGACGGCATCGACATCCGGGAAACCGTGCGAAACTGGCATGAGGGGAAGATCTACGTGCGGGAATCCCGGAACGTGCAGGGGAAAGTCGGATCGGTGGTGGTGATTCTGGATGAGGATGATCCATCCGAGGGGAAATCGAAATATCCCTGGAAAAGTGTCTGGCACGGGGAGCACAGCCAGGAATCCGATATGGCCTTCTATGCCACTCCTGCCGGGGAACACCTGGCGGGGCCGGGAATTTCCCGCTGCGAATACGGAGGATTCTTAATGACCTACCCCCCGGGTCGATTGGGGGATATCTGGTCCGATCCGTTTTACGCGGTCACACGAAACAAACCGGAACGGCTGCTGCTGGCCGGAATCGACTACAGCGAGGACAGATTTATTGTTTACGCGGCGCGAAAACCGCCACGTTCTTATTTCCAGGGATTTGCGGGCCGATTTAACCGGAAAATCATCTACATTCCCATCGGGCAGCTTTCACCGGTTACTCTTAAGCAGATTCGCTCCTTTCACGTGCTGGACGGCCGCCATGTCCGCTCCTACGCCAGGGAATACATTTGGAAATGAGAATCACGAATTGCGGGTTGGAGATAGGACATTCCGCCTCGGAATCGTCCGTATCTGTCCACCTGGGAACGGAGAACCCCTCGTTATTCAATCTTCAGTGGGAGCCGGACTCGGAAAGTCGTTCCTTCCTTTTGAGTAGAAGTAAAAGATACCCGTCCTTGCAGATAGCGTTCGGTAAGCAGCCTGACACTATACGTGCCAAGTCCCCGATCCTTGCTTTTTGTGGAAAAGGAACGATGAAAAACCTGCAATTGAATGTCTCGTTCCATGTATCCGGGATTATGAACCTGGAAATAGACCGCTCCGTCTTCTCGTTCGCAGCCGACTGTCACGGTTTCACCCTTTTGGCAGGCCTCCAATCCGTTCTTGATGAGGTTGCCAAGAACTCGGCTCAGCAGCTGGGGATCGGAGATGAATTGCAGATCCTGCGAGGAGGGATCGA
>JAKPYU010000294.1 GCA_029568995.1 Candidatus Omnitrophota bacterium | reverse complement strand
AACAGCGAATCGGGAAAAGATCCTGTTCCGGCGAGAACCATACGGTGATATCGACACCGGGAGAGGTCATCCGCATTCCGGGGAAACCCTGGTAGTCCTCCGCAGGCTGGGAATACGTATAGGTAACGTCCGGTGCAGGATAGACCGTAGACAAACGCCTTCCAATAACAGCATGAGGATAGAAAAATGATATGGCAACGTCCTGCCCGATAATCCCGACATAATGAGTCTGCCCGTCGGGTTCACGTGTACTCTGCAACTGGCAATACAGCGATTCCGGTGTCCAGGCGTATTCACTTTGTCGGTACTCTCTCCCTGGTGAATCCTGGCCCATGCCCCATTCTTCGGTCAGATCATGAAGCCATTCCTGGCCGCCTTTGGCCGGATCATGGATCTTCTGAATTTCGACCGTACGGGTCGCTTCCCCAACCAGATGCAAGGCGCGATTGTTTGTCGTGCTTTGATAGGTCAGCGCATGAATCTCCGCCGTATAGTGCGTAAACGGCTCCCAGGCACGTTTCAACGCATCGCGCATGCTGTCGAATTCATCGGCGGATACGGGCAAAACCAGGGCGGTGCACAGAAGAACGAAACAGATTCGCGATGTCATGAAAAACCTCCTTATCTCATAAGTTCCGTCGCTCCGCACGGAATTTCTTGTGCAAACGGACAATCAGCCAGATGCCCGGCAAGATCGCAATCATGATCCCATAGACAATCGCGTTCGCAATCGTGTACGAATTCCAATACCCGCCCGGATGGGTTTCGCGAAAGAGTGTTCGATACTCCACATGCGCATCCTGGTTCCGGTAGTCGAAAACCTGCATGCCACGAGGGAATGTCACCGCGGGATGGAGCTGCGGATCGAATTCGTGAAACTGAATCGAACGGATGTCCATGACATACTTTCTACAAAAGGTGTTCGAACCCCGCGCGAGAGTCTCGTAGGTGTAGTTCTTCGGATAGTAGACAGAAAGATCCTTATATTCCGCTGTGCCGAATTCCTGAACGGTATGAATGGAGCGATAGACCCACTTGTCGGGCGTCGTCGAACATTGCAGCGAACGGATCGGGAACAGATCGTGTTCCGGCGAGAACCAGAGAGTCACATCGATAGCCTGCACAGTCATCCGCATTCCGGGCAATCCCTGGTAATCCTCAACGGGTCCGGAATACACAAAGGAATTGCCTGGCCATCGCCAATACGAAGGAAGACTCCTCATCATAACCGCGTGAGGATAACAGATCTCAAATTCGGGACCGAAGGTCTCCGATACACCATTTGAAAGATATCCGGAATGAACCTCCCCATTCGGACCGATGATCTCCTTCATCCTGGCCCCTTCCACCCCGGATATATGGGCTGATTCCTCTCGGAATTGATACGTCTGGGACGCGCCACGAATAACCCATCCTCTTGTTACTTCGCGACACCAGCTTCGGTGGGAATTGCTGTCCTGTTGGATTTCAACAGTGCACGTGGCTTCTCCAATTAGCTGAAGAGAGAGATTGTCATCCGTGCTTTGATACGATAGCGCATGGATCTCCGCCGAATAGTGCGTAAACGGCTCCCAGGCACGTTTGAGCGCATCGCGCAGGGCATCAAATTCATCAGCACAAGCCACTGAAGCCAAGCTCGTGTGCAGAAGGAAGAAACAGAACGAGAGGCAAACTCGCAGGATCATTGAGATAGCCCTTCATTTCGATCTGCGTTTCTCAACCAGCTTAATCACCAGCCAAACCCCCGGCACGAGCGCAATCAAAATACAGTAGGCCCCCACTTTGGCAATCGTGTACGAATTCCAATACCCCCCAGGATGGGTTTCGCGCACGAAGGTTCGATACTCAATCCTGGACTCCTGGCCTTCACGCTTCACAACATGAAGACCACGGGGGAATGTCACCGTGGG
>JAKPYU010000293.1 GCA_029568995.1 Candidatus Omnitrophota bacterium | reverse complement strand
TCACGGCCTCTCCAGCAACACCCCCTTCTTCGGAACCATCCACAATCGTCGCATCTGATACGGTCGCTGGATCTGTGAATGTCTCTCCCAATACGCCTCGCGCAGCAACTTCACACGGTGCGGCGCACGCTGCCATTCTTCTTCTTCTGTCACAACAGTTGCCTTCAACGGCTGCGGCGGTGGACTGGGCTTATTGTATCCGCATGAATCGCAGAAAAAGCGGTTCTCCATAACCCGCCCGCAACTGGGACATTTGCATTTCCGAATCGCTGTGCACTTAATCCGATGCTTCTTGAGCCAATCCGCTACGCGATTCTCTTCAATGGCCAGCTTCTCCGCAATCTCCTCAATCGTCAGCTTCGGATTCTCTTCCAGGCATTCGCGTGCCTTGTTGAGAAGATCCCGGTCGATCTCGAAACAATCCTGGCATCGCCCATCCTGATCCACCGGCTGGTAATTCCCACAATCGACACAGTTCTTGAACCGTGCCTCCCGAAATTGTGCGTTCACCGGCAATCGACCCATTGGATTCCTTTCCTTTCATAGTATGACATAATGCCATACAGTATTACTATCGGCCCGCTTGAATGAATATATTATAGCACACCGTTGATTTCATGTCAATTATTTCTTACTGAAAATAGTAATAATCTAATTTCTTGTCAAGATTATTCCTGATTTAAGGAAGGATTCTCTGAGGATCGGGGAGTGAGTCTATGCAGAATGGGTTGAATGAATGGTGAAATACAGCCCCTTAAGGCCAAGATGCGGGTCGTAGATGTCAAACAGGCCATCTTCTGCCAGGAACTGGCTGTATCCGCCGGTTCCGATGCTTTTATAGGCCTCGCCCAAGTCCCGTCGATAGGCGGCGATCATTCCCTGTACAAGGCATTTCGTGCCCTGATACAGCCCGATCTCCATCTGCTGAAGTGTTGTTTTTCCAAGGAGTTGCGACATTTTTCGCCAAGGATAGGGAGGCAGAAGCGCCGCTCGCTGGCTTAATGCTTCCTTGGCAATTCCAACCCCCGGAACGATACACCCTCCCAGGTACACTCCATCCCCGGAGATAATCTCAAAAGTGGTTGCCGTACCAAGACTTACGACAATGCAGGGGGGGCCATATAACCGGATCGCCGCTAGGGAATTGACCAGCCGATCCGTGCCGACTTGGTCCGGCTGCTCCACCTGCATCGGAACCAACTCCCGCACACGCCACTTGGTACGTTTTACCTCTATTCGACAACGCTCCTCGATGGTGTCCCGAACAATGGAGCGCAGACTTGGCACAACCGATGACATGATGCACCGATCCGGTGACTCGTTCTTCTCCAGGAAAGACAGGATCTCGTTCGAAATTTCTTCGCTTGACGGAAAATCCTCGGTAACTGCCAGGTTCTCCCCAACAAACAGGCCCAGTTTGATCCGGGTGTTACCGATATCCACAGCGAGCGTACGGACCGGTTGCTCCATCGGAAGACTATGCTCCAAAAGTCTGCCGAATAAATTCCCGGCTTTGTTTCATGCTTTCCACAAGCGGTCGAGTCTGGGGAGTTCCTTCTTCAATCGCCAGTTCCACGGTCAACCATTCCGAATAGGCGGCCTTTTTCAGCAGCTCCGCAATTCGTGCGTAGTCGATATCCCCCGTGCCGAGTTCTTCGGACCAGACTCCGCCTACCGAGTTCCTCAGATGCGTCCCTCGCATTCGTGGACCGTACTTCTCCAGCAGGGCGTATGGATCGACTCCGCCCCGGTACATCCAGTGCACATCATCGCAGAGAAAGACCAATGCCGGGTCCGTCTTGTCCATGTCCCACCGTAGTTCCCGCCCGTCGTTGCGCAACTCCGGTGCATGAAAATGCAGGTTGAGACATACGCCTGCAACCTTGGCGAGCTCGCCCGCCTTGTTGAGGTTCTGCGCCTGGATGTCCAGTTCCTGCTCTGTTTTTTCCCGGTCATGCAGCGGGTCCGGGTTCACGATGATATGCGGGCAATCGAGCGCGAAGGCGATTCCGGCCAGTTTCCCGATTTCATCGACCGCCCTTTTCGCCTTCTCCTCTTCGTGAAGAACACCGCCCCGATACAGGCCGGTTAATTTGAGCTGATGCTTGTCCAGGAGTTCCGTTATGCGCGCGGCCTGGACCGGTGTAGCGACATAATCCGCGAATGTCTCCACGCCTTCATATCCCGCAGAATGGACCTCTTCGAAAATCAGGTCCAGATTCTCCTTGGGATCTTTGCCCTGCTTACTCAATACCTGAGTCCAGACAAATGTCCCCGCGGCGACTCCGGCGAATTGCCCGGATTCCCCGGCGGAATGCGCCTCGAATGCGGCTCCGAATCCTGCGGCGGCGACGGTTCCCAGAAACGTTCGGCGATCCATGGGAGAATCTTCCTTTTTTGAAAGTTTTGTGATTGATTCCCTATCCGGTAATGCGCTACAGTGCATACCTGTCACGATTATCATTCCGTTTCAGCCAGGAGACCAGCCATGACCCGCCAAATCACACGCCGATCCTTTCTTAAAAACGGGACCGGTTGCGCAATGACCCTTTCCGCCATGCTCGCCGCAGGCCCCGCCATCAATGTCCGGGGAGCCAACGACAGGATCGTAATCGGCTGTATCGGAGTCGGAGGCCGGGGATTCCTGGATATGCGCGTGTTTAAAGGATTCGAGGACGCCGGGATCGGCGCGGTGTGCGACGTGTATCGGCCCCACCTGGATCGTGCGCTCGAGGCCACCGAAGGCAAAGCCAAGTCCTACGGCGATTATCGAAAGATGCTGGAACAGAAGGATCTCGATGCCGTCTCCATCGCGACACCCGATCACTGGCATGCATTGACCATGATTCATTCCTGCCAGGCCGGGAAACATGTCCATGTCGAGAAGCCGATTTCGCTTACGATCCGGGAGGGCCGGAAAATGGTAGAGGCGGCAAAGAAATACAATCGGGTTGTGCTGGTCGGCGCGGAGTTCCTGTCTGCGCCGCATTTCCAGCAGGCGATTGAAATCATCCGTCGGGGCGACATCGGGAAAATCACCGAGGTCCATAGTTGGAATTTCGGCAATATCGCCCCGGAAGGAATGGGGAATCCGCCGGACACCAATCCTCCGGAAGAACTCGATTGGGATATGTGGCTCGGACCGGCCCCGAAAGTGCCTTACAATCCGAACCGTTGCATCTATGACTTCCGCTGGTTCTGGGACTATTCCGGCGGGCAGCTGACCGATTGGGGGGTCCATTATTTCGGGATCATTCATGCCGCATTGGATTGCGATGCGCCCCTGTCGGCGAATGTCTACGGCGGCAAGTACGGCGTTACCGACAACCGGGAAACGCCCGATACCATCGAAGGCGTGTGGGAATATCCGGGAGGCATTCTTGTGACCTATTCCTATCGTCTCTGTAACGGGCATTCCCCCAATGGAAAGGAACACGGCATTGAATTCAACGGAATGAACGGAACCCTGATAGTCAACATGGACGGATTCGAAATCCTTCCGGAACGCAAGAAGGGCAGCAAGACGGAATACCGCATGGAGGCGCAGAAAGTAGCCGGTAAAACGGTTGAAGAACCGCACCTGCGCCATTTCCTCGATTGCATCCAGACCGGCGTTCAACCGGTCTGCGATATTGAACGGGGCCACCGGGCAACCTCCGCGCCGCAAATCGGTAATCTTTCTTACCATACCGGTCAGCGGGTTCTCTGGGACCGCGAGAAAGAGCGCGTTACGAACGTCAAAGAGGCCAATCGCCTATTGTCCAAAGAGTACCGTAAGCCATGGAAGCTGGAGGTATAGCGGGCCGTTTACTCGGAGAGTGAATTGCCCTCCCCGATACTGTCTGACGAGTCTCGCAGCCACTCTCTCTCCCTTTGAGAGAGGATTTCTTTCTCCCTCTCCCTCCGGGAGAGGGTCGGGGTGAGGGTTCTTCCGGGTAGGCCAGGCGTCCCGCCTGTCCGAATCTCCTCCATACGCATCGCCAAAAAATCCAAAACAAATTGTTTGACACATTTTTCCCACCGCGATACACTCCTGTACGAGTGGTTTTCTCTTTCATGTCAGGGCAAGCGAAGGAGGTATAAGGGCTATGAGAAAAGGGAGCAGAGGGTTGCCGCACATTTACTAATTTCCCCCTGCAACAACAGTAACCGGAAGGCAACGCAAAAGCGCGTAGGCTGGGCTGCAAGCCCGTCTGCGGGCTAGCCCACCAATGACTACTGAGATTCAATCAAAAGAAGAAAGGGATACACCAATGCGACGAACAATGATCCTGACACTTGCTGGCATAGCCGGGATCTTGACTCTTTTTCAGGGATCAAGTCTTGCTCAGTCCGACAAGGCCGAAATGAGCGATGAATTCATCTGGAACACCTACGTAAAGTCTTCTGTGGATACCCCTGTCGAGCAGGCCTATGATGCCATTCTCCAGGAAGTTGGGTTGAATAAATCCGACTCCGGTCCGCGCACCATTTCCGATGGGGCAAAAACCCAACTTGCCTCGCTTCTCGATGCTGCGGTTGCAGGTTTGCCAAAGAAATTTGCGCAGCGCGGGAACTGCTACGACGAACATGAGGGCCATCCTTTTCCGGCGGATCATCCTTCGATGCGCCTGGCGGCTATTGTGTGGATCACTCGGGATTATGGTGTTATGGAACTTGTTCCTACAATCGTCAAGTTCCTTGATTTCGAGCTGAATTGCCTCACAAAGATGCGCGAAGTGGATATCGGGAGGGGTCATCTCGATATCGATCTGCCCCAGGTCATCCGGCAGATGGAAATACACAACCAGCCGGTATTGGAGATGCTCCTTGCCTTGGGTCCGAAGAGTGTGGACCCGGTCATTGAATACCTTGAATCGAAGCAGCAAAGGGAATTGGGTCTTTTCGGGTACGAATCATTCCGGGTAATGAAAGCCATCGGAGTGTTGAGCGAGCTGGATACAGCGGGCCATGTTTCGGAAGCACAGGCATCGTGTATAGTCGCGGCCATCTCAGGTCTCAAGGGTGATACAGCAACGGCCAGCGCCGGCCAGATGGCATGGCAGTACCGGGTGGATCTCGATCATATTTCGAATTTCTACGGTTGGTATGCAAAAGACCCGGCCAGCGCTATTGTCTACGTCGAAAGCAAATACACTCTTCCCTTGCCCGATAGACATAAACCAATAACGCCGAAAAAGAGTGAATAGACG
>JAKPYU010000275.1 GCA_029568995.1 Candidatus Omnitrophota bacterium | reverse complement strand
GCCTTCGCCGCAAGGAAATCCAGGTCCGCGAAGATCTCCTGGTTGCTCTCCAGGTCCGGTGCCGCCTTGCCGACCAGGTCGGTCAGCTCCCGAAGGATTCGACGGACCTCCAATTCCTGCTGTTTCTCCAGGTCTTTCAGGCGATTGCCTTCCTGGATGAGGGCCAGCGGCTCGATATACACAGTGGTTCCGGTGGCTGAACGGTCATGGATGATCCCCGCCACACGGTTCTGGAACTTGGCCTCCACCGGCAAGACATAGCGCCCCTCGCGTTGCGTGTAGTAATTCTCCATCACATAGGGTTTGAATTCGGTGCGTAGAAGGATTTCAAGTTTCTTGACGATTTCCTGTCGCAGTTCCCTGAGAGAACGGCGGATTTTTCGGAGTTCCGGCGAGGCACTGTCGCGGACCTCCCCCATTTCATCCAGAACACGGTCGATGGCCTCTTCAATATCCTCACGGGGGATTAAGCGTTGCCCGTAGTGCTGAATATGGGGCGCTTTGACCCGGATTTCCCGCAGTGCAGATTGGATTCGTCGGGCGGCGACAGCGCAGTCTTTGATTTGCAGGAACTCCGGAGGTTCCAACATCGCGCCCCCGATCCCCGCCTTTTTCAATGGCCCCGAAAGGTCATGCAATCCATCGAGCGGCGGGTCCTGTTTGGCCTCCCACAGTCGGCGCATCTCTGTGGTTTCAGCCAATTCATAGCGAATTTGTGTCGGATCTGTGCGCGGGCGGAGGTTGTCCACCCGCTGACGTCCCAGGTTGGAGAAAGCCAGGGAGCGCAATAAGGCGATCACTTTCTCATATTCCAGGACGGCCAGGGTATGATCGTTCATTTCAAAAAGATTCTTCTTTTGCCCTATCGACTTTGTGCAAAAATCGACATAAGATAGTATATAAAGAGGAACCGGCGACATTCGCCGGATCCTGGGGTACTATTGTTCGATTTTCGGGCGCGGCTGCGGAGCGTATCGATCCAACAGAGTGCGGTTACCCTACACGGAGTGGGGACTCTGTGGAAGCGGGCCATCGGGAGTCGCAGTCCATTCACCAAGACGGGGAACGATATGTCGACAGACCAGGAAGACTACGGCGCACCGGAAGCCTCCTTTGACAGTATTTTCGGCGGTGAGGACCAGAAGGACCTCACCATGGACCGGTTTGACGACTATTGGGAAAGAACCCGGTCAGCCGAAGCCCAGAAGAAGGAAGTCGATCCGAATAAACTGGTCCGATTCGTCCACAATGGTAAGGTGAATTGGATTACCCAGGACGAGGCCAGCCTGTATTTGCAACTGTCCGACGATACCGATAAGCGCCAGAACGCTGTCAAGAAAGAAATCAAGCGGGCTATGCGGGGAGAATCCAAGTCTCTCTCCGATGAACTGTCGGTTCTCCTGGCGATCTCTGCCTCCACTCTGGGCCGATATAAAGAGGAACAGGCTATTCCCGAAGAGGAAATCAAGCGTATCGAACCAACTTTGCAGCGCCGGTTTCAAGAAGTGGAACAACTGTCCAACGCCCTTCA
>JAKPYU010000270.1 GCA_029568995.1 Candidatus Omnitrophota bacterium | reverse complement strand
GCCCTGGTGGTGTTCATTCTGTTGTGGCCCCAAACCGGTACGAAGCCGCCGGAATTGAAAGAGACTCCCACACCGATAGCATTCCCGACACAAATTCAACTCCCAAGTCCTCTTCCTGTTCAGACTCCGGCAGCAACCTTTCAGGTTGAAGAAGCCACAACGGCAGTCGGCGTGGAACCGACGCCGGAGGTGTCGATTGACCGTCAGTTGGATCTGCTCCTTGCGGAATTAGCGCCAACGGTCCTGGGTAAACCCAGAGACAAAGCGAAATTGATGGATATCCTGAACCGGATGGCGGCCTTTGGGGATGCAGCGGTGGATCGCCTGGCCGGGTTGATGCACAGCCCCATCGATGAGAATGTCCGCGAATTTGCCGCGTACGGGCTGGCGCTGATCGGCACGCCGAAAGCGCTGGGAGAACTACTCAAGGCAATCCGAAATGAACAGGACCCGCGAATCAGGGACAATCTCCGCGCCCAATTGTGCAAGATCACCAATCCCGCCTGTATGGAACAGGTCATCGAGGGATTGCTTCAAGACTCGGTGGACTGGTGGTCGGAGGACGCGGGAAAGATTCTCTCCTCGCTTGGAGGCCCCTCGGTGGTGACCGGCCTGATGAATTGGTCCGGAAGAGTGGAAGAGAATTACCAACAGCGGATCGGGAATACTCTGGCGGAGGTCCGCAATCCGGACGCCGTTTCGGCGCTGTCCAACGCGATCAAGCCGGGTGTGCGGTCGGAGATTCAAACCGGTGCCGGTAACGCCCTGGCGATGATCGGTACCCCGGAGGCGGCCCAGGCATTGCTGGATGCCGTCAAGGGGCAAACCGACGAGGCTTACCGCGAGAGGATTCTGACCGCCTGTCGGCGCATCACCAACAAAGACTCGGTTCAATTGCTGGACAAGGCACTGGATGACATGGGCGATCCGCTGATCCGCGCGGCGGCAGCGAACGCGCTCGCGAACTTTGACAATGAACCCATTCTGGCGCATCTGCAAACAGCCTATGATCGGGAAACGGATCCCCGTGCGAGACAGGCGATTGCGGATGCGATTCAGCGGATTGCGTCGCGGTCGTTCTGAGACAGGTCGGTTTGGAGATGCTCTTTCCCTCACCCCAACCCTCTCCCGGAGGGAGAGGGAGAAGAGAGTGGATGCTCTCTCAAGAGGAGTGTCATTAAGTCGGCAAGGGCAAGCGCCAAGATTCTCCCCCAAGATGGGGGGAGATACAGAGGGGGTTGATTTCATTAGACTTTGCTACTTTCGCGAAACCAGATTTGGACAGGGCTATTGATTGATGAGGCTGTCGAAATAGTCCGGTAAGGTGATTCCGTGCGCGTCGTTCATATTTACAAAGACTGCTATCCGCCGATCACCGGCGGTATTGAGATTTCAATCCACCGCCTGGTAGAGGGCTGCCGGGATGTCTGTGGAGACCTTTCTGTGCTGGCCAACGGACGCCGTTGGCTGACCGAACACAGCGAAATCGAAGGCATTCCGGTTTGCCGAGTGGGAGAATGGGGACGTTTGCTCTCCTGCCCCGTTGCGCCCACTTTCCCGCTGTGGCTGCGAATACACTCGGCGGATATTCTGCATTATCATTTGCCGAATCCCACCGCCGTCCTCTCACATCTCATCGCCCGCCCGCGTGGCAAAGTCATTGTGCATTACCACAGCGACATTGTCCGTCAGGCCTGGATTCTTCCGCTGTACCGTCCTTTTCTCTACCGATTTCTCGGTCAAAGCGACCGGATCATCGTCACTTCACCGAACTACCTGGAAACCTCGCCGGTTCTAAGTCGTTTCCGCGAGAAGTGCCGTGTGGTGCCGCTCGGAGTTCCTCTGAATCGGTTTACGCCGACGCCGGAAATCGAAGACCAGGCCCAGGTGATCCGTCGGCGATACGGAATGCGTCTCGTTCTCTTTGTCGGGATTCTACGCTACTACAAAGGTGTGAAGTATCTCCTGGAGGCCATGCGGGATGTGAAAGGAACCTTGCTGATTGTGGGCGAGGGACCGTTGCTGGGGGACCTGATGAAACAAGCCGCCGATCTTCCATACCGCGACCGCATCCACTTTCTGGGGCAGGTAAATGATGTGGCCCCGTACTATTTCGCATCGGATGTTTTCTGCCTGCCCTCGGTGTACCGAAGCGAGGCATTTGGGATTGTGCTGATCGAGGCAGCGGCATCGGGCCTGCCCCTGGTTTCCACCGAGATTGGAACCGGAACCTCGTATGTCAATCTCCATGAAAAAACGGGATTTGTGGTTCCGCCTGAGAATCCCCAGGCGCTGGCACAGGCACTGACAAAATTGCTGGACAGCACGGACCTGCGTCTGCAATACGGGACGGCTGCCCGGAAGCGCGCCAAGGGACTTTTCTCGCAGGAACAAATGGTGAAAGGGGTCCTGTCGGTTTATGAGGAGGTTCTCGGAGAGTCTCTGGGCCTTGATTTGGAGGAATAAGTATCCTGGGATTTCTTTGTATTTTTTAGGAGTTGGGAACAGGGGAGCCTCTCCCAAGGACAACATTCCAATCATTTTTCCCAATTCGGGGGAACTCACCCTTTGGGATGAATTGGGAATGGTTACTATTACTGCAAGAGGCAAGAATCTTGGAACAACAGACTGAACGCAGAATGACCCGGCATCGCCAGGTCATTCTTGACGAGATTCGGAAATCCACCGGGCATCCGACGGCATCCGAGGTGTATGAGATGGTCAGGAAATCTCTGCCTCGGATCAGCCTGGGGACGGTGTATCGAAACTTGCAGATTCTCTCGGAGTCCGGAATTCTCAGGACCTTGGAGACGGGAGGCTCCAAGCGGCGTTTCGACTGGAACCTGTCGGGACACAACCATATCCTGTGTGTCCGATGCGGTCGAGTGGATGACGTCGGGTACGATCTGAAGCCGGATGTGGAGGAGACAATCGGGAGCATTTGCGGGTACAAGGTCACAGGATACCTTCTTGCCTTCAAGGGCCTGTGCCCCAAGTGCAGAAACATGAGATAATTCGCCTGTTGTCCGCATCCGGAAATCATAGTAGTATGCAGAATCGGCCAGAACCGGAAAGTTCGGTCCTAATCAGGGAATGGAAGGAAAGAGCTTTATGTGCCCTAATGAGATTCACCAGAAGATTCTGTCCGTGATGAAGCGATGGCAGAAGATTGAGGACATCTCAGTTGCGTCAACCGGCCGGATCATGGAGCAGACCGAAAATCCGATGATTCACCTTGTGATGGAGATCATCCAACGTGATTCCCTGATGCATCACCTGGTTCAGCAGATGGTGATCGATAGCCTGGAGAGAGAGGCGATTTCGCTCAGTCCGGATGAATTGAATCTGGTCTGGGATGGAATTGAGAAACATATTGAGATTGAAAAACAGACAATTGAGATGGGCGAATCGGTTTTGCAGGCCATGCGAGGGAAGAAAATGGTCATTCAGGAGTACCTGGTCAAGTACCTCCTGACGGATGAGGAAAAACACAACCTCATGCTGGAGGATCTCGAAGAGGTCAAAAAAGGGATGTATCCCTACGGTTGAGAATCGATCCATGGAGAAACGCACATGAACGAACGAACAGGTATCATCACATTCAAAGGAAATCCGTTGACTCTCGCAGGCAACGAGGTAAAAGTCGGGGATACCGCGCCGGACTTTGCGGTATTGGGCAACGATCTGTCGGAGGTGAAACTTTCCTCCTATCGGGGAAAGACTTGCGTGATCTCTTCCGTGCCGTCTTTGGACACGCCGGTTTGCGACATACAGACAAGGCGATTCAACGAAGAAGCCACTGCGCTGGGGCCGGATGTGGACATCCTGACAATCAGCATGGACCTTCCGTTTGCCCAGGCACGCTGGTGTGGTACGACAGGTGCGAAACAGGTTCGGACACTCTCCGATCACCGGGATGCAGCTTTCGGGCAGGCGTTCGGGCTGCTGATCAAGGAACTCCGGCTACTGGCCCGCGCGGTCTATGTAGTGGACAGGGAAGGAATTGTCCGCTATGCAGAGATTGTAAAGGAAGTTACCAGCGAACCGAACTACGAGGCGGCTATTGAAGCCGTCAAAAAGTTGAAATAACTCATTCAAGAGAAAACCCACAGAAAGGGGAACCGTTCGATGATAGACAAGAAGATGCAGAATGCGATTAACGATCAAATCAACGCGGAGATGTTCTCGGCTTATTTGTACCTCTCCATGTCGGCTTACTTTGAGAACACAAGCCTTCGCGGTTTCGCCAACTGGATGCGTGTGCAGGCACAGGAAGAAATGGTGCATGCCATGAAATTTTTTGATTATGTGATCGAACGCGGGGGCCGTGCAGTCCTGAAGGCGATCGAGGCGCCTGCAGACGAATGGGCTTCGCCGGTGGCAGCCTTCGAGGCGGCGTACGAACACGAACAGAAAGTAACCGCACGAATTAACAAGCTGGTCGATATCGCCGTGGAACTGCGGGACCACGCCACCAACGCCTTTTTGCAGTGGTTTGTCACGGAGCAGGTGGAAGAAGAAGCCTCTGCCAGCGAGATCGTGGACAAACTCAAACTGATCGGCGAAGCGCGCGGAGGCCTGTTCATGATGGACCGCGAGCTGGCAGCGCGAGTCTTCACACCACCAGCGGCTTCCGAAGCGTAACGCGCTCAGCAGCGGGAAAGAACGATCACCCGAGGAGAACATGACGCGGGGAACCTACAACATCGTATTGGGCGGCGAGGCAGGTCAGGGACTGGTGACAGTCGGTCACGCACTGGCCAAGGCGCTTGTGCGAAGCGGGTATCGGATCGTGGTGACACAGAGCTATTACTCGCGTATTCGCGGCGGCCATAACACATTCGCCGTCCGTATCCACGAACACGAGGTACAGGCCCCCACGGAATCGGTCGATTTGCTGGTCGCTTTGGATCGGGAGACAATTGTTGAGGATCGCATCGGCCTGAAATCCGACGGGATTCTTCTGAGCGATGCCGCCTGGGATTCCGGCGAAACATCGTGCCTCAAAATCCCTTACAAAGAACTCTCGCATCCACGGTACTCGAATACCGTGGCGCTGGGAGTAACGGCTTATGTTCTCGGCCTGGATCTTGGCTTGCTCTGCAACCTGCTGGATGAGCAATTCAAAAAGAAACCCCAGGTAGCGGATGAGAATAAAGAAGCACTGAAGAACACCTTCGATTGGTGTTCCGGCCAGAGTTCTTTTCCCCATCAAAAACTCTCTCCTGTCTCGAATCCTGTCAAGCGGCTCATGATGAATGGGCATGAAGCGGTTGCGCTTGGGGTAGCCTCGGCGGGAGTGAAGTTCTGCTCGTTCTACCCGATGACACCCGGTTCCTCGATTGTCATGTACCTGATGGACTACGTGAAAGAAATGGGGATTGTAGTCGAACAGGCGGAAGATGAAATCGCAGCGATCAACATGGCGATTGGAGCGTCTTTTATGGGAGCGCCAGCCATGGTGGCGACCTCCGGTGGAGGATTTGCGTTGATGGAAGAAGCGGTCAGCCTCGCGGGTGTGAGTGAGACACCAATTGCGATTTTTATCGGGCAGCGCCCCGGACCGGCTACCGGACTTCCGACACGCACCGAACAGGCGGATCTGAATCTCGCACTCTACTCCGGGCATGGCGAATTTCCACGCGCGATTTTCGCACCGGGAACGATAGAAGATTGTTTCCACCTTGCCCGAAAAACGTTCGAGATGGCTGAGAAATACCAGGGGCCTGCGTTTCTCCTGACGGATCAATTCATCGCCGATTCCTATCGGGCGATCGACCCGTTCGAGATTGAAAGCCTGGAGCCGGTTGCACTGCCCCACAAGGTAGAAATCACAGGCGATAAGTATGAGCGTTATGCGATTACCGAAAGCGGGGTCTCCCCGCGTCTCCTTCCGGGAGAAACCGAGCATCTCGTAGTCGGCGACAGCCACGAACACACGGAAGCCGGGCATATCACCGAGGACCCACAGATCCGAAAGGCAATGGTAGACAAACGTCTTCGCAAGGAGCAGGGGATGCGTAAGGAAATAATTCCGCCGGAAATTGAGGGAGACGGGAATCCCGACCTTTTGCTTTTATCGTGGGGATCGACAAAAGGTGCGGCTTCCGAAGCGGCGGCATTCCTCCGTGCCAAGGGAACGCGAACGGCAACGATTCATTTCGCGCAGGTTTGGCCGCTGGACCCGGAGCAATTCACCCACCATCTGGACAGCGCCAAACAGGTCATCTCCATTGAGGGAAACGCCACGGGACAATTTGCTCAACTGATCCGGCGTGAGACCGGTTTCCATATTCATAGACAAATTCTTCGATATGACGGACGTCCATTCACACCCGAATGGATTTTGAGAGAACTGAGCGCCTGAGAGAAGGACAAGGTCGAACCGCGATGGTGAAGATTGAGGATTTCGGGGAATTCGAGATGAGCTGGTGTCCCGGCTGTGGGAATTTCTCCATCCTGAAAGCGTTGAAGCAGGCTCTGACAGCCAGCCAGATCCCGCCGCACAAAGTGCTGCATGTCTCCGGCATCGGCCAGGCAGCGAAAGCGCCACATTACATGCGAGCCAATATGTTCAACGGCCTTCACGGCAGATCCCTGTCCTCCGCCACCGGCGCTCGGATGGTCAATACGAACCTGCACGTCATTGTGGAGAGCGGCGATGGCTGCATCTACGCCGAGGGCGGGAATCATTTTCTCGCAACGCTGCGGAGAAATGTAGATCTCACGCTGCTCGTCCACAACAACCAGATCTATGGATTAACCAAGGGCCAGGCGAGTCCTACATCCGATGAGGGATTTGCTACCAAATTCCAACCGGATGGCGTGACCGCGTATCCATTCAACCCGGTGGCGGTGGCGGTGACCATGAAAACAGGATTTGTCGCGCGGGGATTCTCCGGAGAGATCGACCATCTCGCCGGATTGATCCAGGAAGCCATTCGCCACCGCGGATTGTCGATGATCGATATCCTTCAGCCCTGCGTCTCGTTCAATAAGGTAAATACGTTTGCCTGGTATAAGCAACGCTGCTACAAATTGGAGCAAGACCACGATCCGACCGATTGGGAATCAGCCCTGAAAAAAGCCCTGGAATGGGGCGACCGGATTCCCATCGGTATTCTGTATCGAAATAAACAGAAGGCTCCTTTCGAGGAACGATTCCCCGTTCTCCGGAAAGGACCCCTGAGGAGTCAGGAAGTCGATAGGAGAACGCTTAAGGAAATCTTATGGCGATATGCGTGATCCTTTGGAAAGACTGGGCGGACGTGTTGTCTTTCCGGGTATCGAGAAGTATCGGAAAAAAACGTGATCCGGACAGGCATCGCAATGAAAATCAGGAACGCAAACAGTAAAGGAGTCTGGAAATGAAGAGTTACACCTGTGAAATCTGCGGTTATGTGTATGATCCGGAAGTGGGCGATCCGGACAACGGGATCGGTCCGGGAACGGCATTCGAGGATTTGCCGGATGACTGGGTGTGCCCCATGTGTGGCGCTGGAAAGGATGCTTTTTCCGCTTCATAAACCGCACACGTCCGAGTTGTTCCTTGTCCTGTTACAGGAGGCAGATTATGGAGCCCGTCGTTGTGAAAGACAATGTCTACTGGGTGGGGTCGGTGGATTGGAATGTTCGCAATTTCCACGGTTACTCCACGCATCAAGGCACGACCTATAACGCCTTTCTGGCGATCGACGATAAGGTCACCCTGTTCGACACAGTCAAGCCGGGATTCGGCGGCGAACTGGTTGACAAAATTCGTCAGATTACGGACCCCGAAAAGATCGACTACATCGTCGTGGACCATGTCGAGATGGATCATTCCGGCTGTCTGCCGGAAATCGTTTCGCTGGTCAAGCCGGAGAAAATCTTTTGTTCGCCCATGGGAAAAGATGCTCTGCTGCACCATTTTCATCGGGATGACTGGCCCTATCAGGTAGTGAAAACCGGGGATCGAATTTCCCTGGGCAAAAGAACCGTGGAATTTCTCGAAACCCGAATGCTGCATTGGCCGGACAGCATGTTTTCGTATATTCCCGAAGACAAACTCCTGATCTCCAATGACGGGTTCGGGCAACACTGGGCAACGAGCGAGCGGTTTGATGACGAAGTCGATTCATCCGAACTGTTCAAACAGGCGGCCAAATACTACGCAAACATCCTTCTGCCGTTTTCCTCGCGTGTAACCGCCGCGTTCCAAGAGGTCCGGGAGAAGAACTGGGCATTCGATACGATTGCGACGGATCACGGCCTGATTTGGCGGCGGGATGTGGATAAGATTCTCCAGTCTTATGTGAAGTGGTCTCGACAGGAGGCAACCGCGAAAGCGTTAGTTGTCTACGACACCATGTGGCACAGCACGGCAAAGATGGCTTCCGCGGTTCTGGACGGCCTGCTGCTGGAAGGATTGAGCGTGCGCCTGTTCGATCTGAGAGCGAATAGTCGGGATGACATCATGACCGACGTCCTTGACGCCAAAGCAATTGTGTTCGGGTCCTCAACAATCAACAACGGCATGTTGCCGCAAATGGCGGATATGCTCTCGTACATGAAGGGACTGAAGCCCACAGGAAAAATCGGGGCGGCGTTCGGTTCTTACGGTTGGAGCGGCGAAGCGGTCAAACTCCTGAACCACATGATGGAGGAGATGAAATTCGAGGTTCCCGATCCCGGAATTCGCGTGAAATACGTGCCCACCGACGCGGATTTGGCTAAGTGTGTGGAATTGGGTCGAAAAATCGGCAAGGCGGTAAACGAACGCCTGTAGCGCTTATATGGCAGAAACGGACTGCCTTTCCACCGGCAGGACACCAATGCCACGCGACATTTCCCACATTCCAGCCCCCTTCCGGAGGGAGAGGGCGACCTGGACCAATAGCCGAATAGTTTACCCAAAGGAAAGGGGGAACGATTTCTTATGGACGTTGTGATGCTTTCACGGCTTCAGTTTGCCGTGGCTACCTTGTTTCATTTTCTGTTCGTTCCGCTCACCCTGGGGCTGTCGATTCTGGTAGCCATTATGGAGACCTTCTATGTGCGAACCGGAGATGAAGATTATCTCCGGATGGCAAAATTCTGGGGGAAATTGTTTGTGATTAACTTCGCCCTGGGCGTGGTGACCGGGATCACGCTGGAATTTCAGTTTGGAACCAACTGGTCGCGATACTCTCAATACGTGGGCGATATTTTCGGGTCCCTGTTGGCCATCGAGGCCACGTTGGCGTTCTTTCTGGAATCGACTTTTCTGGCGGTCTGGCTGTTCGGCTGGAAACGATTATCCCCCAAAATGCACGCCGTTTCGATTTGGCTGGTGGCCATCGCATCCAATCTCTCCGCGCTCTGGATTCTGATCGCAAACGCATGGATGCAGCATCCGGTCGGATACACGATTCGGAACGGAAGAGCGGAACTGACGGACTTCTTAGCTGTCGTTACTCAGCCGTTTGCCGTTATGGAGTTTTTCCATACCGTATTCGGAGCGTATATCCTTGCCGGATTCTTTGTAATGGGGGTGAGTGCCTATCATCTTCTCAAGAAACAGGAAATCGCCTTCTTTGAGAAATCCTTCCGGATTGGCCTGGTCTTCGCATTGACTTTCTCAATCGCGGAAGTTGCCGAGGGGCATCTTCACGGAGAGGAAGTGGCGCAAACACAGCCTGCCAAGCTGGCAGCAATGGAATCGCACTGGGAGAAAACGGCTAACGCGCCAATCTACGTGCTGACCATCCCCGACGAAAAGAACAACCGGAACTTCGTGGAGATGCTGCCGATTCCCGGTGCATTGAGTATACTCGCATTTCGCGACCCCTCGGCAGTTGTACCGGGTCTCAACGATTTCCCCGAAGAGGACCATCCGCCGGTTTTGCTGACCTTTCTGTCGTTTCGCCTCATGGTGGGCTTGGGTTTCCTGTTTCTCTTTCTGACCGTCATCGGCTGGTTCTTGCGGAATCGGTTACTCGACTACCCGGTTTATTTGAAAGTGATGCTGTACTCCATTCCGTTGCCCTACCTGGCTTGTGAGGCGGGATGGATTGTTGCAGAGGTCGGTCGTCAGCCGTGGATCGTGTACGGATTGATGAGGACCTCGGATGCCGTATCGCCGATTGCCGCTTCCCAGGTCGGCGTTTCGTTGGTAGCCTTTCTGATCCTGTACTCATTGCTGGGTCTGGCGGACTTCTATCTGTTGTTCAAGTACGCACGCAAAGGACCTGGTCCGTTGTCATCCGACCGGAAAGGAGAATTGAGCCATGCTTGAAAGCATCTGGTTCTTCCTCTGGGGATTGCTGTGGGCAGTCTATTTCATGCTGGATGGCTTCGACCTGGGGCTGGGAACCTTAATGCCGGTCCTGGCAAAAGACGAGCGGGACAGGCGACACATTTTCAATGCCATGGGCCCGTTCTGGGATGGTAACGAAGTCTGGCTGATTACCGCAGGCGGGGTTACCTTCGCGGCTTTTCCGGATATGTACGCAACCATGTTCAGCGCGTTGTATACTCCGCTGATGTTGATTCTGTTCGCCCTGATTCTTCGCGGGATCGCCTTTGAATTTCGCGGGAAATTCGAGCATTCGCTGCTTCGCTCGATCTGGGATGGATGCATGGTAGTCGGCAGCTTTCTCCCCGCATTGCTGTTCGGGGTCGCGTTTGCGAATATCTTCAGCGGAATCCCGATAGACGAACAGGGCGTGTATCAGGGCAGTCTGTTGACATTACTCAATCCG
>JAKPYU010000258.1 GCA_029568995.1 Candidatus Omnitrophota bacterium | reverse complement strand
TTGGCAGGGAAAGGATTCATATACTCCCTGTGAATAAGAATATTGGAGGCAACTTCTCTGAAAATTGAATCTCGAATGCTGATTCGCTGGTCCCTCTCAAGGAAAAAGGGGTCAGGAAGATGTTTGGCTACAAAGGCCATTATTCTCTCATAGCTTTCGATCAAATTAGTCCTGACATCATCTCGGTCATCGTACCGGTCCAGATCAAATTTGCGAAGGATCAGGTCTGTACGATGGTGGGGCAACGCCGTCAGTATGGTTGTATCATTTCCCAACAAGAGGATACCCGCGAGAGTTATTCCACTTTTACCGCTTACAAGGTCGGTTTGATAAAGTTGGGCGCTCTTGAGAAGATCCATGTCTTCCATCTGAAGCCAGGGATGATCTTTTCGCTGTATGCCAGCCATCTTTCTGGCCCGATCTATAAGATCGGTGCGCAGGTCGGATATTCTTGCATAGGGGAATATCCTGTTTTCTGAATAGGTTGACTGCTTCCGACGGTATAGTTCCGCTACCAGAAGTGTGTTGTCGGTGATGTCCAGGTCTCCATCTTCATTTCGGTCAAAAATTCGCCCGCAGCATCGATGGACCTGGGAACTCTCAGGAACGTATATTCCAAGGATCCGCTTGCCGTCCAATTCAAATTCATCTACGGACAGATAACAGGTCGGGTGGATCTTTTGAGGGTTGTTGATGGAGGTTATGAAATCCTTCTTTATGTGTTCCAGTTTTCCAGGATCAATGCCGCGAATCTCTCCAGAATCACGGACGCCGAGCAGCAGGGTGCCGCCATTTCGGTTTAGAAAGGCACAGACGGTTTCGTAAACATTCCTGTTCAGGCCGTTGCGGGATTCTTTGAATTCAAGGGCCAATCCTTCTCCCTGGTTTATCAGTTTGTGGATGTTTTCCGTTTTTCCCATCATGTAACCAACCCCTTATTTAGGGTTCACGAGTTTTGGCCATTCACCGTTCGCCCCCGCAGAAGCAGCGGGACCTTGTTCTCGGAATGACAACAATGGTCCTGAGTCACCCTTTCGCCCTTGCCCTGTCATCCCGAATCCGCGCTTCTTGCGGATGAGGGATCTGGTCTTGCCCGTGAATCGTAATTCGCGAATCGTGAACTGAAAGTTCAAATGCAGATTCCTCGTCGCTTCGCGCTCCTCGGAATGACAACAATGGTCCCGAGTCACCCTTTCGGCCTTGCCCTGTCATCCCGAATCCGCGCTTCTTTCGGATGAGGCGGAATCCGCCGGAAGGCGGACGTTCCGCGCTCCCCGCCTACCGGCGGAGATCTGTATTTGCTTCTGTTGTCATCCCGAATCCGCGCTTCTTGCGGATGAGGGATCCCGGCCTTGCCTTGGATCGATCAGAT
>JAKPYU010000247.1 GCA_029568995.1 Candidatus Omnitrophota bacterium | reverse complement strand
CTGGGGACTCGCCATCCAGACCCACCCTTTCTCCGGCTTCCCCAATCCCTCTCCATACACTACGAAGCCCCAGAATCTCCATCGTCTCCAAAATTCCCTTCATTCCGCTTGCTTCTATGCGCAAAAATAGCCAAACTCCAGTGCGGCAGCGTAGCTGCCGCCTCTTTCCCCTCTCCCGCCGGGATAAGGCCGGGGTGAGGGTCCTATCACCTTCCACGACAGACTCCAATAAATCGGCGAAAATGATCTTTCGGCAGAGGTTGTAAGCTCTTCACCCATTTTCGGCGTTTATCAGGTGAGGTTGGACAGCTGAGGAGAGAGGCGTTGGAAGACAACCGGCTGGCAGCAGCGGCGGCGAAAGGGGACCGGGAGGCATTCGCAACCCTGGTTCTCCGGTATCGCACTTATGTGTATCGCCTGGCATACAAGATTGCCCTCCATGAGGAAGACGCGCTGGATATCACGCAGAATGTGTTCTTGCGGCTTCTGGAACGAATCGGCACATTTGACGGGACCGGGAATTTTCGCGCCTGGCTGGGGACAATCACCGCACGGCTGGCTATCGACTTTCTCCGCAGCCGCAACCGACGACCGAGCACTGTGGAGATGGAATCCGCACCGGTTCCTGTCAGTGAAGATGCAAATCCCCGGGAACTCTGCGACCGGGAGATGCGCAAGGAACGGATTACGCGGGTGATGGCGGAACTCTCCCCGCAGCAGCGCGCGGTGATTGCGCTTCGCCTGCACGAGGATCTGGGGCCGAAAGAGATCGGGGAACACCTGGGAATCCCGGCCCGCCAGGTAAGAGTCCAACTGGTTCGGGCTATCGCAAGAATCCGTGAAATTCTGCAAATTGACCTGGATGATGGAGAAAACGACCGATGAATATCGAGAAAGAGCCGCCGGAAGAATTATTCGAACAGATCGCAGCCTACCTGGACGGCGACATGCCGCCTGACCAGAGGGCTGAGTTTGAAAAGCGCCTGGAGACGGATGAAACGCTTCGGCTGGAGATGGCCGGGTGGCAAGAGACCGTGCGGGCAACACGGGAATGGCTACAGTCCGAAGCGCCGGGAGAGGAGCGAGTCGAGACGCTGGAAATACCTACTCTTATCCGTCATTCCGAGCAGCAACGATCCGTCATTGCGAGCGAAGCGTGGCAATCTCGACATTGGAACGCAAGCCTGAGATCGCCACATCCCGGCCCTTCGCAGACTCAGGGACCGGGATTCGCGATGACGGAACGGGGACTGTGGCCTTATTTCTGGCGTATCGCGGGGGCGATAGCGATTTTCATCGCGGGTTTCGCGCTCGGCCAACTGTTGTCCTCGTTCGAATCGAGTTCTTTCTCCCCGGAAAACAGGCCTGGCGTAACAACCGGAGTCGATGTGCAAATACCGCAGGAGACCGCCGCGCCCCCGCGTGATGATTCCGGAGAGGCCGAAACCGCTACCGTCGAACAAAGAACGGATCAGAACCCGGTGCAAGTTGTGCAAGCGCCACGCGGTCGACGGTTTGTAGACGAAAAGGGAAGAATTGTCATTGAGACATCGCTGAAAGAATCCGGAAGTCGGGCGATCTGGGTCGTGGACGGATCGTTTCAACTCGAAAGGCCGACAGAGAATAATTGATGGAGTGAGATCATGTTTCGAAACCTGAACATCACCATATTGTTAGTCATTATGACCGTGTTCGCAGTTCCTTCAATGGGAGAAGATGAAACTCAATCTGCCGTTCCGCAGGTCTCAGGAAACCATAGTACGATCAATATGCGCGCACAAGGAAAGGATGGAGAGGATCTATGGACGCTGTGGCCGGGAGAATCCTACACGTATGAAGGCATTAAAGTAACTTGGAACATCGACCCGAACACGACCGATCCGTACCTGATGGCTGGAACCTTGACCGTCCAGGGCGCATCAGAGATGTTGCGGGATATCCCGCTGGTAACATCAGAGGTAGCCAATGAACCGGTCGCTTTCGAAAACATGGCGGGAAAAACGAAACCACGACCGCGAAGGGATTCTTTTATTCTCTATATCGACGAAGTTGTTTTTACCGCCGGTTACGATATAGGAACCCAGACTGAACCGGAGCGCCTTAAAGTTCAATCGATAGGTTTTTTCTCAAAAAAACAACCTGCCAACTATCCTGTCACAGGGGCACCATTCGAGAATCAACTGTTATATGTCTCCTGCGTTTCACCGATTTACCTCAATCCCTGGAAATTGAGCGTTTCTGAAACACCCAAACAATACCCGGATGGTTCCGAGTACTATGAACTGATTGCCCTGAATAGCGAAACAAAAGAATCATTCACTCTTCCACTTGCAAGAGACGCAATAAGGAAATTCGGTCGCTTCGAGATCACTGTCGCGTTCTTCACACCGAGGACAGGAACCGCGCAACTCAAGGTCAATGCAGATGAGGATTACACGATTCGCGGACTGGATACGTATATTAACGGATATAGTACCAGACCTCCCGAATCTGCACCGTTCGGTGAACTTCTGGAAAATCTGGGGCAGAAATATGGATTCACAGTCGAGTGGATTCCCTATCCGGGACATCCTGAGTCGATTGAATATGCCAGGAATAGTAGGAAATGCGATTTATTCGAGCTTCGTCCAGGCATCATAAGAGAGTTGCTGATCAATTACTATCTACTGCGAGAGCACTATATTCTTGACTGCCAAGATCCGAAAGTTCTGAAGATTCAGGCAAAGGATTACGACTTGGTAATCGCCGAACAGGAGAAACAAGCCAGGGAAGAGGAAAAGAAGCGAATTGAGGAAGCCAAGGAAGAAGAGAGAAAGAGAATAGAACAAGCCGAGGCAGAAGAGAAAAAGAAGGCCGAGGAAACGGAGGTGGCTGAGGAATATAAAGCGCTAAGAACACGATTCGAAACAGAATGCGCTTTACCGACAAAAGCGTTTCGGCTAAGCAAACTATCTGCACCGTCCATCAAGCCGATGATTGAGTCGGAATTGCATAATTACTACATATTCCCGGTACGAATAATGGGCAACGCAGCCGATCCAGGTGCGACCTTAGTCGAAAAGGGGAAGCATTATTCGGTTTATTCTTACCCGAAATCCTCTCTCACAGAACTGTATAGCAGCGCTTTTAACCAAACGCATAAAGGAAAGAAGGAGGAGAATGTAATTGCCGACGAGAAATCCAATACTCTGATCGTTACAGCAACAAAGGAGGCATTGGACAAAATCGAAAAGATTATCTCCGACATGGAAAACCTGATCGGAGAGTCCGCAAAGAAAGGCCCCGCCGATATTTACCGGGTTGAGATGGTCCTGTTGCAGGGACTCGATGGGGCCGCATCGCGGATCGAGGCGGCTACCGCAACTCCCACACCCGCCGCCGCGAAAATCGAAGACGCTTCTGCGATGGCGCGGTACGGGATCAGCAAGGAGGATCTGGAGATCTTCGGATTTACCTCCGTCAAAGAGATGGGCAAGGCGGTTGTCAATCTGCTCGGAGTCCCCGATGAGACCGGGAAGGCGGAGGCGACGCTCTCGGATAGTTTCAGCTGCGAATTGGAATTTCGCGATTTCATGGAGCCGTATCTTGTGTTGACCGGCAAGTTGAAAGACCAGGAAGGAAAAGCGCTGCTCTCCAATTCGGTCTACCTGCAAACGGGAAAGCCTTCCGTGCTTGGTCTTACCAATCTGCGCCAGGCGGTAATATTGGTACTGCGGTTGCATGGGGGGCAGTAGCTGGGATGAAATGTAGGGTGGGATCAACCGCGCAGCGGTAGCCCACCAATGATAATAACTGCATATTGTTCGATACCTCCGGGGAGATTTTGAAGATGTCTGAAAACCCCAGGGAACGACAAACCGTGAAGGGATTGCCACATCAGGAATTCTATTCGAAATTGCTCATCTGTCAAACACCCCGGGGGGATTGGGCAGGAACAACGAATATGCCCGGCGGGACAAGGAACCACGCTTTCTTCATCACATCTCCCTACAGCGGTTCTTGCTGTTTCAACAGGTTGATGGCTTCGGAGGTCCCGATCACGACGAGTCGATCTCCCTGTTCCAGTTTCTCGTTCGGTCCGGGGGAGGTGATCTGGTCCTCGCCACGATGGATTCCCACGACCGTGGCGGCATATCGTTGGCGGAACTGCAATTCAGCTAACGTCTGCCCGATCCGTCGCGAATTGTCCGCAATCCGTATCTCGGCAATAACGAATCGTTCGGGTGTATTAAAGATTTCTTGTTCCTGCATTTGATTCAGGAAAGTCTCCGCCTCTCTCAATTCCCCCGGATGTCCCATAATAACCAGGCGGTCACCGGGATAGATTTGAAAATCCGGTCCGGGATCGTAATGGACCCGCCCTGCCCGGCTCACAGCGAGAATGGAGACGCCGGTCATGGATCGAACAGGAATACTTTTGAGGGTCTTGCCCGCAAAAGCCGAGCCGGACTGGATGCGGATTTCCCGGAATGCAATGGGCCAATCGACGCTTTCCGGAAGAACATCCATGGCATGTGTCAAGGCATCCGCTGCCTGCTCGGCCGCATCCCTGAAAGGTCGAAAGACAACATGTGCCCCGGCCTCCTCATAAATTCCCGCTTCCTCTCGATTGGTCGCCGTCAGGGCCACTTTCCCTCCATATCCAAGGCTCTTGAGAAGGTGAATTAAGGACAGATTCAATTCCCTGTCACGGACCGTATTCACCACCCACCGGGCCTTGCGCAAAGGCAGTTGTTCGTGGATTTCCGGGTCCGCGATATCTCCATACAACGCAGAAATCCCCCGTGATCGCCATTTCTGCAGAGCGATAGGATCGAAATCCACTCCAACAATGTCCTTCTTGCGATCCGACAGGCACTTAGCCAGACCGCTTCCGTAGTTTCCCAAACCGACCAGGATCACATCCACCATACGCATTTCCTGGCCGGTATCTCCGACGGTTTCCCGATAGGGATTGCGCCGCTCGAAAATCAGAAGCGGCTTTGACAGAAAGCGGTACAACGGCCCGGAATAGAGAATCATGTAGGTAGAGGCAAAAATGGTCACCACCCCCACAAGCGTAATCAGTCCCATGGTTTCGGGAGAGATATGGCCGAGACTGAGTCCCAGAGCCGCCACAATCAGGGAAAACTCGCTGATCTGGGCCACGGTCAACCCCGCCATTAACGCCGTGCGACGGCGGTAACCCATCACACCCATGATGATCAAGACAATCAGGGGATTTCCGATCAGGACAAATAGAGAAAACCAGATTGCCGCATTCACCTGGGAACCAACCGTGGACCAATCCAATCGCGCGCCCAAATCAATGAAAAAGAACAACAGCAGGAAATCCCGAAGGCTGGTCAATCGCCCCCCGATGGAATCCCGGTATTCGGTGGATGCCAGCGAGACCCCGGCCAGGAACGCGCCGACTTCCTTGCTGAACCCCAGTAATTCACCCCCCGCGCCGAGAAGCACCGCCCATGCAATTGCAAAGAGGACCAGCATTTCCTGCGAGTGCGCGATTCGACGCAACAGGTCGGGGAGAACATAGCGCATCAGCACACCGACAAACGCCAGCAATCCCAAGCCTTTTCCCGCAATGAGCAGAGAGGTTCTCATAACCGAACCTTCCTCGGAAAGGCTCGAGCCGAATGTGGTCAGGCCGACCAGGGCCAGAATGGCGGCGATGTCCTGGACAATCAGAAAGCCGACCGCAATCTGCCCATGAAGCGAGTCGATCTCTTTCTTATCCGAAAGAAGTTTGACAATGATGATCGTACTGGAAAACGTAAGCGCAACGGACACATACGCGCTTGTTATGACGGTCATCCCCATGCCGATAGCGATGACAAAACCGATGATCGAGGTAAAAACAATCTGCCCCAGTCCAGTCGCCAAAGCAACCGGACCGGTGGTCCGAACCAGGTGCAAATCCAACTTCAATCCGACAATGAACAACAACAAGGCAATCCCCATTTGCGCCAGGAGCTCGATCTGCGCGTAGCTCGCGATAATCCCCAGGCAGGACGGCCCCGCCAGGATGCCTGTTGCCAGGAACATAATGATCAGGGGCTGCCGCAATTTCTGGCCGACAATCCCCAGAAAGGTGGCCAGCCCCAGAATCGCCGCAATTTCATAAAACGAATGTCCGTGGCTCATTCAAACCTCCCATCGGGGTTTTTGTCCCGGTCCCATGGAAATACCGAAAGGCTCCTTATTTTGAATGGAATCGGGATCTGCGACCATGAGACACCCTGGGATTGATCTCGATAGGATGTATGAGGTTGCCAAATCCCGACCGGCTGATATTTCAGAAGCCTTCATTAAACAGCGCTCAACAAATAAATCAAAGACCACTTCTCCGGTTCCATCACAATCGGCAATCCCTCCTGAATCAGGCATTCGCCGCTGAGAATCTCTATTTCGTGACTATCCGGATTCTCGACACGGTAATCGGTTTGTCGATTGAGATGTTTGAACAGGACACGATCTTGAATCGTATCTTTTCCATCCCAGCGACAGAAGATTGCCGCCGCTCGCTCTTTCGCTGTCGTGAAAAACAGCACACCGGCATACGACCCCCCTTCGGTCGGCAAGATCAAATCATACAGACAATCCGTCTTGCTTTCGTTCAGGCGGCGGTAGTTTTGAATTTCTTCGAGGATAATCCGTCGATGAGCATCCGTCAGATTGGAGAGGTCATCGACAATGCCCCAGCTTCCGGCCATGGCGCTACGGCAATAATAACGAATCAACTCCCGATCATCGGGCGACATTCGGCTGATATTGTTGGTCCAGCGGCAGGCCTGCCATGGAAATACGAATTCCATGGCTCCCAGGGCGACGCGGATGTTTTGTCGGGCGTGCTCCAGGCCGTTGTTCCCGCCGTCCCGCAGCCACTGTGTCTGGCAGGCCTGGACCGTTAATTCGTTAATCATGCGTCCCCCGCTCTGGCAGTTCTCGATAATCAGATCGGGATTCACGTGCCGAACGGCTTTCAAAGCCTCCTGGAACGCGATGACATTCCGCATCACCCCCGCGCGTGTCTCATTCATAAAGAAATCCTGGTCATATTTCCACCAGGCGATACCGTAGCGGTTCCGTAGAAACGCGACATGGTTTTTCAGTAGTTCCGAGAAATTGCAGCCGTCCAGATCGAGCAGGTGACCATCGATGAATTCCCTGTAAAATCCGGGCCGATCTGCCTGGGACGGTGGCGCATCGGCGGGTGCATGAACGAATTGCGGGCAGGTCCAGATCCCCGTCGTTCCTGCATGACGGCCCGCCGATTTCAGCAGGGATTCAAACTCTCCCGGCTGGAATTTTGTTTCATCGGGGGTCCAATCCCCGACATTCTTGTACCACCCCGCATCAATCACAAACGCATCGAATCCGAACGGGGCCATATAATTTACTTGCCTTCTCAGGAACTCCCCGTTGATCTGAAATCGCGTGGTGTACCAGTTGTTATAGCCCAGATAAAAGGCCGGTGGCGGCATGGCAAATCGCTCTTGAGCAAGAGCAACTCGCTGGCGCATCCAGTCGGCACGTGCCAGGCTGTCGTCGCTTTCCCGGGTGATAACCGTGTGCAGCACCGGCCCGTGAATGGATTGCCCCGGATCGAGGATCAGCTGTGTCTCTTCCGGGGGAAGCCATACCGAGAAATCGGCCCCCTGTTTCGTCCCTGTGATTATCGCTTTCCAGCCACCGCACCATTCCAGCCCGAAACAAATATGGCCGTCCCGCCCGCCAAGAACCCAGTAGGGATTCACGCCGTTCTCGATCTCATCCGAACTGTGCAACCGGCTGGAGAGATTTACAGCCTGACCGGTATTCATCGCCGACTTTGTACGACAAAAGGAGAGAGATTCCCACCACCTTACCCATTCCGGCCTGTGGCGCATCTTCCATGACGCGTTCCAGACAGGATACCAGTCTATCGGGAGAGTTCGTTCCGACAGATTTGTCATTTGGATAGAGGTACGGAACAGAGTCCCGTGTCTCGCCAGATCCACCATCCAAGTCACTTTGAGCGCCGATCCGAAAACCCGGCTGGTCTCCCCTCGCAGAAAGATCGGGTTTTCGCTGATCGTCCAGTCGTCGGAACCCGACACATCCGAGATAGTGGGTGCGGGCAGCCAGGCATTCCATCCTTTCCCGGTTTCCGCGTCCGTGAAAACTGTTGCGTTGTTATTCAGGATACATTTCGAAATGAGCGGAACTCCCGCGTCATCCACACCAAGAGTCAGGCGGATCTCACCGTTGTCAAGTTCCGTGCGCGCCGCAAACATAGCCGGGACGTGCAGAAAGAGCATCCACACGGCAAGAAGAAATTTGCCAGTAAGAGAAGATGCAAAACCGTTTTTCAAAAGAACCACTCCTTCGGGGACACGCCCTTTACGATGCGGTCATTTCTCAACCGGAAGATCCTCCAGCGGTTCGGGCAACGCCAGGCGCAGCCAATCCGACGTGATTTCCAGCAGGGCGGATGGAATCGGCCCATCGTGCCCCTGGATCACGCCATGGTATTGACCGGAAGCATCGCGCCACAGAGCGATATCCGCTGGAGTATCCGGATCCAGTTCGAATCCCTCCATGCCGAGATGCTTCAACTCCCCCGCCGCCAGCGCCTCCAGTCGCCCTTGCTCATCCAGGCGAACCCCGGCAATACCGACGGCTTCCACATTTACCTTCTTCCCCTCAATTTCAAGCGTGATATCGAAAGCATCGCCGGACACCTTCTCCGTGCCCGCAGCCCAGATCAGGGTTCCATCCAACAGCCGACAGAATCCCTCCGTCGGCGGGCAATTCGAGGGTTCCGCGAACGCCTCCAGCCGCGCGAGGGCCGGAGTCTGTGGCACGATTTCCTTCTCGCTGAGTACCTTGCACGCCTTGGACAAGACTGCCTGATTATCGGCTAACAGGGTCACAGACTCGGAAAGAGCGGCGTTGCCATCAAATGGATTGCCTTCAAAGTCACGGGTCCAATCGCCAAGTTGAAAGACTTTTGTTTTCCCCTTCGCGGCTTTCTTCAGAAATTCAGCGGTGTCGGGATTCTCGAATTCGGGATGATAAAGCACTGCTGCGGTATAGCATTGCGGACCGTAATGAAGCCACCCTTCCGGCGTAACTCCCAGGTTCTCGATTTCGCTGCTGGGGATCAGGTCCGCCGGATAGCCCGCGCGCCAGAACGCATCCGCGATCTCCATCCCGACATCGTTATAGGCCGGTCCGGCCCAGTTCATCGCACCGGCATGACCGAAAATGACAGCGACCGGGCAATCCAGCGGGCTTTTTGAGATGAAGTTGAGAAGTCGGACACGGCAATCCGCGCGCATCAGGTCACCTTGCAGCAAGGAGGCGCTGTTCTCCAGAAGGGTTCCCTCTCTCGGATAAAGCGGATGGTAATTGATTCGTCCGCCGCCCAATGCGTGGGTCCAGACATGTCGCTCGTAGTCCGCCTTTTTCGAGGAATAATACATGTCGTACCAGACGGGGCTTCCCCACTTCTTCGCAAGCGCCGTTCGAACCGCAAACGGAGTCGTCTCATCCGTCTGCGCCCAGTCCCGGGGCGCAGCCCACCAGTCCAGGCCGTTCTTCTTGAATTCCCGCAGGTCCGGGTACGGCCACCAGGTGGGATGAGTTGCCACCATCGCCTTCGGACCGAAGGTCTCTTTCACGGATTGATAGAAATCCGATTCCAGCGCACTGTTTCGCTCCAGGGACATTTTCATGAATTGATTGATCGCGGAGATCCGTTCGCGCTCCCGCCCTGCGATTCCACGGTGCATCAGGAGGAAATCGGCCAACAGGTCACGTCCGCCGGTCCGATTTGCATATTCCTGGGCCTCGAAGCGGGAATACCAGTATTCATCCTTTTTGGGATTTCCGTCATAACAGGGGGGAAATCCCCATTCATCCTTGCAGGCTCCCGCCAACGGGGCATCCGCATATTGTCGGAGGATATCGCGCTGGAATTCCATCAGGTGCGGCGCGAACACATCCGGGCAGAAGTGGGTGAAAGCCACCATCGCGCAGGCGTATCTGTCGTTGGTGTCCTTCTGCGGGGGTACGGTAACTGTCACGGCCTGTGTGGAAGCTTCGATCAAACCGCAGGACGATGTGATCTCCTCCAGCGTGTCCGGTTCGATTCCTGCCGGGCCGCACCGATAGGAATAAACTCTCAGCAAAGAGCCTTCCAGGGAGAGATAGGGCGTCGTTCGGTTCGTATAATGATCGGTCAGTTCCCGGCTCTTCGTTTCGATCCGGGTTTCCTCACCGGCACGTTGGGGCACTTCGTGCAAAATCACCATCTGCTGCAATTCATCGGGGTATCGGTCCTGAAACGCTTTTCGGGCCAGGCGGACATCGAGATCCATCACGACAGACACACCGCGTTCCCGTGCATAGGCCGCCGCTTCTTCGATGCGGTCATGCACATCCTCGTCTGTGACTTCTTTGAGCGGAATGCGCAGGCTGGTGGTCAGTCGGTTGTACGGTGCATGACGACTGACCAGGTCCACATAAACTTTGTACCCGTCCGGTTCGAATTCTGCCCCATGCCAGAACCAGCAGCCCAGAACCGGCGGAACACCCTCCGGCAAGCGGGGAGAAACGGAAGCCGCCTCCTCGCCCCACGCCTGGAACGAAAACAGCAAACCGAAAAAAAAGATAAGCAGTCCAAGACAAGTTCGAAACATCGGGATTCTCCTGTTCTATTCCTCATTATATGCACATCCTCACGACAGAATCCATGCGGTAAAGAGGGGTTTTCCTGTAAGAAGCAGAACGACGGTGCCGGTGATTGGACAAAGAAAGCACGGTTTACCGAGACCGTGCCCGTCCCGTCATCGCGAGGAGCCGCCCGGAGTCTGCGAAGGGCTGCGACGTGGCGATCTCAGGCTTGCGCGCTTCAACGATGAGATTCCCACGTCGCTTCGCTTCTCGGAATCACGGTTGCGCGGACCTTTTCTTGTGAGTGACACTGTCCCTTGTCGACCCGAAAAGGAGGTTTCAAAAAAATCTCATTCAATGGAGTGCCTCTTGATCTATCGGCCTAAATTAGGAAGAATCCGGGGTTCTCGAATTTACATGCCCCCTGAGAGGAGATTGTATGGTGGAAGACCCGACACTTGCCGTGATTCGCTTTGCTGATTTGGCGGTATTGATCCTTTATCTCTTAATCACGTTTGGTGTGGGGCTTTGGGCGGGGATGCGGACAACAACCACGGAGGGGTATTTCGTTGCGGGACGCGGGATGTCCGGTTGGGCGGTCGGGATCTCCATTCTGGGCACAGCAATCAGTTCCATCACCTTTCTGGCGTATCCCGGTTCTGCATACGACGGGAATTTCAGCCGGATTGTGCCGGGCCTGGCATTTCCGGTCGGCGCACTGATGGGGATTTACATCTTCGTTCCATTCTATCGCCAGACGGGCTATATCAGCGCGTACACCTATTTCGAGCGTCGATTCGGGCTATGGGCGCGGGTGTATGTATGCCTTCTGTTCACTCTGGCGCAGTTTTGGCGCATGGGATTGATCCTGTATTTGCTTTCCATGGCGATGAACCAGATGTCTCCCCAAATGAACCTTCAAGTCAGTATTTTCTGGATCGGCGTGTTTGTGACGGCCTACACCGTTCTGGGAGGCATTGAGGCGGTGATCTGGACAGATGTTTTCCAAACCATCGTGTTGATCCTGGGCGGATTAGCCATTGTTGTCGCCGTGTTCATCACCGTGGATGGGGGTGCATGGACCGTTTTGAGCATGGGATATGAAAATGGGAAATTCTCTTTCTTTGGAAAGGATGTGGCATCGGCGTTCGACCTCAGTTTCTCCACCGATACGCTCATCATGCTCTTTATCATCGGCAGTATTGGAAGTGTGTGCGAATTCGCGTTGGACCAGACACACATTCAGCGTTATATTGCTGCGGAGTCCGATAAAGCCGCGCGGCGCGCGGTATGGATTGGAGCCGGAGGCTGTGTTCCGGTCTGGCTTCTCTTCATGTTTGTCGGGACCTGCCTGTGGGTGTTCTATCAGATGTTTCCGGACCGTCTCCCCCGTGAAATGTTGGCGGATGAAGTGTTTCCCTTCTATATCCTTCATGAGCTGCCGACCGGTCTGGGCGGTCTTGTGATTGCGGGAGTATTGGCAGCGGCCATGTCGTCCATCAGCTCCTGCATCAGCGCTGTGGCAACCGTCACAACGGAAGATATCTATAAACGGATACTCTTGCCGGGGTGCAAAGACTCCCATTATCTGAAAATCGGAAAGACCATCTCGGCTTTGAGCGGCGCAAGCATGATTCTCATCGCATTGTGGCTGACCACCATGCGGCAGGAAACCATTCTGGAGATGTGTTTTGTAATCGGAGCCATGCTGGGCGGCGCAATGGGTGGAATGTTCCTGGTCGGATTTTTTACAACCCGCGCCAATAATTATGGCCTCGTGGCTGGAGTGATTCTGTCCACCATTGTCACTTGCGGGATGACATATATTGAGGCAAAAGCCATGATGTGGGAAAGCCGAGTGAGTTGGATGATTGAGGAAGTGACAGACAGCGGCGAAATCGACACGAAGGCACTCCGAACGGAAATCAGTGCGGAAGCGCAGGCTCAAGGCAAGACACTGAAGCTTGCCGACGTACTGAAGATCGAAAAAAAGCGGATTCGTGCCAGTCTGGAAGACCGAATCCAGGCGAAACTCGGCCCGCAGCCGCCCCACCTGGGAGAGGCGATCGGATTTCACCCCTTCATGATGGGCGTTCTCTCGAACCTTGTCGCGTTCATCGTGGGGTATTTTTTCAGCTTCCTGCGTCCGCCGAAATCCCTGAAAGAACTGGGGGGGCTGACCTGGAAAACGCGGCATCTGCCTCATTTCCAGGCCTGATGATCGACTTCTGAAGGGGAACGGACAATCAATCCCGGGGTTCGCGCCGAGAAGTCGGTCATGTCCCTCGGACGAAATAGATCACAATCTCGCGACGAAGGGATAAAGGAACGTGGAAAACGCAGCCGTTGGACTCAGTCGTACCTGGGATATTGTCGTATTGATTGCCTATTTGCTGGGAACGCTCGCCCTGGGGGTATGGTGCAGCCTGCGTATTAAGAACACGGAAGGCTATTTTCTGGGGGGACGCCAGTTGCCGGGTTGGGCAATCGGTATTTCGATCCTGGCGGCCGCAATCAGTTCCATCACCTTTCTAGCCTATCCCGGTTCCGCCTACGAAGGGAATTTCAGTCGGGTCGTACCCGGACTGGCATTTCCGGCCGGCGCTATCATCGCCATTTTCATTTTCGTTCCATTTTACCGGCGTGTGGGATTCATCAGCGCTTATACCTATTTCGAGCGGCGATTCGGGTTGTGGGGACGAATCTATGTCTGCATTTTGTTTGTCCTGGGCCAGATCTGGCGCGTCGGATTGATCCTGTACCTTCTCTCGCTCCCGTTAACCATGATGTTTCCTCAGTTCGACAAGGTCCCATTGATTATTGGAATTGGCGTGTTCGTGGCATTCTACACGGTGATCGGCGGCCTGGAGGCAGTAATCTGGACGGATGTTTTCCAGACCTTCGTTCTCTTTCTGGGCGGATTAGCTGTCGTTCTGATCGTCTTTCTTAACGTCGATGGCGGGGCGTTGACCGTATTCAGTATGGGCATGGCGAATGGGAAATTCTCCCTGTTCGGTCAGAATGTGGCTTCCATGTTTGATTTTAGTCTCGCCAAAGATACCCTGCTGATGTTGCTGATTATCGGAACGATCGGCAGTACACAGGAATTTGCGCTCGACCAGAACAAGATTCAGCGATATTGCTCCACACCGACCACCCGCGCCGCCCGGAATGCCACCTGGACGGGAACCGCCGGTTGCATCCCCGCTTGGTTGCTCTTCATGTTCGTTGGAACTTGCCTGTGGGTGTTCTATCAGGCTCATCCGGAACGGCTGCCTCGGGAGATGCTGGCGGATGAGATCTTCCCCTATTTCATCTTGAATGAAATGCCGCAGGGGTTCGGGGGACTGGTCATCGCGGGGCTGCTGGCCGCCGCCATGTCAACGTTGACCTCGTGCATCAGCGCCATGTCGCTGGTGACCACCGAAGATATCTATAAAAGGCTTCTTGCTCCCGGACGAGATGACAATCACTACCTGAAAGCCGCCAAAGTCATCTCCACATTGAGCGGAATCTCCATGATCGTGGTTGCCCTGGGACTGACAAAACTCCGACAGGAAACCATCCTTGAGATGGCGTTTATTGTCGGTGCCATGTTGGGAGGAGGGATTGGCGGTCTGTTCTTCATCGGATTCTGCAGCAGGCGAGCGAACAGCTTTGGGGGGGCTGTGGGGATCGTGCTGGCGGTCGTGGCGACATTTGGTATGACCTACATCGAGGCAAAGGCAATGTCCTGGGATAGCGATGTCGAGTGGATGATCAGTGATGCCGTCAAATCGGGAGAGGTCAATTCCGACACGATTCAGGCTGAGATCCGCGCAAAAGCCGAGGCGGAAGGCGTCAAAATGAAGCTGGCGGATGTCCGGAAAGCCGAGAAGGAGCGGATTCGTGAAATCCTGGCCGAACGAATCCAAACCAATCTCGGTCCCAAACCCCCGCATTTGGGAGAGGCCATCGGCATACACCCATTCATGATGGCAGTCGCCGTCAATCTCATTGCCTGCGTGATCGGATTCCTGTTCAGCTTCTTCCGACCCGCGCCCAGGGAAGAGCAACTGGCCGGATTGACTTGGTGGACACGACATGCGAAGCAAATCGAGACCTGAAAAAGCGGTCTTGGTAAGATAAGTAAATCTCAGGCGGACGGTCGCCGGATATCCGGGGCTGAAACGCTTTCACGGAGGTGCTGCCACAATGGAAAAAGGAATCAGTCGTCGTGAAATGGTCAAGTCATCGGTGATCGCGGGAGCGGCCCTGGCTGCACCCCTGATTCTTCCCAAACGGGTGTTTGGTGCGAATGACCAACTCATCATGGGCATTATCGGTCCCGGCGGACAGGGACGCGGCCTGATGGGCATTCACCAGAAGGCCGGTGTCAAATTCGCCGCTGTCTGCGATGTCTCGGAGCGGAACCTGCAAAAGGGACTGGAAATCGCCAAGAGAGACAATGAAGGCAAAGTGGATGATTATCTCGACTATCGCGATCTGTTGGCTCGCAGGGACCTGGATGCCGTCATCATCGCCACACCGGAACACCAGCACTGCACCCAGATGATCGACGCGGTGCAGGCGGGCCTGGATGTGTATTGCGAGAAACCCATGTCGCACACCATCGAGGAAGGGGCCAAGACCATCCGGGAAGTTCGCAAGACCGACCGCATCGTCCAGATTGGGATGCAGCGCCGCAGTTCGCCCCTGCTGTTCAAAGCCCGCGATGCCATCCGATCCGGGATGCTGGGGCAGGTCACCATGGTCAAGGCGGAATGGAACTGGAATTGTGCCGGACCGACTGACAACAAACCATTGGACTACAAACTCGACTGGGAACGGTTCCGATGGCCTGCCAAACGAGTCAAGTTCGAGCCGATGAAAGTCCGCAATTGGCGCGGATTCTGGGCCTTCTCCGGTGGATTCAACTGCGACCAGGGCACGCACATCATGGACGTGGTTCAGTCGTTCATGGGAACCGGCACGCCACGCGAGGCAGAGTGCTTCGGAAGAGTTGTCAATATGACCGGTGTCGAAACCCCCGAAGTGTTCACCTCGATTTACTACTACGACGGATTCATTGCCTCCTGGACCCTGAACTACAACAGCACCTATCTGGACTGGTGGCACATTCTGTTCCAGGGCACAAAGGGAACCATGCACGTGGATCGGTTCGGCTTCCAGGTATACCAGGAGCCGATTGACCCCGTTCCGAAGAATCCGGTTCTCGCCGAAACGGGCGAACTGGAGATTACCCCCCACGTGGAGAATTTCATTGAGTGCGTCAAGACCCGCAAAGAGCCGAACGCGCCGGTGGAAGTCGGGCACACAGCAGTCTGCGGTCCGCACTTGGCCAATGTCGCCTGGCACAAAGGGCGTCGCGCCAAGCTCAACCCGGAGGCCACGAAAGTGACGACGTAAGGCCGTATTCGTGAAAGAACAATTTTGCCCCCTTGGGTCTATTTGCCTGAGGGGGCAAGTTTTTTATACCGAACCAACAAACTCGACCGTGGGGGCAGCTTGATCTCGCGACCTGCCATCAGCGCCTCGCCGGAGAGATCCTCCGAACTTGCGGGATTGTCGCCCTCACGGATTTCAATCCGATAGACCGCCTTCGGATTGAGAGCCTGAAGGCGCAGCGTCCAGCCGGTATACGGGGACTCGGTTCGCCGAAAGACCATTGCCATCCCGGCATCCAGGTCTGGGCGGTGAAGCTGCCAGCCGCACCACAGTTCCGGCGATGGCTCCCCCGACGTCAGCGGATAGAAATCGCCGTACCAGTATGTCCGCAGTTCCTTTAACTCCGCCAGATTCGACAGCGCTTCCTTCATCGGAAAATCCCCGTTCAGATAATCCCACTGGCAAATCAGTCCGGCGGTCATTGTGCTTCGCATCACATACGAATCCGGCATCCAGGCACAGGATGTATTGAGCGGGATCAGGGAACACAACTGCGCGGTGTGGGACTGGTTCCATTCCTCACGCCCGGGGGAGCAGTTGGTGTCGCTGCGCCACAGGGGAACCGAGCGCATACAGGTCTCCAGATCGATCCGCCGCCCGCCACTGGAGCAGTTGTCGATCCATAGTCCCGGATGCCGCGCGCGCAGTTCATCCCACATCTCGTAAAGACCTTCGATATAGTGAATCTCCGTAATTCCCTCACGATCCGGTTCATCATTTCGATGCCAGAATGAGAGCGGGTCCATGTTGAAATCGTTTCGGTAAATGTCGATGCCGTATTCGGAGATTCGTTGAGATAAGAGATCGGTCAGCCATCGTCGCGCGTCAGGATCGTTCAACTGAAACAGGCCACCCTCCGCACCGCCGATGACAAACTCCGGGTGTTCCCGTGCAATCTGTGACCCGACGGCAACCCGTTCCGGCTCGAACCAGATCAGGAACTTGAGTCCGGCGGCATGGCAGGCATCGGAGACAGGACGAAGCCCGTTCGGGAACTCTTTCGGCTTGTGCACCCAGTTTCCCACGCCGTTTGGGAATCCGCCGATGAACCAGGCGGCATCAAACCAGAGCGTATCGAATCCCGCCTGGGCTGCAAACTCGGCGGCCTTGATCTGTCCCGCCTCCGTAGCCCAATCGGGCAGGGTCCAGCTGTACCGGTCAAAGCATTGCAGGGCAAACGGAAGAAGGATCGGTTTCCCGTCGACCTTCGGGAAATACTCGAACAGCATCAACCGACGAAATCGCTGGTGTGCCAACGTCGGGTCGCCCTCGCTCGTCGTGAGAAGGATGCGCGGTGTACGCACAGACTCGCCGGGTTGCAAATAAAACCGCGTCCGTTCCATCCCGGCACGAAGGCGAACCGATCCCGTTGCGGTGCGCGTCACGTTGGCCGCCCATTGCCCCGACCAGCCCACGGCGGCAATCAGGTTTTCAGCCCCACTCGGATGATCCCCATATTGAATCTCGAAAAATGGGAACGCCCCGTTCGATGACCGTCCGCCGCGCGGGGCCATATCAATGCTGTCCCGGTTATGCAAGCCGGTTGTGAGAAAGGAAAAACTGCGCTCGTCAAGAACATCCCCATGATTCTGGCGCACCGTGACTTTCCGTGATCCCTTTGTGCGCAGGGGCATATCCAATGCCTGAATATCCTCAAGAATGGGTGAATTCACCGAGCCGGTATTCTGGAATTGGAGTACCCAATCCACTGCCGGATATTGGCGAAAACTGCGCGCAGTTGCCTGGACTCGGAGTTTTGTCTCCGGATCAGTCCAACTGACCTCAGATCGAATCCAATCCGCTTCTTCTGTTGTCCGGCTTTCGTGCGACCAGGTTCCCATAAGGTCTTGCGACAGTTTGCCGTTATAGAGAAACGAGAAAGGAAGCAATCCCGCGCCTAGCAGGGAATCCGGTTGGTTGTCCAGCCAGATCTTTGCACTGTCTGCAAGCACCAGGTGCGCATCCGCCCAATCCGTATGATCGTTGGCTTCGCCGTCCTCGGTCGCCTCGGTTTTCAACACAAGGGTTTGCGCCCCTTTGGGGATCTTTGCCGCTACGGAACAAGGCGCGTCGCTACCTCGCACTGCCGGACTGCGGAAAATTTCCTTTCCATCCACCTCCACGACAAAGATCGCGCTGCCGGATTTGCCCTGCGTATAGACATTATTGTTGATCCCGACAAAAGCACGGAATTCCTGCACGTCCGGCGGAAGGTGGACAATCAATTCGCTGTATGTATGCGTCCCGATCCCATGCTCAAATTCGCGATCTCCGATACGGATCGGTGTGCCCATGCAGGATCTTCCAAAGCGTACCTCGCCGAAGGAGTTCTCCTTGATTTCAATCCGTACACCCGATCCTGCCGGATCGGCAATCCCGAAGGCCAGATCGGCCCAATCCCGTACCTGGGCAATCTCTCTCGGACCGGCCATGATCGAGTCTTGCGGTGGAGCAGAGGGAATCTCATTCATGTTCACACACCATCCCGGTGAATTGGTTATCAACAGCACGGCGAACAGGCAAAACAGTTTTTGGGGGTCCATGTCGAGTCTCCGATCCTTTCTCAAAGCCTATACTCTCAGTTCTTCTTCTCTCGATGGGAAAACCTGCTCCCTCTCCCTCCGGGAGAGGGTTGGGGTGAGGGAATCTTTACGCTACAGCACATCAATCCAATTCGTTTACACAGCATTACTGACCTTAACGCACACGCCAGTTTCTCACATCGACATATTCGGCTTCTTTTGCCTCCGCAATCGACCCGGAGACCAATCCGTAAGCCTTCGCGGTTTCACCGGAATAGACCGTCAGGAACAACTGGAAAGGTCCATTCAGTGCGTCCTCCGCCAGTTCTACCCCATAAGTAAAAGAAGCCGTCTGAGATGATTCCACCGTCACCGGCACATTCCCATTCGTGAGAACAATCTCTGCCGGAGCGTCAACCACACAATAGACATTTGAGACTGCCTGTGTAGTCAAGTTCGTGATTTCGACGGTCAGTGTCGCTGTCTGGTCCGGTGTCAATGGATCACTGGAGAACTCCGCAGATCGAATCGACACCGCGTTCCATTTCGTCGAACTGAACGAAACCGATCCGTTTGCCACGTAATACTCGATCCAATCGATCAGTACTTGGGCATTCTGCTCAAATTCATCTAATTGTTCGAGCGCTTCGGCCCAGGAACCGGCCTCGGCGCTGCAACCCAGCAACGCCGTGAGGAACTCAACCTTCACGGAATGATAATCGTCTGTGGCTTCATCGACTTGGAGACATTCATCATCGGCGGAAAGGAGGTTTCTGCGCTCGATCCATTCCAGACGGAACAAATCCAGGTACCACTCGAAATCCTTCAACGCCGGTTGAAAGGCTGGAAATGCGGCCTCCAGTTCCGCACGGCTTTGATTAAGCAGAGCATTTCGCATGGCATTCCGTGCGCCCTCGGAGTCGATCCACAAATCCACCAGTGGCAAGTCGGATGCTTCGGACGGGGCGACATCGGTCTGCACCTTCGCCGAGCCGGACACCCCTTCCGGTTGGAAGGTAGTCTTCACAATCTTCCCCAAGCCGTTAATGTTTTCGTTCCATTGTCGAAGACTATTCAGCGCGGAACCACCCACGAGCAGGGTCCGCAATCCTTTCAAAGTGACACTGAACGCAGCGAATTCGGACTGGGGATCGACCGAGGCAATGAGATCCACAAAGGCCTCCGTGCGTTGGGTCAGCTCCCAATCATAGCTGCTCTTTACTCCTTCATAATTCAGATGCGCAATCTCCGTATCCACCGCATAGTCCCACAACAATGATGAGACCGCGCGACGCGCGATGTCATGGCTGCCTCCAATCTGCGTGGCGTAATCCGAAAGACGGATGGAATCGAGCTTCTTCCGGTTCTTTTCGGTTATGGAATTCAACAGCCATTCATCCACGACAATTTTGCCGATCTCAAATCCCAGGTTGATCGCGAAATCTTCTGCCGCGTCTTTTCCCCCTTGCCCCAGTGCGATAAAGGGCGCTTTCTGAAGTGGAAGCACAAACGCAAGCGCCCGCTTGAATCGCGCCGCTTCTTCGGGGTCGATCTTTGTTAATTTCAAGTACATGTCTGCGAGGCCCTTGGAGATTTCCTGAGCCAATACGGCGGATAGCCCCGCGTCCAGCGCCCCCGCCCCTGCAGGAGTGCCGGATCGCATTTTCGCAAGAACAATCAATGATCTCACGATATTCTCAAGTGCAACGGTTAATCCATCCGCTATATCGAGAATCAACGGCAAGTTGTATTCGTTGATTTCATTGATCGCTAATAACGCTAATTCGTACCGGATCAGCGGATTGGAGGAGAGCATCGCCCATGGCCCATTCAAATCCATGCGGTAAACCAGATCGTGCGTCTCCGAAACCAGATTTGGAAACCCCGGCAAGGTTCGTTCGAATGAAAACCCTCTCCCAGGGAAAACAATCGTTCGATCCTCGAAACGATGGACGATCCCGCCTTCGATCTCGGAACCGGAAAATTCCGTTGTTAATGACGGGATGCGAACCTGTTCGTCTTCTTCGGGAGCAAACAACTGATACACCGGCCCGATGGAGATCATCCGATCCTCGATCTGGGATGCGAAATCATAAACCGGAACGGTATATTCATCGGAGGACACTGCTTCCCAGGTCCCCGCATATCCGTCGAAACCCTTTTGAACCTCAAGAGTGTAATTGCCCGGAGTGAGTCCCTCTACCTGGTAGAAACCGACCGAATCGGTCTCGGTTTCCGATTTCGTCTCTCCGTTTTGAAGAATCGCGACCTGAGCGCCACCGACCGGGCAATAGGCATTGATAGAAAGGAGATCGGCGTAAG
This sequence comes from Candidatus Omnitrophota bacterium, assembly GCA_029568995.1. Classification (GTDB taxonomy): domain Bacteria; phylum Hinthialibacterota; class Hinthialibacteria; order Hinthialibacterales; family JAKPRU01; genus JAKPRU01. Next base: position 4,813 of record JAKPYU010000247.1, on the reverse strand, counting down.
TGGTCTGCACAAATCCCCAGGCTCCTCTCGCAATCCAGGTCGCGACACAATTACTGACGGAATACGGGAGGCGGCTGCGAACCCGCGTCTCGATTCTGGGCAGGTGCACACTCCACTCGGTGGATATCCCCAGTTCGAATTTCTGTTCCAAACTCCGTCCGGCGGGCAGGCTTGAGATGGTCCAGTGCAATTCACCGCTCTCAACACTCCAGCCAGTCGGGGCCGAACGGACATCGACGTCGCTGGGAAGATCGACCGACAAATCCAGGCCGGAAATCTCCCGCTGCGTGCCGTTCGACACGATAAGAGTGTAATGAATGCTATCCCCCGGTGCGGCGTGCTCTTCTTCCGCTCTCAGAGTCAGTAGAATCGGTGTCAGGAAAAGTGCGGTCTCTTGAGGGTCGGCGAAAACCGTGTCCCCTTTGAGGTGGACACCAATCCCTTTGGCATTAAAACAGAGTTGAGTCACCACAGGCGAAATATCTTCCTGAATGCGTCCATTGAGAACAAAGGACTTTGCTCCGCCATCGGGCATGGAAAATTTCGAGACAACCGAATTTCCCACGAGGGTCATACCGGAAGAGGATTCCGAGAGATCCAAGTCGAATCCGTCCGGGAGATACACCTGAACACGAGCCGTCCGCAAGGGCGAATTTGCATGGACCGTGAGATTGAGTGTCACCAGTTCCCCGGCGGAGACATAGCGTCGTTCCGGCTCCAGTTCCAGCGCCAAGTCCGGTTCCACCAACACACGAACCGGATCGCTGTAGTGAAGGGTATAAAGCGTGCCACGGAAACAGGCGAAGAAGTCAAGCACATCGGGGGCGCTTGAATCCACACGAAACTCGGCGGTCACAGCATCGTTGGAAGTGCCATCCGTCGGGGTGAGGGTCAAATGAAAAATGAGGAGATCTCCATCCTGTTCCCAACCTTCCGGTTCGGCAGAAACCACCGTTACCCCCTCCGGCAGGGAAATGGCGAGATCCACGCTCTCCTCCATGGCGTTCGGCACATGATAGGCAGCCCGAACGTGAAACGTGCCCCCGCGCACCACCGATTCGGTGTCTGCCAGGAGACTCAAATAATCGGTCGTGCCCGGCTGGATGTAGTAATCCATCTCCGTCTCGCCGGTCCCGTGCTGCGAGGTCATAAAGCCGGAGATGCGCAATGGATGTTGTGTATTGCCCGGCTGCGGATTACAGAAGGCGGAAATGTAACTCTTGACACTGAACCTGCCATCCAGCAAAGGCGGTAAACCGGCTGGTTCGCTGCTGAGAGTCGTAACAAAATCGGGGGCATCCCAGATCGTATAGCCGGTTGACGTCGTTTTCAGAGTCCCTGCAAAACCACCTTCCGGTGGATTGGGGCCAATCAACCCGGCCAGGTCAATCTCGAATATCCCCGATGCTCTCCAAAACCGATTCCCAACCTCACTGATCCCTGTCAACCACTCCGGGTGCAGATAGGGAACTGCCTGCATCTCCAGAAACTCGCCCGGATAGACAACATTCTTCACCAGCGAGATTTTGCCGAGCCAGGTTTCCAGTTTCTCACTGCTGTAAGTCCCAGACGCGCGGAGCGGGACATCGATCTCGGCATAGTCTGCGTTGAACCAGCCTGTCGCGGTCAGCCTTCCTGTTTTTGCTTCTCCTGAAGGCAGCGGAAAACGAGTCGCTTCAAATTCGCCTTTCTCATCTGCGCGAACCAGGACACGACGGCCCATCATGGATAGTTCGATAATATCAGGGCCATGAAAATTGGACCCGCTGACATACCTATTGAGATTCATGGTCAGTTTCGGGACTTCAGGAGACCGGTCCACCCAAATTCCCACTGGTACGCTCTCCCGGTCTTCGTAATGTGCAATGAGTCCCGCCGTGCCGCCTCGAACCGCCAGGATTTCATTCCGATTCAACTCCACGGCCCCCGATGACGATGTGGTATTCCATTCTGCCTGATCGCTCACATCCTCGCGTCGACCGTCGCTGTATACTGCTTCCGCATGAAAGACCTCTCTGTCTCCGACAGACAATTCGACAAACGGTCCCGGCGTCACTTCCAGGGAAAGGAATTGCACCGGAACCTCAATCGAAACCGGCACGCTGAGCAGATCGCGATACTGTGCCCGGATTTGGGTTGTGCCTGCTTTCAATATCTTCAGAGTCGAACCGTCAAATCGGGCCACGGCCTCGTCGCTGCTGAGCCAGTCCACAAAATCCGTGAGGGAAATGTCGGTCCCATCTACAAAGGTTCCGGTGGCCGTAAACGAGAGGGTTTCATATACCTCGGCAGAAAGCGAGCCGGACGGCTTCACCGTGATTTCGGTCAAAGGATTCTCAACTGTCACAACCGCGCTGTTCGTGCGACTGTTGTAGCTCGCAGTGACCACACCAGTTCCCACACCGCTTGATTCGAATACATTATTGGAGAGCGTCCCGATTGCGGAGTTGGATAGAGTCCATTTCGTTTTGGAGTCGGTCTGAACAGCCTGTCGGGTTCCACTTGCATAGAGGGCATAGACCTCAAAGGTCTGTGTGTCATTCACCGTCATTTCCACAGAGGTCGGGGAGATCTCGATACCTTCCAGCCAATCGTCCACCCGAACCGTCGTGGAGGCTTCATAGATCCGATCCCGGTCTGCGATCCGTCCGGTGATGATTGCCTGGCCGACCTCCTCAGCATAAAAGGTGCTGTCACGAACAGAACCGATGGGAGGTTCCACGGTCCAGACTCCGTCAGTCCGCGTTTCCTGTGTTTTGTCGGTTCGGGTGACCTCCAACGTAACTCGCTGCGTCTCCCCCAAGTTCACCACAAGTGGGGAGGGTGAAACGGTAATCGTGTCGATGGGCACATAAAACTCCACCGGCAATGGCGGTCCGTTCAGACGACGATGGTCGGACAAATAGGGGCGCAGAACGGTCGCTCCAGCCTCTTCTCCTGTGAGAATGAAATGATCGTCCAGCCATTCAAGATCCGCGAGCGCACTGCTGTATGACCAGGAGACTTCTTTGGAGAGAACCTCGCCATCGTCGTATTGCACGAGCGTCTGCAGCGTGACCTGTTGACCGACCGGAATCGGTTCCGGCAAGGAGATCGGATTAGTTTCGATCTTCTCCGCCGCTGCAATGATTCGTGCGGGGAAATCCATCCCGAATGTCCCACCGAACCACGGCACGTCCCCGGAAAACTCCATGCGAAGGGTGCATTCGCCTTTCTCGCGCGCAAGAAACATTTTCTTTGTGGTGTTGACACCCACAATTTGTTCATCTGAGGAACTCAGGCGATAAAGAACCTTGTTGACCGCAACCTCTTTGCCGTTGCCATATATTGCATACAACGTGCTGACAGTGTCGAACTCTCTCAATGCCTGCAAATCCGGTCCGAAGCGGAATGTCTCGATCCCGAACACCGTAACGGTCAGGGGTTCGGCCTCAAGCACTCCGCCAAGGCTTGCATGAAAAACCACGGTTCCGGCGGCTTGGGCCTGAAAAGTTCGGGATGTGGAGGTCAAACCGCTTGTCAGAACCAGAACCCCGTTATCGTCCCACGTCAAATTCACGGCTCGCAGCATGGAAACTTCCTTGCCGGTATTTAAGACACCATAGATGCTTATGGACAAGTCATCGCCATAGAGCATCTGGAACTGGTTCTCCGCAACCAATTCCCCGGTGCCATCCGAGGAGCGGGGCCTGAAAACCAGGCTCTCATACCAGGCCGTACCGGTCACGGTGATGGCGATATCCAGTTGCAGGACAGGCTCGATTCCTTCATAGGAGATGTGCAGAACGGTTTCTCCGGAGGAAAGCGGTGCAAGAACAGGCATGTTGACAGCAACAATCTGCGGATCATCCACCGTGGTGCGAACCTGGTAGGTTATGTCCTGCTTTGCACTGGTTTCCGTGTCGTAGAGAGAGACATAAAGATACTTGTTCGTCCCGATCTCCAGGGCGGACGAAGTGGTGTTGGGATTCGGCAGCAAAACCAGATCTCCCCACGCAGAGCCAACAAAAAACAGCAAAAACAGCAAAAAACACATTCGGCGATCCATGCGCAGGACTCCTTATCCACAGACGATCCTGCTGGAAATCTTACCGAAGCAAGAGTCCAGGGAACAAGCCTGCAAATGGGATGAGAAATAAATGGAATGGGGATTCGAGAGAAGGGAAAAGCGAACTGGGGAGGAAGGAGTCGAACCTTCAAGTGCCGGTTCCAAAGACCGGTGACTGTACCATTCGTCTACTCCCCAAGAATGAGGAAGTTCCGTTCACTTATGATACCCAACCATCGAAGAGGGTCAACATTGACCGGCATTTTCACCCGGATTGTTTTTGGAACGTAGTATCTTCGCTCTCGAATTGCTATAGTGGGCTGTTTGACAAGTGCCTTTCCAATTTCAGCGGATCGGCGGGGGCGATTGGTGGACATGTTGAGTTCACGGGCGTGCCGGTTCTGGTGTTTGTTTCTCTGCCTGGCCGTACCATGCCCGGCTCAGAACAGCGTTTCTATTTCAAAATGCCAGCCGTTGCGGATCTTTCGGAGCGACGCCAAGGACGACCGCTTGGGGTTCTGTGTATCGGGAGCAGGCGATGTCAACGCGGACGGATTCCCGGACGTTTTGATCGGAGCGCCGTTCCACGATCCGGGGACCTTGCCGACAGAGTTGGACAGCGGGGCGGCTTACTTGCTGTTCGGCGCGAAATTGGCTCTCCTGTCCGGCGCCGAGATTGATCTGGCTACCATGGAAGAGAATGGAATTCTCATGGTGGGTGCGGTAGGTGCCCAAGCGGGGGCGACGCTGGCAGGTGTGGGGGAT
>JAKPYU010000245.1 GCA_029568995.1 Candidatus Omnitrophota bacterium | reverse complement strand
GAAGGCAGATCGCTGCGAATAGGGGCAGAGAAACCGTCGGTGTACCTGATCGTTGGTGTCAATGGAGTCGGCAAAACAACGGCCATCGGCAAGTTGGCCTGGCGGTTTCGCTCCGAGGGCAAGAAAGTGCTGATTGTGGCGGCGGACACGTTCCGCGCGGCGGCCATTGACCAGCTGGCGATCTGGGCGGACCGGGCGGGCTGCGATGTGGTGAAAGGCGATGAAGGCGCAGACCCCTCATCGGTCGTGTACACTGCGGTCGATGCCGCGCGGACCGGGCAGCATGACGTGGTGATTATCGACACGGCGGGACGGCTGCACAACCGGGCAAACCTGATGCAGGAGCTCGGCAAAATGGCCCGCGTGATCGGTCGCGAATTTCCGGGCGCTCCACATGAAACTCTGTTGGTGCTCGATGCCTCCACCGGCCAGAACGCTCTCCAGCAGGCGCGGCAGTTTACTGACATTTGCGGCGTCACCGGCATTATCCTGACCAAGATGGATGGAACCGCAAAAGGCGGTGTGATTATCGGGATTCACGATCAGCTGAAAATCCCCGTCAAGTTCATCGGTATCGGCGAAAAAATCGACGATCTGGAACCATTCGATTCGGAGGCGTTTTTGAAGGCCTTGTTCGAACGGGAAGAGGTATAACTGCGACTCACGAACCACAATTTCCTCCCCCGAAGATCGGGGGAGGTCAGGTGGGGGTTGATTTTGCTGAACCCGAATGTGCTACATAAATCCCGCGATCTATTCCACCCGCAGGCTCACAATCCTCTTCGCCGGGACACGCATCCGGTAGACAGAATCCTTGCCGACCTTGCCACGGGCCTTGAACGGCTCTTCCTGCAAATCCACCTCATGAATCTTCTTGACCCGGAATCCGAAACGAATAGCCGCGTTCACCGTCTCATCGGTTGGATTATAGAATCGGCAGATCCATCCTTTGCCATTCTCCGCACTCTTGAACGCAGAAAGAACCAGACAAGACGGCTCCAGTCGAAGGATTTCCACTTGTGCGGGCAGCGTTCCCTCACGGGGTACAGGTACATTCCAGCCTTCCTGCTCGATTTGGGTTCCGCCATGTAAGTCGGCCCGCGTGACCAGAATCGGCTGATGAATCTCGCGCGATTCGCGGAGTAGATCTCCCTCTATCCAATCCCCCGCATGGGGGCATAGCCCATATTCGAATGTCAGAACGCCCTGGCATTGTGCGTCCGGTGTCGGAGTGTTCGCCGGGCCGACATCGCCGGGACGGGTCAGGAAATCGGCGCGCGAAAGCCAGCCGACAGATCGAAACAAAGTCAGTGCAATCGTTACCCCATCTCGTCCCGGAATGGACTCGTATTCCGGCAGTCCCACATTCAGAATCGCTAAACCGTGTTTACCGTTACTGATATCCACAAAGGCTTTCTGATGCTCCGTGGGATATGGAGGATACGTCCGCCCGTCGAGCACAATTTCTTGCGGCGGAATAACCGTTCGGCTGACTACATCGAAATGCTCGTCTACGGATACCCGTTGTGTTTGTATCCCTGTAGGAAACAGTACACGCAGGCGGTGATCCTGAGCGCGATTCTCTACCCGACTTCGAATGCGGACAGCCCGCGCGCCCGATTGAAGCGTTACATCGGTTTGAATCGGAAGCATTACCGTGTTCCGGGATCGGCCTGTCCGGTGCTGATTGAGCGAAGCAGGGATGCGCAGACGCTGTTCGATGCGCAGCGTGGCTGAAAGAGGGCTGGATTCGATCAGGCTGATTTTCGCTTTGCTTCCTGAAGAGACAAGGATCTGTGCATTCTCGATATGAGACCAGTTGTACTCATCGCCTGTATCTTCTCGGTCTTCGAAGACCATCAGATTGCGGTACACCTTCCGGGTCTTCTTGTTGTACAGGTTTAATGAGCCATCTGCTGCAACAGTAACCTTGAGTTGCCGATTCTCCACGCTGTTAGCAGTCGCATGAATGGGATCGTTCGGCTTGCGCAGCCGGGCTGGTTTCGGTCGCACGAAAACCGTAGTGAAGCCGAGCGCCGGAAGATTCCCCAGGTCGGCTACAATTTCATAACCTCGCATCTTGAACGGCTTGCAGCACTCCATCCAACTCTCTATCCGCTCGTTTTGTATCGCAAAGGCAATCGACTTTCCCTCGAAGTCTGCCAGGTGAAATCCATTCAATAACTCCTTTTCCGATGGATCGAGATAAATCTTAAACCGATGCACTCCATTTCGCGGGAATCCGGTTGGATTGAAGACGACATGCGGCACTCCTTCTTCGAGTCCGTGATCCATCCGGTGGGCGATGTGGCGCAGATTCAGAGTGCAAAGGTCTGCGGCTACTTGTTCGACACGCTCAAACCGGATTACATTTTCGCGGTGCACGGAGTCCAGGCTGCAGCCGCAGATGTCGTCGTGCGGTTGGTTCTTCAGGAGTTCCCGCCAGGCGTAATCCAGCAGGGCACGAACCGGTTCCGACTTTCCGACCCATGCGGCAGCCGCCTCCAGCGGCTCGGCATACCGCTCCAGCAGCGTCTCGCAGCGATGATTGGCCTGCTTGAGATAGATCCGGGATGAATACACGCCGGTGAGAAGATCCCCATACCGGTAGGTCAGTTCGCCGTTGTGGACAGGCAGACGTTTGTTTCGGAGATCCTGTCGGATGTTGGCAACATAGTCCTCAAATCCGCCGATGCGGACATCCCAACCCCGCATTCTCCCTTGTGCTTCGGAAATGATTCTCGGCAGTTCGGGCTGGTGTTCGGAGTGATCGACCCCGTTATTCAGAAGCACCGAGGCTCCACGGGTTCTTTCCAGGAGTTTTTCGACAGCCTCTCGAATCTGGTTAAGCGCCAGGGCCATATCGAATCGCAGATTCTCGGGATCGCCCCACTCCATCGGATATCCCAGAAATGCGGCGTTGTTGTAAAAGAACCTCTGGTACAGGGCCAGAACGGAACTTCCATCCGGCGCGTTCCAGGTAAACTCCAATCCGCATCGGTCCCGGTCCCACATTCCGCGCGAGAAAACGAAACTGTCCAGACCGAATCCCTGCAAGATCTGCGGCAGCTGCCCGATATGCCCGAATGGGTCCGGGACATAACCGACACTCATGCGCCGTCCGAACTGCTCGCTGATCCGCTTGCCGATCAGGAGGTTTCGGACAAGCGACTCCCCGCTGACAATGAACTCATCGGGAAGGATGTACCACGGCCCGATATGCAGTCGCTTTGCCCGAACCATCTTCTCGATCTCGGATCGTTTTTCCGGGCGGATTTGCAGATAGTCCTCCAGAACGACTGTCTGTCCATCGAGGGTGAAGCAGGTGAACGCACGATCCTCGCGCAGTCCATCGAGAAGTCGATCCACCAGGCGGACCAGGCGAATTCGAAATTGCTCGAATGGAAGATACCAGGCACGATCCCAATGGGTTTCCGGCACAATGGTCACTTTGCAGGACTTGTCCTTGGACATGTTTTGCTCCAATATCGTTTCGCTCGACGGAATGGCGAGGAATCGGAAAAACTGCCGTCATTTTGGGCAGCAATGAGATTGCCATCCCGCCGGGAGAAAGAGAATACATCCTGGGATGGGTCGTTGCGCGTCCCCCCTGCAATCAAACGGAATCCGTAAGGTTCATCGGCCATGGCACAATTTCGGATCATACCGGCGTTTTGGGTCCTGGGGTGTTCGGCGACCGCGATCCAGGTATTGATCCTGCGTGAATTGTTCGTTCTCCTGTCGGGGAATGAATTGTGTTTCGGCCTGGCGCTGGGCGTGTGGTTGATCGGCATTGCTGTGGGCGCGTTGGTGGCTGTGTTCCTGGTGAATCGGGGTAAGCCGAGTTATCTCTTTTCCGGTTGCCTGGCGGCGGGTCCGATCCTGGCTCTCGGCTCGGTTCTCGCAATACGGATGCTTCGTTCCTTCCTGCAGATCCCGTTTGGAGAGCAGATCTCACCGGGCTTGTCCTTAATCCTGTCGTTTCTCTGTGTTGCGCCGCTCGGCATGTTGGTCGGGATCGCATTCCCGCTGGCTGTAACATGCCTGGGTAGAAACGCCCCCCACGCGGAGACATCCTCCCGTCCGGTGGGGCAGACCACCTCCACGGTTTATGCCTGGGAATCGTTCGGAAGTCTTGCAGCCGGGGCATTGATTTCCTTTTATCTGGTCGGCCGATTTGGGACTGTGGAGATCCTGCTTTGGACCGCCGTCCTCACTTCGGTTGTCGCGTCGCTGCTTTTTCTTCCCAGCCGACTGGGCGAAACATATCTGCTCGTTGCGGGCATTCTCGCCCTTGTTGTGGCCACGGATACGGGGAAAGCGCTCGAACAATGGAGCAACCTCCGACGCTGGCAGGGGTTCGGGTATGGAGATTGGGTTCTCTCAAGAGACACTCCATATCAGCACTTCGATCTGGGGCGCGCCGCCGATCAGTTCAACCTGTATTCAAACGGGTCTCTGTTGTTTTCATTTCCGGACCCGTACACGGAACAGATCTCCGCACATCTCTGGATGTCGCTTCATTCGAACCCCCGGTCCGTCCTGCTGATCGGCGGGATGGGGGGACGGTATCTGCCGCCGATTCTCGATCACCGCCCCGAACGTGTCGATTACGTGGAACCGGACCGGGTTCTGGTTGAAATGGTCCGCAATCGGAGCGAATTTCGATTGGCGCAGATTCTGGACTCCGACAAAGTCCATGTTCATATCACCGATGCCCGACGGTTTGTGAGGGAGACCGAACAACGCTACGACCTGGTGATTGTCGATTTGCCCGATCCTTCTACAGCGCTTTTGAACCGGTATTACACAAAAGAGTTCTATTCGGAAATCCGGGATATCCTGGCTCCGGATGGGCGGCTGGTGACGGGGGTGGAAGCGCCGTCTACCTACCTGGCAGGCGAGTTGGGCACATACACAGCGTCGATCTTCTGGACTCTGCAGAGTGTCTTCGAGCATGTCGGGCTTCTGCCGGATGGAAATCTGTTCATGGTCGCTTCCTCTGCACAACCGCCTTCGCTCGACCAACCGGAGGTATTTGTAGATCGCCTTCGATCTCGACGCATTTCCTCCTCCACTTTTGCACCGGAGGCTATCCTGAATCACATTCTCCCGCAGAGGGCGAAGGCGGCACGCAATGCCCTGGACCAGCTGCAGTGGGTTCCGCGCAATACCGATTTTTCCCCGCAGAGTTACCTCAGGAAACTGGTTCTCTGGAGCCGTGAAAGCGGCGGCGATTCTCTAGCGGATACGCTTGACAACCTGGGAAGCTGGAGGCGATTTCTGCTGGTAATGCTGTTGTTAGCCGCTTCTGTTCCGTGGGTTTTTCTCGGCATGGTCCCGAAGCGTGTTTCCCTCTTTACCTCCGTGGCGACGGTGGGATGTGCGGGGATGGGATTGGAACTCGTGGCCATTTACATGTACCAGAATTTGTACGGCTACTTGTACCGGGAGATTGGATTCCTGGTAGCGGTTTTTATGGCGGGACTCACTGTGGGAGCGATTCTGGGACGTTGGATTGCGCATCTGCCGAACGCACAACGGATTCTGATTCGAGTTCTGTTCGGTATGGCCGGATTCACATTCCTGTTTCCATTTTTCCTGTGGGGCTTGTCGATGATTCAGCCGGGGCATTCTATCGGGCTGACGGTCTATGGCGGATTGATCCTGGTGACAGGCTGCCTGGTAGGTGTCGTTTTCCCTGTGGCTGTCGCGGTTCTGGCTGAACGACAATCCGGCGATGGGGGCAAGGTGGTCGCTTTCGCCGATGCCGCCGATCATCTGGGCGGTGCGTTGGGCGCATTTCTGCCGGGTATTCTTCTATTTCCCCTCTTCGGAGTATTCTGGATCTGTGTTCTCCTGGGTGTGGGACTGGCCTGTGTCGCTACCGGATTCCTGATGGCTACCTACCTGGAATCACCCTATTTCTAGTGTAGTGTAAACATGGTCATTCCGAATGTCTGGTCGGTTTAACCGGCGCAAGTCCAAATCGCGCGGCAAGTTGTTCTACCGTTTGGTTCAACAGGCCGTTCAGGTCGGTCCGGTCCCGTTTGAGTCTCTCACAAACCACAACCCCTAGGGGTCGGTTGAGTCAAGTAAATATCCAGATCACGGAATGACATTGCCACCTGACCTCCCCCGGGCTTGGGGGGAGGAACCTCTCGCCCACTTTCTTTAACGCAATCACCGGCTCCGCCGGTTTTGTGCCCGCACCTCACTTGCTTCGATCCGCTGCATATTACCACAGGTGCGGAAACAAGAAAATTAACAACTCTCAGCGCCCTTTGGAACGACTCGTCTCCCATTCACAGATCGCCAGAACATAGAACGCATTGTGCGGCAGCCAGGGTTCATTGCACTCGTATTCCGCCAGGGGAAACGGGTCCATATCCACATGCGGGGTATCGTGGTACGGGTCTTCCCCGACAATCCCGTTCACCACCGCGCCGGGAACCGCGCCACGGGGATTGTTCGATATCATGAAATACCGATGATGATAGGTCGGCAAATTGATCGACCCCGCCGCTTCCATCAGGCAGACGTTCAGCGGATTCAAACCCAATACCCAATCCAGCTGCCTTTCAGCATACGCCAGCCAGCGTTCATCCGAAACCACCCGGTTTGCCAGGCAGGCAGCCCAGGCTTGAGAGAGATACTGGCTGTCATTGCCCACCGCCCATCCGCCGCGAGGGATGAAATAGTTCGGCTCCTGACCATGCATCAATCGTGTGATCCCGAATGGATTGTCGGATATGGCCTCACAGAACTCCAGGTAGTTCTTCAGGAAATCCCGGACCTGTCCCGAAAGCGGATCGTCGGGATGCTTGAGAGCGAACAGCGCCAATGCCGCAGGGCGAACCCCCATGTTCACCAGGTCCGTCGCCGGAGCCTTCGGATCGCCAAGCCCGCCTCGCCACCGGCCTTCCTTGATCTGTCCGGTCAGAAGGTCCGAGACAAGACGAGTCACTTCCGCATAAACCTTCTCATTTCCCGTAGCCTCATGGAAATAAAGCGCGTCGATGAGGAACTGCTCGCCCGCCCCGCCATGGCCAAGCGCGTAATCCCAGTGTTTCCGCGCATAAGCAAGATACTCCTCGCGGCGATCCGGAATCTCCATCGCCAGGATGGACCAGGTCGCGATGGCAAAATGCTGGTAGCCGATTCCCGGATGCACAGGCCGGTCATCGTCATTGCCGATCCACCCGTCTGTCTCAAGGGACGGATCGCCGAAGAAGGTATAACCGGTGCTGACCGAGCTGTGCATTCCCCCTTCCGGGTCCATCATGCGACGCAAGAAATCTCCTCCCCACGCGGCCTCATCCAGCGCGTCCGGCACCCCATCTCCATTGCGGTCGGTCTCGTCGAAACGTGCCGGGCCGTCATGCGCCGCGTAGGCCACGCAAAACGCCGCTACGCCGGTGTACGCCCCGCCACCCAGGTATTTGTTGTAATCCCCCGCATCGTGCCAGCCGCCCCATCCCTCCACATGCGTTCCATCCGGCAGACGCGCATCGTCCAAGTGACACACCTTGTGAAAACCGGGGATCTCCATGCCGCACCGCTGATACCAGAAGAAGTCCACAGAAAGCCCCGATGTTTCTTCCGCCAGCAGGCTCTGCCCGATTCGAAATGCCTCGGAAACAGCCTGCATGTCCTTCGACTTCGCCTCGATAACATACTCTCCATCGGGGATATTCCCGGGGAATTCACCCGGCCAGTAGAACGCGCCCCAGTCGTCGGCCCGCCCTTCATGCACCCTGCCGATACACTCCAGCGTCCCTTCAGCCAACGGCTTGCCTCCACCGGCGGGACGGAGAGCATATTTCACGCCATCTTCGGTGAGGACTGTCGTCGCCACCATAAATCGCCGCGGCATTCCCGGCTCGTATCCGACCTGGTTGACAAACACCTTCAGATCGGATTCGGGTAGAGCCAATTCCATCAGCTGCACATCATCCAGAACAACCGGCTTGTCCGTGCTCTTGGAAATGCGAAAAGAAACCGAGATGCGGCTCACCGTTCCCCGAACAAGTTCCGTCTGCATGGAAAGGTACTCCAGGCCCCGAACATCCGTGGTCATTCGATGCACTTCCAGGGGATGACCCCGCACGGTCATTTCGACCTTCGCACCATCGGGGGCATTGACCCAAACCCCAAGCATGAGCGGACCCGGGGGAGAATCCAGCACAATCTGCGAAGAGGTCAGTTCGATCTCGCCCGCTCCACCCTCGATGGACAGCCCTGTCGAGCCGCCATATCCGGCATTCTCGCGCAAGACAGCTTGCAGATCCCCGCTTGCCGGCGACCAGAAGGGGGCCACGGCGGAGAAGAACTTCTGCAAATCCTCATCGAGATGCACATCCTGATGCGCTTTCATTCGCTCCTCGAATCCACCGTTCCGAAGCAGGTTGGAAGGCGGTGTGATGTGCAATTCATCAACGATTGCCTTGCCGGTGGAGGACTGAAGATACAGGGCGAATTCCTCAACGTGTCCCGGCGATTTAGCCGCAAAAGTCCGGTGCGCGTATGTCATTTTGGAATCGTCGAGAGGAACGGTCAGAGAAACAGCGTCACTCCCCGCATTCTTCGGTTCCAGCGAAATGAGAAGATCTCCATCCCCCTGTGCGCGAATGCCGACCGAGTACGGTAGCCCGCTGACCAGCGCCAGGTCTCCAATGTGGACCTTCTGATCCGAGATCGTGACCGCGCCGCCGGATTGATCGAAACTGGGGTCCGGTACAAGATCCCGGATCTCGTACCGTTCTGCCACCAACCTTCCGCCGAGAACCGGCGTGATAAGAAGACTCACGAAAGAGAAAATAACGAAAGACTGTGTGAGGAGTTTGTTCATCGCATCCACCCCGTCTGTCCAAGATCGAAGAGACGACTCGGCCAAGGCAACCGTTCGGGCTGATATTTCCCGTTGCACGAGAGGCAAACCAGGTTGCCGTCGCTGGTAGCCAGAAGAATCTCGACCGTTCCATCCTGGTCGATATCCGCAAGAGTCGGCGGAACCTGCAAACGACGTTGTGTCCGATAGTCCCATTCGGTTCGTCCGGCGAAATTAAGACATCGCAGGATGCCATCCATGCCGGAGCACAGAATTTCCAGTTCACCGTCACCGTCGATGTCACCGATGCTGGCGCTGCCGGAGGCCGCATGTTCCAGGCGAATCGCGCGGATTTCCTCGCCTTTTGCATTCAGGAAATAGACAAATCCGGCGTCATCGGCAAAGACAATTTCCAGTGAGGAATCCCCATCCAGGTCGCCGAGTGCCATCCCGCATCCGCCGGTGATATTGCCGCCTGCCGTGCGATACGCCCAACGGGCTGCGCCGGTTTTTCCTTCCAGGCAAATCGCCTGGCCGTCCGAAGTTAACAGCAAAATCTCCGGCAATCCGTCCCGGTCCAGGTCGGCGGCAATCGGGCTGCTTGCCGCCTGGGCGCCCATCCGCTGCCAGAGCACATCCCCCTTGCCGGAAAGGCAATGCCAGCGGTGGTCGCACAAGGCCACCAACTCCAGCCCTTTGTCTCCATTGAGGTCGGCGACCAGGAGCGGCTTACTGACTCCATTCCCCAGCGGACGGGTCCAGAGAGAATGCCCGCGACCATCGAAAGCCAGAACATCCCCCTTGTCCGTGCCGGTGACAACGGTCAATGCGCCCGATCCATCCAGGTCGGCAATGGCCACCCCGGACCAGACAATCCCGCCTTCCAGGCGATTCTTCCATTCCACTTTTCCATCCGCTCCGAGGCAGGTGATCGACTGATCCCCGCCGCCGATCAGGATTTCCATCTCCTTGTCCTGGTCCACATCGCCCGCTGCGGGGACAGCGGTCTGACGTTTGTCGAAATGGTTGAATGTCCAGATCGTCTCGCCCTGCGGATTGATGAGCTTGACCATCCGGTCATCCCCGCTCATCGCCAGAATCTCAAGACCGGGCGTATAGGCAAAATCCGCAACCAGGGGATGAACATAGTATTGCCCCACACCCCGATTGACCCATTTCACTTTCGGCAACCCTTCTTCACCGGCAGCGTTCATACAAATGAACATCGCCGGGAGAAAGAGCGCCCAACTGATGAGAGAGAGTCTTTTCACGGTATCTTCTCCAGAGAGAATCGAATCACTGGCTTGTACTCTATTCGATGGATCTCCCGGTATGAAGTGGAGGGTGACATTGCCTTGATGTTGCGCCGCTGAGATGCTTCTACATTGTCTCTTGCCCATGGCCTTGACACACCAACCGTAGGGGCGGGTCTGAGACCCGCCTCGCATGAGGTCTGTCCTTGGGCGGGTCTCAGACCCGCCCCTACGGTTCCGATCGGATTGAATGTGAACACAAAATGCCACCCAAAAAATCTTACCTGACCAACGCCCCCCTCGCCGCAAAACGCCTCCGCTTGCGCAGAGCCTTGCTGAACTGGTTCCGAAAAAACGCCCGCGATCTGCCATGGCGTTGGTCACGAGACATTTATGCGGTCTGGGTCTCGGAAATCATGCTGCAACAGACCCGCGTGGAAACGGTCGTTCCCTATTTCGAGCGGTTCATGCGCCGGTTCCCCACAGTGAAACATCTGGCCCTGGCGCGGGAGGATGAACTGCTGCGAGTCTGGCAGGGACTGGGATATTACACTCGCGCGCGGAATCTCCAGCGTGCTGCACAAATCATCTTCGACGAGAGAAACGGGGCCTTTCCGCAGACTGTAGAAGAATGGTCACAAATACCCGGTGTTGGTCGATACACAGCGGGGGCAATTGCGAGCATTGCCCTGGGGATTCGTGCGCCGGTGCTGGATGGCAATGTCAAACGGGTTCTGGCTCGGCTGTTCTCCATTCGCGATGCCCTCGAAAACGCGCAAGTCCGAAAGCGATTGTGGGAGATGGCCGGGGATCTCGTTCCGCCGAAATATCCCGGCGATTTCAACCAGGCCATGATGGAACTCGGTGCGCGGATCTGTACACCAAAAAGGCCGTTGTGTACCGAATGCCCGGTCCGAAAGGTCTGCGAGGCTTTGGAACAGGGCTACGTCGAAGAGTTGCCGACTCGCACACAGAGAAAAAAGATCCCGCACTATGAGGTCGTTGCGGCGGTGATTCGCAAGAACGGACGCTACTTGTTGGGGAAACGTCCTTCCGGCGGAATGCTGGGCGGATTGTGGGAGTTCCCCGGCGGTAAGGTGGAACGCGGGGAGAACCATGAGCAGGCGTTAATTCGGGAACTGCGGGAGGAGATGGGAATTGAAATCGAGGTCGGCCCATACCTGGTCATGGTGGAGCATACATACTCCCATTTTCGAATCACCCTGCATGTGTATGAATGCCGACACCGATCCGGGACACCCAGGCCGGAGTATCATCAGGAGATCAAATGGATTCTCCCCTCCCGGCTGGAGGATTACCCTCTCCCCGCCGCCGATTTAAAATTCCTGGACCTTTTGTGAACCCTGGGGATGGCGAGCAATGTGGGCAATCGTATGGGCAGAACGGGCAGGCACAGGGGCCTGATCCTACGACTAGCCGGGCAATCCACCGTGGTTGCCCCGTTAATTCCCGATGGTATTCTTCTGGAAATGCTGTTTATGATCTTTTGCGAAATGCGCAAATCCCTCGACCATTCGTGTCGGCGGGTACTCGTTCCCTCCGGCACGTGTAATATATTCCACCGGCTCGGAGAAGCGCATCCCTTCATCAGAAAAAACGGCCGTCGTCGGATGCGCATTTGTTCCCAGTACAACTGCCAGTTCGCCGAGTCGGAAATAGGTCGCTGCACCCAGAACAACCAGAGTCGGCTCGTTACCGTGTTTGGGGCGAACAATCACAGCGTAGGCGGCATCCGTCTCGAATCCCGTCTCTTTGATCGGTTTATTCCCTGTGACATTTACGATGACGATATCCTTGTCCAGTGTTGAAATCCGCACCTTGATTGCGGAATCTGAAATTCGGGTGCACTCGCCCAGGAAAATCGAAGATGGATCATTCCCCACGGTCGATTCAAAAACAGAAACAAAAGTGTTGTCCGGCCCTTCGCGTCGGGCCATGAAAGTATTCGTTAGCGGTTTTTCCTGTTCGGGATATTGTGTGAGCAAATGGAAGACTTCCGTTTCGTTTTCGGAATCCGGCAAGAGGGTCAACCGCATCGCCGCGGGCAATTTCCGCATCGGGTAAACGGATTCGGGCACTGCCGGAAATTTCCAGGCCACGCGGCATATTTCCCTTGTGGTCGCAGAATGATAGTCCGGACTCCCGCCGACCAGATATTCCGGGGCATCGAAAGGCTGTGCCCCCGCATTGAGAGACATCTCACTCCAATACTCATCTCCATAATTATGATAAATATAATCGTGCGTTTTTCCTCCTTCGACATCGAATACATCTACAATGAAGCTTCCGATGTGAAATACGGTCCTCTGATAAATCGAAGTCGAATCATAGAGATGATCGCCTTCCGCGCGGATGACGTCGATTTGCGGGTGATCCAGAAATTGCGTGATTTTCGGGACCTGTTCCGGTTTAAGGGATTCGCCCTGGGGTTGAGAAGTTCGATCCACGATAACGGTATTATGCGCCCAGCTGTATGTTGCGTGACCTCGGAGACTCTCGTCATTGTAAGGCGTGGCCTTTTCCATGCTCATCAGGCGATCATTCAGGTACATCAGCAGGTTCAGCCGATCCGCATGTTGATGTCCCCCGCCCGGCTGAAGAGCGTTCAAGGCGATATACATTCCGTTTTGTTTCAATACTGCATAGCCGGAGGAGAGATTCGCAGAATGAGTCTCGATTCCCTTGGTCTGAATTTCGGGAACACCGACAATTAGTGCATTCTCCGGACGTTCTCCCCGGATGATTTTCTCTTCCAGGCCGAGTTCCTTGAATCCGCAATACCGATAGGCGATCTCGCCGAATGGATCGTATAACATGCAGCTGGCGGTTGCGGCCATGGAATCGCCGACGGTCGGGAGTATCCCGTCATAGGTACACATCGCAGAAGCCCAGCGCGCCACGCCTTTTACCCGTTCGGAAAGGGGATGGTTTGGCGAAAAATAATCGAAAATGTTTTCGGGGAATTTTACGGGATCCATCTCCGAGAGATTATGACCGATGAACAGGTTCCGGTAGAAGGGCGTTGCGGCATACAAATGATAGCCGGAGCAGCGGTCGAGATGTGCCCCATCATCGTGAAAATGATGCTGGGCTATATAGGCCAGGCTGCGGTGCTTCGGGCGTTTTTCGGGGGAATAATCTCCATAGCCGAAGCCGAACTCCAGGTATCGCGGCTCTCCAATCGCCAATCCCGCATGAATAATCGCGCAGAGATAATGCGGAATGTCATTGTGATCGTCATGATATTCCTCTTCCATAATGGATTTCTCATAGATATATCGGATAAAGTTCTCTTCAATCCGGCGTTTTTCATTCTCGGTAAGAAATCCGGTATCTCGGACCAATTCATAGGCGCACACGAAGTGATTCATGTGGATGGCATCGCCTTCACGTCCGTACATGATAATTCGCGGGCCGTATCCTTCATCGTATTGCAGACGTGGCGCGACCTCATCGGCATAATAAAGCAGCACGTTTGAAACCCACTCCGCGTATTTCGGCTCCTGAAGCACCTGGTACAGAATCCCGGATTGCCAGCAGGCATCTGCCAGGTAGATCACGAAGTAGCATCCCCAACCGTCGTAATAGGTCCCGGCAAGAGGGCTATCCTTCGGATACACGGGAGAGAATTCGTCGGCGCGAAATACCTTGCCGGTTTTGGGGCTGACAAAATTGTCGTCCTCAAACGGGGAAAAGGTCAGTGTGGATTTGCTGTCGGGGCACGTAAATAAATGATAGACACCCACGCGCTTTTTCGGAATGACGTTCAGGATCTTGTTGATATCCTGGTCCACCCATTTCTTGTAGAATTCCTGTTTATTCGCAATCAGCTGTTTCGCCCAGTCGTATTGCTCGTACTTCTGCCGCATCTCCTGGACGGTTTTTACCGATATGTATCCGGCAGGATGCGCATACTCCTCGGAAGAGGCTGCGCACCGGGAAAACTGTGGAAATGCAGCAAACAGACAGGGGATGAGAAGAACCAGCGCTCGTCGAAGCAATAGGGACATCGTTATTCCTTTCAGAAAATCATCATCGGACAGGATGTCATTTTCCAAGAGCTCAACTATGCGAAACCCATTTCATAAACCGACCGACAATTGTCACGATAAGATACACTGCCCCGGCGAACACGATGATGGTCGGACCGCTGGGCAGATTGAAGACATAGCTGTAAGCAAGCCCTGTAGCGGTAAACAACATGCACAGGACAATGCTCAGGATCATCATCTGGCGGATTCGATTTGTGAAATGCCCGGCCACTGCGGCGGGTAATGTCAGCAAAGCAATCACCAAAACTATTCCGACGACACGCACCAGCAGGGCTACCGTCAAAGCCGTAAGGCAGATCAGCAGAAGGTAATATCCTCCGGCATTCACGCCGCGCAGTTCGGTGAACTCCTCATCGAAACAGATGCCAAGTAATTTATTGTGGAAAAGGAGTGCAAGACCGGCGACAAGGATATCGAGCGCCGATACCAGCCACAGGTCGCTTTGGGATATGAGAAGGATATTGCCGAACAGGAAACTCATCGGATCGAAATAGCCGGGAGTGTTTGCCAGGAACAGGAGGCCGATGGCCATACCGGTGGCCCAGAGCGCGCCGATTACGGTATCCTCTCGCTGCTGTCCGCGAAGACTAACAAGGCCAATAATTACTGCCGCGAGCAGAGCAGAAGCGACCGCGCCGAGCATGGGAGTGCACCATGTCCAGCCAATCACAGTCTGGACATACAAGGCTGCGCCGATCCCGCCCAGCATGCAATGGGAGATGGCACCGGCGATGTAGCTGATTTTGCGGGTGACCACGTAGGTCCCGACAACTCCAAACGAAACGCTCGCCAGCAACCCCGCAAAGAGGGCGTATCGCAGAAATGGAATCCCCGGATCGTGAAGCGCCTGGACAAATTCAAACATGGATATGACCCTGTTCCGAACAGCGATGGTCGTGGCGGATCATCCGAAAATCGCCGCCGTAGATCTCGCGAATCGTCTCGCCTGTCAATTCGCTTGTGGGATGAACCAACACCCGTCGGTTGACACAAATCACGCTTTTGACAACGGTAGAGACAAATCCCAGATCATGAGAAACCATCAGAATCGTCATTCGGGATTGTAGTGTTTGAAGAATGGCGAGTAATTTTTCCTCGGCCAGCGCATCGACATTCGAGGTGGGTTCATCAAGCAGAAGCATCTTTGGTTGGCAGCAAAGCGCACGGGCGATCAACACCCGTTGCCGTTGCCCTCCCGAAAGCACGGAGAACGGCCGGTCCCACTCATCGGCCATTTCCACCTCCCGCAACGCGGCCCGTGCCTGATCCCGATCTTCGCGCCCATGCCAACCGAATAATCCATTGATCCCACCTGCTCCCAGACGCCCCATCAATACCACGTCCAGAACCGTTGCCGGGAAATGCGGATCGTACCGGGTATACTGCGGCATGTAGCCGATTCGCGGTCGCGCGCGGATCGGGCTTTCTCCCAGGACACGCACCTCGCCGGTGTCCGGCTGCACCGCGCCCAGGATGATCTTTAACAACGTGGTTTTCCCGCCGCCATTCGGGCCGACAATACTGGAAAATTCATTGGGAGGAATGTCGATATTCACATTCTCCAGAACCGGCGAACGGTTGTAGGAGAAGGAGACATTACGAAACCATACGGCGGATTCTGATGTGGTCATTGCCCGTTATTCTTTCAGAGCGCGTTCGATCTTTATCGCGATCTCCTCAAAATTCTTGAGCAGGTTTTTCGCCAGCGGGTCCAACGGTAGCACAGCGCCTTCAATGGCGTTGGAAACCACCTCGGCCCCACGCTTGTCGAATTGGGGCTGCACAAAAATCACTTTCACATTTTCCGATTTCGCCTTGCGGATGAGATCCGACAATTGCCGGGGAGATGGCGATTTGCCCTGGATCTCCACGGCCTCCTGCCGGAGTCCGTAGGCGTCCCCAAAATAGCCGAATGCCGGGTGAAACACGTAGAAGGAACGGCCTTTGAACGGTTCAAGATTCTTTTTAATCTTCTTGTGAACCGTGCAGACATCTTTCAGGAAGGCCTGCAAATTCCGGTCATATTCCTCGGCATGAGATGGATCGACTTCCGAAAAAGCCCTGGCGGTGTTCTGTGCAAGAATCTCCACAAGGGGAGGAGCCATCCAGACATGCGGGTCCGGCTCGCCCTTTTCATGTTCCGCATGGTCGGCGGAATGCTCATCGTGGGAGAGTTCATCCTCCGCCATTTGCCTTCTCTCGATCCCTTTTGTGGTATCGACGACTTTCAGGTCCGGATGGCTTGCCTGGATTTTCTCGAGCAGACGGCTTTCAAAAGGAATGCCGATCTGCAAGAAGACTTTCGCCCGGCTAAGGGCCAGGATTTGTTTTGGTGTCGGCTCGAAGGTATGTGGTTCCTGGCCCGGTCGGACCAGAACTTCCACCTCAACGTGCCCGCCGCCGATCCGTTCGGCGATCTGTGCCTGCGGCGGTACGTTGACAAACACACTCAGCGGCTCGGCGGCATGGATCGGGACGATCCACAGCAGGCCAAGTGCAGCAACGATAGACGGATACAGCCGTTTCATTTCGTTCATACCTGCTCAAGGGGGAAACTTCTCTCCGCGGATAGATTAGGGAAAGGAGTGTCGGGATTACAGGGCATTGCGGGCTTGGAGATGAGCACACTCGACCCTCAACGGACCTGCCTCGCCTGGAAGGTTCATCAATCCGCTGAAATGAGTTACGATAGTCGCAAATGTGCGGGTTCGACCGTCGGAGTTCCGCACCGCGCGAGGGAGGAATGATGGTCGCTGCAATTCTGGTTGTCGAGGATGAGGACATTCTGCATCGTTTGTTCATCTACAACCTCGAAAAGTGGGAATATGAGGCTGTGGCCGTCAAAACGGGCGCAGAGTTCCGCGAACAATACAAGCGGCGCACGTTCGATGCGATTCTGCTTGACCTGAAGCTGCCGGATGCCGATGGGATGGATCTGCTTGTCGAGATCAAGAAGCACAATCCGGATATCCCCGCCGTGATTATGACCGCTTATGGAACCATCGAGCTGGCCGTGGAGGCGATGAAATACGGAGCTTACGATTTCATCACCAAGCCGTTCGACTGGGCCAAGTTGCAGGTCACCATCAAGAACGCCGTCGAACGCCATCGTCTCACCCAGCGTCTTACCCGCCTCGAACAGACCCTGGGGCGACGGAAACGGTTCCAATCCATCGTGGGTGTCAATGAGAAAATGCAGGCACTGTATTCGATCATCGAAAATGTGGCTCCCTCCAATATTTCGGTGATGATCACCGGCGAAAGCGGGACCGGAAAGGAGCTGGTCGCCCAGGCCATTCATCGACTTTCCGGAAGAAGGGACCGGGAGATTGTCGATGTGAACTGCGCCGCCATTCCCGCCGAACTGATGGAAAGCGAGTTGTTCGGTCACGAACGCGGCTCGTTTACCGGGGCCAATCAGCGTCATATTGGATGCTGCGAGCGGGCGGATAAGAGCACGCTGTTCCTGGATGAGATCTGTGAGATGGATATCTCGCTGCAGGCGAAACTCCTGCGGTTTCTCCAGGAGCGATATTTCCAGCGCGTCGGCGGTAAGGAACGGGTTTATGTGGATACGCGAATCCTGTCGGCGACCAACAAGGACCCCCTGGAGGTGGTGCGGCAGGGGCAATTCCGGGAAGATTTGTTTTATCGCCTCAATGTCGTGACCATTGAGGTCCCCCCGCTGCGTGAACGGCGGGATGATATCCCGCTTCTGGCCCAGCATTTCCTGGAGACAGTCAGTCGAGAGAACGATAAACCGTTCCGGGAGATCTCCAAGGAAGCGGCGTACCTGCTTTCGTGCCACGATTGGCCGGGAAATGTCCGGGAACTGCAAAATGCCGTTGTCCAGGCGGTGGCACTCCATTCCGGCACCACGCTTGCCGCAGAGATGCTTCCTCCGGCCATGCGCAGAGAAATCACCATCCCGGCGGATTTCACCGTCTCAACGCTCGCCGGACCGGATATCCGCCCGGAACCGTTCCAGGATAGTTCGACAGTCCCGTCGGATGGCGGGGAAACTCAAATCATCCCGCTGGCCGAAACCGAAAAAAATGAAATTGAACGAGCTTTACGGATCTGCCTGGGCAATACCGGCGAGGTCTGCAAGAACCTGGGAATCAGCCAGGCGACGCTATACCGGAAGATCAAAGAATACGGTCTGAAAACGGCGCAATTCAAAGAGAAAAAATAAAAGGAGATCCATCGTGAACCCAATGCATCGACGGTCATTTCTGAAATGCGGGCTGGCCGGTGCCGGCTTATTGACGGGTTTCTCATCCACCGAGCGATATTCGGAGGCAGCGGAGTCCGGCGCAACGGTCGATCAGATCCCCCTGGGCAACACGGGGATACAATTATCCCGATTTGCCATGGGTACAGGCACACGCGGCTGGGAACAATACTCCGACCAAACCAAGCTCGGGCAGCAGAAGTTCGATGGGCTCATGCGGCACGGCTACGACCGGGGAATCAACTTCTGGGATATGGCCGACATATATGGCTCCCATCAGTACGCAGCGAAAGTGCTGAGAAGCTATCCACGCGAGAAACTGGTGCTTCTCTCGAAACTGTGGCCCGAACCCTTGAAATGGAAACCGGAAAACGACCCGCAAAAGGATTTCGATCGGATTCGTCTCGAAATCGGAACGGACTATCTTGATATTGTTCTGCTTCACGGCCAGAACTCGCCGAATTGGCCGGAGGAGAAAAAGCAATGGATGGATTTCCTGTCCGCCGAAAAGGAGAAAGGGAACATCCGCGCGCTGGGATGTTCCTGCCATTCCACCGAGGGGCTGAAAGCCGCCGCAAAATCGCCGTGGGTGGAGGTGGTTTTGGCACAGATCAACCATAAGGGCGGGCAAGAATACCGGATGGGTGGCCCGGTGGAAGAGGTCACCGCCGTACTGAAGGAGCTGCGTGCCGCAGGCAAAGCCATTCTGGGCATGAAACTGTATGGCTGCGGAACGCTTGTGGAGCCGGACCAGCGCGAAGCTTCTTTGAATTATGTGCTCAAAAATAACCTTGTGGACGCCGCAACGATGGGATTTCTCAGCGAAGCCGAAATAGACGAGCATATTGTGCGGACTGGCCGGATTTTAAGTAGTTGATGGGAGGATATGTTTAGCCTGGAAATGATGAAATGGACTCAGGAATCCCTCCCCCGAAGATCGGGGGAGGTTAGGTGGGGGTTGAACATGTCCACCATGTCCACAACGTCCAAAGTTCCTGAAACGAAAGGATTTCTTGGATGAGCAAAAAACTGAAATGGGGCATTCTCTCCACGGGACGAATCGCGCGGACCTTTGCGAGAGATCTCCGCGAATCCCGCACCGGCGAATTGATCGCCATCGGCAGCCGCACACAGGAAGCGGCGGAACAGTTCGGCGAGGAATTCGGAGTCCAGTACCGATATCCCACGTATGCCGGTGTACTGGAGAACCCGGAAGTCGAGGCGGTCTATATCTGCCCGATCAATCCGCCCCATGCCGAATGGGCCATCCAGGCCGCGGAGGCGAAAAAACATATCCTGTTGGAGAAACCGTTCACGGTGAATGCGCGGGAAGCGGAACAGGTAATCGAAGCCGCCCGCCGGAACGATGTGTTCCTCATGGAAGCCTTCATGTATCGTTGCCATCCGCAAACGAAGCGGCTCGTGGAGTTGATTCGAGAGGGAGCCATCGGCCAGGTTCGCATTATTCAGGCGACATTCAGTTTCTATGCCGAGTTGCCTGTAGACAGCCGGATTCTGGAAGCGCGTCTGGGAGGCGGTGGGATTTTGGATGTCGGCTGCTATTGTGTTTCGATGTGTCGATTGGTTGCGGGTGCGGCGATGGGCCGGGATTTCGCCGAACCGATTGAACTTCACGCACTCGGTCGCCTTAGAGAGGACGGCGGCGTGGATGACTTCACGGTCGGGATTGCGAAATTCCCGGGAGATGTTGTCGCCCAGTTCTCGTGCGGCGTCGGCGTGGAGCAGGACAACACCGTTCGGATTTACGGCACGGAAGGGCACATCTTTCTGCGGGAACCGTGGGTCCCCGGCCCGGAGGGGCAACCGGCCTGCATCCACCTGCGGAAAAGGGGCGAGCAGAAAGGGCAGGAGATCCTGGTCACCGACGGCAGACGGCTTTACACAATCGAGGCCGATCTGGTCGCCGAGAACATCGCTAATCGCCAGGCCCCGCCGCCGGCGATGACCTGGGAGGACACGCTCGGAAACATGCGGGTGCTGGACCGTTGGCGCAACGCAATCGGCTT
>JAKPYU010000228.1 GCA_029568995.1 Candidatus Omnitrophota bacterium | reverse complement strand
TCTTCGGATAGATGAGGAGCCAGATCCTGCCGGAATGAAAGCACGGCGGTCTCGAAATCGGGATATTGGGAGAGCATCCGCGCGAAGTGATAGCAGCGCACACGGCTGTGCGGATAGCCGTATCCATTGTGCGCGATAAACAGAACACGAGTCATTATGACGGTCGGTTCTCGTCAACCCCGCCCTACCCTCCCCAGTCTTGGGGAGGGTAACGCCAAGCCCTCTCCCCAGGATTCGGAGAGAGGCAGAGGGGGTTGAATCTGCTGAACTGATCAACCCCACCCTACATCCTCCCCAATCTTGGGGAGGGAAAGGACGAATCCTCTCCCCCAAGATTGGGGGAGACACAGAGGGGGTTGATTTTATTGGGCTTACATCGAAAACGCGCTCAGTTCATCTCGTCCAGAAGGCGGTCCAGAAAACCTTTCAGCCTTCGGGCGCGCAACGGGTGACGCAGTTTCCGAATCGCCTTGGTTTCGATCTGGCGCACACGTTCACGGGTGATACCGAATCGCTCACCGACCTCTTCGAGCTTGTGGCGTTGTCCGTCTCCCAGGCCATAACGCAGACGAAGGACCACTTCCTCGCGCTCGGTCAACGTACGAAGGATATCCTCGATCTCGCCTGTCAGGATATTGCCGGTGGCCACTCGCTCCGGAGACTCGGTGGAACGATCCTGAATCAGATCGCCGAATGTCGTGTCTCCATCCTCGGTAATCGGGCTGTCCAGCGAGATTGTGCGCTGAGACACCTTGGAGAGAATCGCCACTTTCTCTGCAGGCATCTCCATTTGTTCGGAGATCTCCTCGATGGTCGGTTCCCGACCGAATTCCTGGACCAGCCGCTGGGTGATTCGGTTCATGCGATTGACCGTCTCAATGGTGTTGACGGGCACACGGATGGTGCGGGCCTGATCGGCAATGGCGCGCGTGATCGCCTGGCGAATCCACCAGGTGGCGTACGTGCTGAACTTGTAGCCGCGTCGAAAATCGAATTTCTCGACGGCGCGCATCAACCCGAGGTTCCCTTCCTGAATCAGGTCCAGAAGCTGGAGGCCGCGATTCAGGTAGTTCTTGGCGATGGAAACGACGAGGCGAAGGTTCGCCTCCACCATCTCGATCTTGGCCGCATGAACAATAGTCTGACCTTCGCGGATCAAGTCGGCGATGCGTTTCGTGGTCTGGGGATCCCGCTCGATTTCGCCACGGATTCCTTCGATATCACCCTCCGTCGGAGAGCGTTTTTCCGGAACGGACCGGGTCGAGAAAGCCAATTCATCCCGGGGACGTCCATGATGGTCCGGGTGGGTCATCCCGTGCGCCAGTTGGAAACCCGAATAGATCCGGTGGGCCATTTCCTCAATGCGTTCAAAGTCCAGTTCCAGCCCGATGCAGGTTTCCCGGAGAATCTTCTCCCGCGCTTCCAGGGTCTCGGGTTTCAGACCTTTGCGATTAACAATCCGGCGATAATTCGCCGTGAGCTTGCGCAGTTTCACGAATCCCTTCTTAAGGGCCTTGATCCGACGCACAATCCCTTCCTCGGTTCCTTCATCCGGTGCACCGGTTGTCTGAAAAACATCATCCGGATTCATTTCCCCGGCATGAACCGCCCTCACCAGCCGACCGATCTGCTCCACCGCAAAGGGAGACATGGCCAGCGCCTGGCAGATCTTCTGCCGACCTGTGTCGATACGGACTGCCAGCGAGACCTCTTCCTCACGGGTCAGCAAAGGGACCGCGCCCATCTCCCGCAGGTAAACCCGCGTGGAGTCGTTGCTGCCCATACGCTCGGAAGGCGGGGTCTCATTGTTTCGGACCATGGATGCATACAGGGCCGCCGCATCAGGCCGATCGTCATCCTCCAAGGCCTCCTCAGCCTCGGAAATCGCCTGATCGAATTCGATGTCTTCCGAGATAAAAGACGATTGCATAATCCTCATCCTTTGCTGTGACTTCGCAGAAAGGTTCTCTGTCCTGTTAGGGTGCCCGATGCTGGAGCCGCCGCCCATGCTTGAATCGACGAGCAACTATAAGGTCTTAACGATTATTGAACTCCGTATGTTACGACATGGGCCTGTGATGCGATAAGAAGAATGACAAGAAACACAAAAATGCCGTCGATAACCAATCAGCTTGTTATTATATATCTGCAGTAGGCTCATGTCAATAGTTATCTGATTTTTTTTCGCGCATAGTTCTACAATGTCTTTTTTCCCTTTTTTCGACGACAAGATTCCTGATTTTTCCGGCGCTCAATGTCATCATAATTATTTGATATTATTAGACTTATACCCAATATCCCCTGATCGGAATCATGAAATCCTACTGGCGGAGTCCGCCATTTGCCTGAAACAGCAACCCGAACGGGCCGGAACGCATTCCTTGTAAAATTGATATGCAGAAAGTCATTGCGGTCTTGTTCAAGATGAGGTATGATATAGTGGGGTAGTGTGAAAAGGAGACTTGAGCGACTTTGTAACAACGAGACTTATGAAACGTCGTGGATTCACATTAAACGAACTGCTGATCGTCGTGACAATCATGGCGATTTTAACGGCGGTTGCAGTTCCGCATTTCGTGGACGCCAAGTTCAAGGCGCAGCAAAGCTGTCTTTATGTCGATCTGAAAAACCTCCGAACCGCCCTCGAATTATATAAGATGGACTACGGGACCTATGCACCCGGAGCCTCCACACCCTACATGACCCGCGTGATCGACACCAACGCCTTGCCGGAGCTGACAAGCCCGGTATCGTATTTCGATCCGGATGGCGTATTCCAACGAATGATCCCCACTCCCATTTTCTACGGAGGACCCCCGGATGGCGGCGGGAGTGTGCTTGTGCTGTACCGGGGACTCTTATACGACCGGGGTGCGCGATTCAAACCGGACGAGGAGGGGGTGGGATTTCGCTGCACCCCCGATCTCTGGCAGTTGGTCGCCGGAAATCCAGGCTATATACAACCCCTGCCTGCTCTGCCCATCCTGACACTTCCGGAAGGATCGAGCTTGCTGAATGAAATGACAAACGCGATTCTGCCGCTTGATGAGTATCCTCCCCCCTGTCATCTGCCGATCAATCCCTTCTACGATCCTTCCAACGGCGTTCGCAGCATGGGTGACTTCTATCTGAACTCCTTCGGCGTATCCACATTCTAATATCTCGCAACGGAATCCAACTGCACTTTTTGTGGACGGTCGGAGATTCCCGAGATATATTCACGAATGGTAATGGAAATTCATGTGAGAGGAGACATTCATGAATTTCAAGAGGGAATTCCCGTTACTGATGGCCTTCTGGATTGGCGTTTTCTCTGCACACGCAGAGGACGTTGTCATCAATGAAGTCCTGTACAACCCTGAAACGGACTCCCGCTACGAGTTCATTGAACTGTATAATCCCACCTCCTCGCCGGTCGATTTGCATGGATTCGCTTGCACGGAAGGGATTCAGTTCCCGTTTCCTTCCGGGGCGGTCATCCAACCGGCTTCCTTCTTGCTTCTTGTAAAAGATCCCACATTGAAGAATTGGCAAACTGTGCAAGTGCCTTTGTTCGGCCCCTATGACGGTAAGTTGGCGAACGATGGCGAACGCCTGACACTCCGTGGACCAGACAATCGCCTGGTGGATTCATTCGAATACGCCGACGGTCTCCCCTGGCCGCGCGGCGCGGATGGATACGGCCCATCGCTGGAACGTATCTCAGCGGATCTGCCATCGGAGGACTTCCATTCCTGGCGGGCTTCCCTGCAAGACGGAGGAACTCCCGGATACCGGAACTCCGTTGTCGGCATCCCCCCGTTTCCGGTCATCCGTTCCTTTCAATGGTCTCCGCCCTGCCCGACCTCCAACGACTCCGTGAATGTCCAGGTGACATTGGACGCTCCCGAACGGATTCGAGAAGCAACCCTGTGTGCCGAACTGCACAGTTCCTCCGGAACAGTTCCCACAACAGCCTTCCCGATGGCGCTGACGGAACAGAATCCGGAACAGGCCGTTTTTCAATGCGTCATCCCCCCCTGCCCCTCGCAGACATTGGTCCGTTTTTATTTGCAAGTTGCTCTGACCGACGGCACAGACGTTCAACTCCCGCCCCTCGGCGAACCTCGCCCGTTTGAATCCTATTTCGTTTATGACAATGAGATCCACGCTGAACTTCCTCTGCTTTGGATCTTCCCGACAAATCGGGTGGGGGTCTCAGCGACAACACTCCCCATCAGCGGCATTGTCGTCAAACCGGTGACCTCCGAGCAAGTCCTGGTTTTCGACGGGGCGCGAGTCGAAGACGCCTTTACCGGGCAGAAAATCCGATTCCTGAAGGGGGAGGAATTCCGAGGGGACCGGACAATTAACCTGTCTCCCGGAAATCCACTGATCAGCCCATCCTTCGGTCCCCAATCATTGCATGTGGAGCATATCTCCTACCGCCTGTTTCGGGATTTCGGTGTTCTGGCCCCGCGTTGCGACTGGTACCGGGTTATCGAGAACGGTCAGCATTCCCAGCGAATCGCCATCCAACAGCCCAATGAACGATTTCTGGCAATCAACGGGCGTGATGACGAGGGAAACATCTATAAGATCGCATACAATGAACAAGACCATTTCAATGAATCCGGTATTCCTGATTTCAGGTACAAGAAGCAGACCAACACGGATGAGGACTGTGGAGATTTATTTCAGATGCTGCGAACCATCAACGCAAGCAGTGAGGCCGCGCGCGGCAGGGCGCTTCGGGCCTATCTGAATGTGCAGGAGGTCATGGCCTATTCGGTTGTCTCGGTCTTTCTGGCGAATTGGGACGGATTTCACAACAACATGTTTCTCTATCACAATCCGGCTCCCATCGACCGCTGGGAGTGCGTTCCCTGGGATTTGGATCAGACATTTGGCTTTGTACCTGTAGCGGAGCTCAATCCATTGTTTCAGGAAATCCCTCTTGATTACCCTCTCACAGGGATATGTCCATCAACGAGAAGACCTCCGGGGATGATTTCAAAACCTTTTCACAGTGACAGCGAACTCGACGCCGCTTACCGCGCCTGGCTTGGGAGAGAACTGGACGGTCTTCTTTCCGAGGAACGAATCGGGGAAATGATTGCCGGGGCAGAGAATCTCCTTCTGAGTGACCTCGACCTTATGGAACAACATCTGAGAGTTCGAAAGACCAACTATCGCCAACAGATGATGCAGTCTTACGAAGCCATGCGAACCTTCTTGCGTCTTCAGCACGAATACCTGCGAAGTCAATTGCCGGTATCCATCGAAGACTGGCAAATCCACTGATTTTCCATATCCCCGCATCTGTTGAGCCTCCTTCCGACGTGGTATCCTTAACGGAACAACCTATTCAGGGAACACGGGATACGGTCGAAAATGGAACAAGAATCCCATAGCCCGATGATTCGCATCCGAGGCGTCAAGAAACGTCTCGCGGGGAAGTGGGTTCTGAACGGAGTGGATCTCTCCATTCCCGCCGGGGAGACCCACGTTGTGATCGGGCGCAGCGGCGAGGGAAAAAGCGTACTGTTGAAACACCTCTGCGGGCTGTTCCAGCCAGATGAAGGGGAAGTGTGGATCGACGGGCAGGAGATCTCCCGCCTGACCGAAAAGGAATTGTATCCGGTTCGCGCGAAAATCGGACTGTTGTTTCAGGGAGCGGCGTTGTTCGACTCGCTGACCGTGAAGGAAAACGTGGGATTCTCTCTCTATGAGCACGACCACCTTTCCGAGCTGGAAATCGAGAACCGGGTGTTGGACAACCTCAAGATGGTTCGGCTTGGAAATGTCCTCGACAAAATGCCGTCGGAACTCTCCGGCGGGATGCGGAAACGGGTCGGCCTGGCGCGGGCCATCACCCGCCGACCGAAGATTATTCTGTACGACGAACCCACCACCGGCCTGGACCCGGTGACTGCGGATGCCATCAATGACCTGATTGTGCATCTCTCCCAGGAACTG
This sequence comes from Candidatus Omnitrophota bacterium, assembly GCA_029568995.1. Taxonomy (GTDB): domain Bacteria; phylum Hinthialibacterota; class Hinthialibacteria; order Hinthialibacterales; family JAKPRU01; genus JAKPRU01. The sequence continues at coordinate 25,414 of JAKPYU010000228.1, read as the reverse complement.
AAGGTCACCTCGGTGGTGGTCACTCACGACCTGGCCAGTGCGTTTAAGGTGGGGAACAAGTTTTCCATGCTGTTTGAGGGAAAAATCATCTATACTGGTACCCCGGATGAGGTCCGCAAGACCGAAAATCCATATATCCGCCAATTCATTGACGGAAAGGCAGAGGGGCCGCTGACAGGTCTGCCGGTCGGGCAGGAAGAGGACAATCTCTCCGTTCAACCGGTCGAGAGTCGGAAATCGGTGAAGCAATGAGTAATCACGTCAAACTAGGCATCTTCGTCGCAGTCGTGTTCGTGGTGTTTCTCGTCTTCACGCTGAATATCACGAAAGGGATTATTTTCGGCGGACAAGAACAATACGACATCTATTTCCGCAATATCGGAACCCTGGAATCCGGCGCGCCGGTGAAACAGGCGGGGTATACGGTCGGATATGTCTCGGAGATTGCCCCGGCCCCCCTGATCGTGGATACAACGCCGGAGAAGATGATCCGAGTCTCGGTTTCCGTCAATGAAAAAGCGGAGATCTCCGTCGACAGCGAAGCGCACATTTACACGGCTGGTCTGATGGGGGAAATGTACGTCGAAATATCCTACGGAACCGGCAGAAGGCTGGATCCGGGGAATGAACAAGACTTTGTTCTTGGAACCTCTCCATTCAGCATGGAGGATGTCGTCGGCCAGGTCACCGTTCTGGCAGATGGGGTCAAAGAGACCCTGGATAACGTGAACAAAATCATCGGTCAGGAGGAAGCACGGAAAAGTTTCCAGCAGATCATGGGGAATCTGGAACAACTGACCAACGATCTGGATGAACTGATCGGGGGTGAGAAACAGACCCTCTCGCAGACTCTCTCCAATATCCTGGAAGCTTCCGCAAACCTGAAAGAATCACTGGTACACGCCAACGCCGTGATCGATGAAGCCAGCAAGGTCCTGGTTGAAAGCGGTCCGGCCCTGCGACGAACCGTCCGGAACGCCGAACAGATCACCGCCGGACTTCGCGATGACTTCCTTGTCGACATGAAAAAAATGTCCGGACAATTCAGCAACATTTCCGAGTCCATTTCGACCATCGTGGCGAAAGTGGACCGGGCTGTTGACCAGAACGAGCCGAATGTCAAAGAAACCCTGGAGAATCTTAACCAGGCCTCCAGGAAAGCAAAGGAATCGGTCGATACCCTCACAGTCATGATTCAGGATGTCCGAGGGGGAAAAGGCGTCATGGGCCGCCTCATGAGCGATGAATCGCTCGGCGTGGAAACCGAGGCCGCCATTCACAAGGTCAGCGGGATGGTGGAACACGCCAGCACACTGGTCGAGAGGACAGGATTGTTGGTAAACGACGCAGGGGATATCCTCTCGGTTGTCAAAGATGTGCCGAACCGGCTGACATTTTCGTATGATTTGCGCGCGTACACGGAAGATGACCGGTATGATCAGGACAACAATAATCTCCGCAGCGACCTTTTATTGCGCGTGGACCTCACGGACCATGTCTTTGCGCAGCTGGGAGCGGACCAGATCGGGGATAACAATGAAGTGAACGCCATGCTGGGATATATGTACGGCCCCTGGACGGCGCGGGCCGGGGTCATCGAATCGGAAGCGGGTGTGAGTCTCGATGTTCTCCTGTTCGAACGGCTTCTCCTTGGCGTCCGCGGCGTCGGACTGACCGAGCACGATGAGGAACGGCTGGATGTCTACGGCGCACTCCGTATCTGGGGCGATGTGTACCTGATCGGCGGGGTAGACAATATTGATGATGAAGCCTATCCGAATGCCGGGTTAAGGATTGAGTTTTAGCCGGAGAATCCCTCCAGGTACGGAGAGGGGAAAAAGCAAGAAGGTGGTGACCAACCATGAACGTAACAACGTACGAAGGTGTTGTGGAAGAAGGGCAGATTCGGCTTCCGGCGAATGTTCGGTTGCCTGAAAAGGCCAAAGTCTATGTGGTCATCCCTGATATCACAGTACCGTCGAGCGCCTATATCGGCAGCCCTCACCTGGCCCATCCCGAGCAAATTGTGGATTTTCGAAAGGAGTTATTGGGGGAAACGGACAATGCCTCATTATGATGAACAACTATTCTCTCCACCCGCTCCGGTGGCAGCTGTGAGTCTTCGAAATCCAGGAGACCACACCGTGGTGTCGGATGTGCCCATGTTGCTTGATTCGGGCGCTGATGTCACTTTGATTCCAGAGACCTTTGTCAGCCGGATCGGCGCAGATATCAGATCCCATAAGACCTATGAGTTGAGCGGTTTCGACGGTCATACAGCGTTTGCGCACGCTGTTCACCTCGACCTGATCTTCCTGAAACGAGCATTCAGGGGGAGATTTCTGGTCATCGATCAAGAATGGGGTATTCTTGGACGAGACATCCTGAACCATATAGCACTCTTGTTGGATGGTCCGGGGCTGACGTGGGACGAGGGAGAATTACCTGAGATTTTGAAAAATCCATGACCAAAGAACCTCTTCCAAAATTAGATCGAACCGCGCTCTCTGTTGTATCGTTGAAGGACTCGGATAACGATCTTGAGTACTGGTTGAGTCGGACGCCACAGGAGCGATTGCAGGCAGTAGAGATTTATCGCCGGATGGCATACGGACATGATCGAGCTACATCCCGACTTCAAAGAGTTCTTGAGTATGCTGAACTCAAACGAAGTTAGATATCTGGCAGTGGGGGGATATGCGGTGCCGGGACTTGTAGAATCAAGCGCTTCCTGGACTGAAACCATGACAACCACTTGCCGGAAAGCAGCATCGCAATTTGCTTTGTGCATCCATACGGATGACCCGGACCTGTTGACACCGCGCATGGTCTACGAGGTCCTATCCGATGAGGATGCGAGAGAATCCGCGTTTGTCCGCGTCATCGACAATGAGGGTGAAGATTATTTGTATCCATCGGACTACTTCGTATTCGTTGAGTTCCCGCAGGCGGTCAAGGAAGCTCTGTTGAATGCAGATGCGCTGTCAATGCCGGTCAGAACCGCCGGAGGCAGTCGCTCCGTTGGGAGTGAAAGAAAATGAAACTCGAAAAAGATGAGCTGGAATTGCTTCAGGAATATGAATCCAAGTCTTTCGCCCGGATTCAAGGCTTTGGGGCCGAAAAAGAACTTCTTGAATCAACAGCCAAGAAATCCCTCTTGAAGGACAAGCGGATCGATGTCAGACGACAATCCCATGAAAGACCTGTATAATCTCCCCATGGACCGCTCACAAACCAAGAAACGAAGACTGTCCGACCGTGCGGATGACGATTTCGTGCCCGGCACAATGGCCGAACGGATCGCGCTCGTGTGGCCTCTGACGCGGGAAGTCGTATCCCTCAGTCCCGATCTCGATGTTGAACAACGATTACAGAGACATATTACATGCCTTAAACACCGAGAAGGTTGAATACCTTCTTGTGGGCGCGTATGCCATGGCCGCATACGGATACCCCCGTGCGACCATGGACATCGACATCTGGATCAACCCTTCGCCGGATAACGCGGATGCCGTGCTGCGGGCACTGGCGCAATTCGGTGCACCTTTGCACAATCTGACCAGGGAGGATCTCCAAAAGAACGATACGATCTTCCAGATTGGCGTGGCCCCCAGACGAATCGATCTCATCACCAGCGTATCGGGACTGCGGTTTGAGGATGCATTCGCCCGTTCCACGGAGGTCGAAATGGATGGGATTCTTGTTCCGATCCTGTCGATTGACGACCTGATCGTGAACAAACGGGCATCGGGAAGAACCAAAGACCTGGCCGATGTGGAATCTCTGGAAATCCTGAGAAACTCCAAATTGTCTGAGTAGCGTGGCGTGGCCAACAGCGAATCCCCCCCTCCTCACGCATAAACCCCGCATCGTTCCACCACCTCATACAACACCATCAGATTCTCCGGCGGCACACATGGAGCGACCGAGCAGGCCGAGCTGAGAATATACCCGCCCTCACCTCCCGCAATGCGTATTCGCTCCTCAGCCGCCTTTCGGACCTCCTCAACCGTTCCCAGAAGCAGCGTATTCACCGCATCCAGATTGCCTTTGATGAACATCCGTCCGCCGATCAGTTCCACCGCCCTGGCCAGATCGACCGTCCCCAGCGGCAGCGGGTCCAATGTGTCGATCCCATCCGTGCCGGTCTCTTCCATCAGGTCCAGCCGGTCGCCGATTGCGCCGCAGGTGTGCGTATAAACAGGGACGTTCCGTTCCGATTTGATGCCTTTGATAACCCGGTGTTCATAAGGCAAAACGAACCATTCATACATCTTTCGTGAAATGAAACCACCCCCCGCATACGCGGATGAAATCAGCACGGCGTCCACTCCCCGGCTTGCCTGCCCCCGTCCTAACTCGATGGCTCCCTCGGTGAACCGGGACAGGATCGCTTCGCATTTCTCCGGCCGGTCCATCAGCGAGGTCAGCGCATCCTCCATTTCGAACATCTCCATGAACTGCGAAAAGGGCGAGAAAATCTCGGAATGGACGGAAAGACGGTCCCCGACCAGACTCAGTGCCGCCTCGATCGTATCATATTGGTAGAACGGGAAAAAATCGCCCGGCGGACGTATCTCCGTATCGAACCCCCAACGGTACGGGTACTTCATGCCGGTGATGTCGTGCGGCTCGGCATACCAGCACAGTGCGGGATCGACCTCAGCCACAGGGGGAATTGCCGGTTCGTTCTCCGGCGGGAAATAATGCGCGTTGTCATCCTTTGGAATATCCGTGTATCCGCCCGCCTTCCAGAAGACACGCCAGCTGTCTGCCCTCTCTTCTCTTCGGTCAATCCAATCACGCCAGTCCAGGGGCCGTCCCGGCAGATTGACCAGAATCCCGTCAAAATGATACCGATCTGCCAGTTCAACCAGCGCCTTGACAAAGATGTCTCCATCATGCCAGATCTCGACGGGATCATGGTCGGTATGGAGAAAATAGTGCCCCACGGCCAACTGGCACATTAGCGGAACCCGGTCTGGCTTTCGGCGTTCCATGGCGATTTTCATGCGTTCTTTTCCGGTCATTGTTTTTCCTCCAGCCATTCCATGATCTGCCGGATTCGTGGAGCAAAGGTATGTTCCGCGAGGACCTTCTGCCGTCCGGCCTGCGCGATTGCTTTCCTTTCGTCCTCGCGCGCCAAGTAGTATTCGATCTTCTCCGACAATTCTTTCGGATCTCGGAAGACATCCAGATGAACACCCGGCTCAAAAAGTTCCTCAAAAACAGGGCGATACTCCGTCAGCAGGAATCCGCCACACGCCAAGGTGTCGAAAACGCGGAGTGGAACCGATTCATCCAGCGCGGGATTGATCAGGCAGAGATTGATCTTCGCACGGTGATAGAGATGCGGCGTTTCCGTTGTGTAATCCAACGACCGACCTGCGTAAGCCGAGTATACCGGCCCGACAAGATCGGGATTCCGCCACAAGCTGTCACCATGGATCGTCAATCCGTACGGCAACGCAGCAGACAGGAACACACGTCTCATCTCCATCGTCGCAATTTGAAAAGGCAGCCAGGGGGCAATTGCCCCCCAGACGGAGACATATTTCAAACCGATTTCTGTTAAGGCCAATTGCAGCATGTCCATTCCGCCTTCGGACCACTGCTTCACCACGGTGTGAACCTCCTGCACCAGGGCAGACGCCTCTTTCGGATGTTGTTCCAGGAAAGGCTGACATAAGCGGAATCCGGTCGCTCCCACATAAGCAACATCGGGAAATCCCAGATCGCCGGGCGGCCGGGAGTCATTCGGATTCCAGTGTGAAAATCCCGTCGCAAAATGCAGATGATTGACCCTGCGGAATCCCATTTCTCTCAGTTCTTCCTCGTGCCGCAGTTCCACTCCCAATGCCAGGTCATAACAATCAGGATCGACAGGAATCCGGGTAACAAAGGACGGTCGATCCAGGAACCAGAGCACGCGATGTGTCCCGGCCTCTCCCATGGAACGCAGTTCGGAATCGGAGAATTTACTGCTATACGCCGCGATATGATATCGGGGAGTGATACCCCCGCAGGTTTCCACCCAGGCATTCTCGTTGGGAAAAAAGTTCTTTAGCCCTTCGGGGCGATCCACGACCGCAACGGTGCAGCCCAGAGTCTGCGCCTCCCGTGTAAATGCCCCCGATATTTCAGCCAGAGAATTGGAGGCGATCACCCAATGTCTCGAATTGGGAAGGCCAGGCTTCGGTGCAATCGCGGACGCCTTCAAGGCGCGAATCCGGTTTGTCGTTTCTCTGAGTGTTTGCTGTTCGGAAGGAATAAGTTCCCTGCCTGGAACCAGGATGCATTCATGGAGAAGCAGTGAAGGGTGCTGCGCCAGCAATCCGATCAGATCCTCCGCGCTATTCGGCCCGAAGAACAGACAGACACGAAGGTCGGTCAAAAACGGCCCCCAGTCTATTCGATTCAGGCATTCCCAGATCAGCTCGATATTCTCCTCACAGAGAATCACGCGGGTCGGGAGTTCCTTGCGCAGAAGGAACGGTTGAAGGGCTTGCAGGGAATACCCCAACCCGATATTCCATAAAACAACCAGTCCCTGTTCGGGAATCCCCGCACCTTTCCACATCCGCAAGGCGGTCTCTCTGGGATGGGGCGGCGGATGCAGCCAATGATCTCCAAAGAAATCCCGGCAGGAAACCACCGCTTCGCCGCTCTCCAACGTTGAGATCGAAATCGCCGAATCCGTCTCACCGCTCTTCCGTCTCGCACGAAGATGCGATTCCAGGCGAGCCGCCAGACGGTCGAATCGACTGGCCAGAAGGTGGATATTCCTCTCTGCCATGGAACAGGAAGAATCGGGCGAACTCACAATGGAAACCTCCACCTTTCCATGCTAACCGCATCGACAGAAAACGTATAGATACGATTGGCAGAACCGATGGGACTCATCTTTTCTAATTCGCACGCAATTGCAAGAATGGCGGGGGTAAAACGATGGAACGAGTACAACCTTCCGAACAGGAATTGGAGAAGAAAAGACCGTCCTTGCGGGCGCGTCTCTCCCACTGGCTTCAGCATCGAACCCTGCTATGGGAATTTCTGAAACGAGACTTGCAGGCCCGATATGTCGGTTCCACCATGGGATTATTCTGGTCTGTCATCAATCCCATCATTCTACTGGGACTGTACACCTTTGTGTTCGGTTTTGTGGTCAAACCCGATTTCACCGGCAGATTCATTCCCGATAAGACGACACATCTGGACATCGCGCTGTATATCTTCTGCGGCCTCCTGCCCTGGTATTCCTTTCAGGAGGCCATCATACGCTGCACGACCTGCATTGTGGATAATGCGCATCTGATCCGTCAGATCCGGTTCCCGGCGAAAATCCTTCCGGCCTACCTGGTGCTGTCGAGTGTGGTCAATCAGATCATCGGCACGGTGGTTCTGGTGATCGGCATCTGGCTGATTCGGGGAAGCCTGAGCGTGACCATGCTGGCGTTTCCGGCGGTTCTGCTTCTCCAGAGCATTCTCGCCTTCGGGCTGGGACTTCTTCTGGCGACTTTGCATGTCTACCTGCGGGATACGGCACCTCTGGTGACCATCGCCGTAATGATCGTAATGTGGACCACTCCGATGTTTTACGTCCTGGAGATCCTCCCGCAGGAAATCAAGCCCCTGGTATTGTGCAACCCGTTTTCACACTTGATTCTGTTGTATCACAATATCTTTCTGCTGAAAACCTGGCCTGCGTGGTCAGACTGGCTGTGGATTGGCAATTGGACAGTAGTAATACTCATGTCTCTCCTTGCATTTTTCGTGGGATATCGTATCTTTACGAGGCTGCATAAGGAATTTATCGATGTGATCTAGCAAAAGTCTTGTATGCCGGATCTGTCGCAAAACCGATAGGGAATACTGTGGAAGACCCTTTACCAGAATTATCGAAGCCGGGACCACGCCAGCGGAGCATGAAATCTGCTCCGGATAGGACATGGCCGACCGGCGTGCGAAAACGAGACCGTCATGCGTCACCAGGTACAAGTGCGTACAGCGGAACAAATGACGCACCACCTGCGCAAGCTCCTGCGCGAGGTGGCTCGTCCCCGTCTCGGTTCCTACCTATCCGCCTATCATAGCGCCGATCTGGCCTCCGCGTTTCCCCAACTGGACCCCGAAGAACGCACAATTCTCTGGAAAAGCCTGGAACCCTCCAAGGCCGGGCGAGTTCTGTCGCAATGCTCCGAGGAGATTCAGGTGGCATTTCTCTCGGAGATCGATTCCCCATTGGTCACCCAAATCGTCGGTCTGATGGAACCGGACGACGCGGCGGATTTTGTCGAACTGGTCCCGGAAGAACGCCGGGCAGAGATCTTGCAGGCCTTTTCCGATGAGGTCACCCGTAAGGTGGAGCAGCTGCTCAATTATCCGCCGGATACGGCGGGTGGCATTATGAGCACCCAGTTCATTTCCTTTCCGGAGGGCACCACGGCCGCGGAAGCTGTCGTGTTGTTGCGGGAATCCCCCCCTCGCAAAATTTATTACAACATCTATGTCCTGAACAAGGACGGGATTCTGCTGGGCTGGTGCACCTGGCAGCAGCTGGTGCTGGCGGAGCCGCAGACCCGCCTCGAAGAGTTGATTCCCGCTCGCTGCCCGTCGGTCGATGCCCTCACTCCCCAGGAGGAGGTAGCCCGACTGGTTGCGAAATACGACATCGCCGCCATTCCCGTGGTGGATATCGACGGCAGACTGCTGGGCACAATCACCAATGACGATGTCATCGACGTCATCGCGGAAGAAGCCTCGGAAGACATGATGCTGGTCGCGGGCGGAAGCGAGTTGGAACTGCACCAACCTTCCGTTGTCAAATCGATGGGATCGCGGATGCCCTGGCTGGTGATTACTTTCGCTGCAGGCTGCGCCAATGCGCTTCTCATGGGGCAGCTGGAGACTATTACGATTGCCACGAATTTCCTGGCGATTATGTTCTATGTTCCCCTGACCATGGGCATGGGAGGCAATGTCGGTCTTCAGACATCGACAATGACGATTCGAAGACTCATTCTGGGAGAGACCGACCTGAGTACGCTGGCACTCGATCTCTGGCGCGAATTGCGGGTCGGTCTGCTCATGGGAGTGACATTCGGGATTGCATTGGGGAGTGTTGCGGCCTATATCTTGCCGTCAGGAAATCAGATGTTGGGAGTCGTTGTGGGATTGGCGTTATTCCTGGCTGTGACGGCCTCTGCACTGATGGGAGCCATCGTCCCAATCGCATTTCACAAGCTGGCCGTCGACCCGGCAGTGGCTTCCAGTCCCCTGGTGACAGCGGTCAACGATTTAATTTCGTTGACAATCTATGTGTCCATTGCGTTATTAATACTGAATCATTAAGACTTGGCAGAACCACGCGGGATCAACAGATCCCCAATCGAGGCAATGTGTTGATCCAATTCGGCGGAAACCCGATCCAGGATCTCCTGGGTGATGTGCTTCTGCTCCGTCGCCGTCCTGTCAAGCGGGTACCGAAGCTGCGTGAGTTCGACACCGTACCCCCGCTCGATCACCATGACGTCTGCCGCATGAACAATCACGGTCACCAGGGAATCCCCCGGGATTACAGATGGATGATGGTGATTCTGAATAGCATCCACCAATTCATGAGGAAAGTTCCAGAGATCCGCGAGGGCGGCACCAATCTCCGGGTGGGTGTACCCCAGGGTCTGCTGTTCCGCCGCCAACAAGCTCAGGTTCGCTTGAGTCATGAGCTCAACCAAAGTGGATTCGGTGTCCTTGATCTGGCGATGAATAACAACCTTTCCGATATCCCGGAGCAGTCCGGCTGTGAACGCAGTATCATGAAGGCTTGGACGGATATGATGGGCAATCTGCTGACTGGCAACGGCGCACGCAAATGAATTCGTCCAGAGTCCGCCGGAACTATGCCCATAAATAGTCCGGTCTCCCCCCAGGAGATCGCTGATTGTGCAAGTCAGCACGAGGTTCCGCACAGTGTGGAAACCCAAGTACATAATCGCCTGGCTGAGAGAGGAAATCACTCGGGGCAATCCATAATACGCCGAATTACAGAGACGAAGGATATTCCCGGTCAGCCCCGGATCCTGCGAGATCACATCCGTGAGCTGATTGGCGGTCACATCCGCATCCCGTGTCATCCGCATCACGCGGACGGCGATATCAGGCAAGGCGGGAATTTCTTTGACATTCTTGAGGATTGCTTCAAATTGGGATTTTTTTTTGCTCATCGGGTATGGATCCGTACGCGATATCTGAGAAACTCATACGGCAACCGGAGTGGTCGAAAAATTTCTCGGAGTCTGCCAATGAACTCCCACCCAACCGCCGGAAATCATTGGATGAGGGCTTCTCAGCATGCGATGCGGAAGGCACTACAGGAAAATCGGAACCTACCGCTCTTTCCCGAGAACACCTTCGTTGATCCGCTCTTTCATCAGCTGTCCCGGTTTGAAGCTGATATGACGTTTGGCTGGAACGGTGATAATCTCGCTGGTTTTCGGATTCCGGGCCTTTCGCTCGGGAGTGCTCTTCACCTTAAATATGCCGAAATTGCGGATCTCGATGTTGCCGTCACGCGACAGGCCTTCACACATCGCATCGAACATCGTCTGCACAATCTCTTTGACACTGGCGAGATCGAAACCGGTTCTGGCCGCGACCTCCTTCACAATATCCTTTTTTGTGCTTGTCATATCTGCCACTCCCGGGACATTTTCATGTCCGTGCGTTCACGCGTTCTAATTCCCCCATACTTTAGCCGATTCATAGGGTTCAGGTCAAGCGATAAGTTTAATTGCCTGACCATCTTATGCAACAAAATCAGGTTGGACAAGCGCAAGACCCCCAATCCACAGCGGAATGCAATCAAATTTTCGCAGCCGGGGATTTTGCAGAAGGGGGCCGGCGCCCGCCCGATCCCCAGGAGCGCGTCAAATAGTTGCGGATAAGGCGATTGACCCGTACCTCCGAGTCCTTGAAACTCGGCGCTCGGCCCGAAACGCCATGATCTCCGCCCGGTGGAAAGATCCATCGGACACAAAGAGGAGAAATCTCGCCCTGGCGCAGATCAAGCCGACATCCGAGCAGCATCCTCAGAATGCAGATCCCGACAATCTTGACCTGCTTCTGCAGAGGCCATGCACCTTGTTCTCCTCCCTCCGCAGGCATAATCAGGTCGGTCTGATCGTTTCCGATGGTCCGTAAGACGGATCGCGCCTTCGCAGAGAGATCCACACCCATTTCAAACCTCAAGACAACCCCACCCGAAGGAGGATTATCGACAAAAAGATCGACAGGCGACGTGGAGCCTTCCTCCTCCGCCAAGTCCAGCAGAATTTCAATCAGGAGATCCAACACCTGCCCGAGAATGGCATCGGCGGTCCAAACCGACGACTCGTTTCGAGAGGAATGGAACCGGATGGAGATCATGCGAGAAAAGAGGTCTGCCGCCTGCAGATGCCGTCCAAGCCAGGGACCAATCGTCAGCAGACCGAAATCGTCAGGTTCAAGACGTCCAACCTGCCTCAGGGCCGAAAGCCGTGCCAGCACATCCACATGGCTGTCGAGCAACTCCCAAATCACGGGGACCTCCGGCAGGTTCTTGCGTTCCCCCAGGATCTTGGACAACCATGGCAATAGCTCGTGGAACAGAAACCGCTCCGAGAGAGGCGCAAGCCAATCGCGACTGCCCTGAACATCCTCCGTGCGCAAAAGCAGGAGGACATAGACAAGACCATCCTCTTCGCGGCGGAGAACAATGGCGGTTGCCCGACCCATGGAACGTCCGCCCCGAAGCGGGTCCGGGACTTCCCACGCACTTGCATCGCGGTCCGGAGCCGATTGTCCCGCCACTCGTTTTACCAGGCGAAGCAGTGTCTCCTCCGTCAGCACTCCCCCTTCCTGCCCCAGCAAATGCATCCATCGCTCCGCCACCGAATTCCGTGCCAGGACATTCCCCTTCCCATCGGTCAATACCGCACCATCGGAGATCCCCTCGAACAGCTGCTGAAATGCATACATGGCCATTTCATGCTCCCGCTCGGAATTCTCAGACTCCTGGGTGGAATGGGTTTGAAGTTCGTGGTAACTGGATTCGGTTTGTCTTAGGCTGTCCTCAAGAATCACCACGCGCTTTTGCTGCTGCGCCAGCCCATCAAGGACACGGTTGAGCTGATCGCCCAAATCGGCCAACTCGTTCGGCAGAGCGGCCGTATTGATTCGCCCCCGGAATCCGCTGTTGATGATATAACGAAGACGATCCGCCATCTCCGCAACTCGGGCGGATAGAGTAGTCCGATACATCAACACCCCCAGGAGAACTCCCAGGAAGCCCACGGACGCCGCCATAAACGCGGTCAGAAACAAGAGCCGGTTTACAATCTCATGAATCCGACGATTGTCCCAGAGAATCCGCAATTTGCCCCAATAGGTTCCATCCGGCGTTCGAACCGAATAAAACGCTTCCCACCGGGAGGGAAAAACAAACGGCTCCTCGCTCGCCAGAATCTCCTGGGAAGAAAGATCTTCCCGCCAGGGACCGATGGTTCCCTGATCCTCGCCGCCCTCCGCCGGAAGACTTGAAGCATCCACTTTGCCATACTTGTCGATCAGGGAAATTTCGCGTACGTACGCATGAATGTCTGCGACTTCACATAAAACCCGTTCATTGGATTGCTGGATTGAGGGATCGACTGGGTCCTGCGAGAGGGTGAGTTGGTTCGCCGTCGATTCCGCCAGCAGGAGAACCTCTTCGCGGAACGTCTTCAACTCTTCCTGGTGAATTCTCCAGGAAAGAATTACCCCTGTCAGCGTCACAGCCAACGCTGCCGCCAATCCCAACTGAACCGAGAAGCGGAGTCCCTGATTCATTGCCTGGTACGGACCATTCCGAATTGCGCGCGACCTTCACATCCCGCGTGAAATGAAAAAGAGGGGCATGACTCGTTATCGGAGTATGCCCCTCGCTCTACAGTCATGAACAGCAATGCCGATCACCGGATGACAAGGAAGCAATCGACATCCGGCATTTTCTTACTGAGATGGCAGGATAATTCCGCCACCGGAAATGCGGGAGATTTCCAAATCCCGAGCAATATCGAATCCCAGGAACGGAGAATTCTTAACCGGAGTTGCCGCACCGATTGCATGAATTCCACCGTAACCGTCCAGGACGTAGAATCCATCGCTGCCATCACCGACCACACCGTCTCCGTTCGAATCAAGCGGATTGACCAGAATGTCGCGAGCGATATCGAATCCGAAATAGACAGGCGCCGGATTGGTTATCAGAGCAAGATCGCCCGCAGTTCCGGGAATCTCCGTATCCAGAGGCGGCGCACCCAAAAACCCGCCCGCCGTGGCATAGACCTGACCCAAACCATTCAACATCACCAGATCGCGGACCTCACCCTGGGCATCCGTAACAATATCGAACGCCCGGAAGAGATCGGCATTCACAAGCACGTGGGGATTCTGCAACGGCGGAGTCATGGTTGTGCCGTAGTGATGAATCACTCCCCAACCGTCCATAATCATATAACCGACAGGTTGATCTCCGCTGTAAACCACCTCCAGATCGCGCGCGAGATCTGCGCCGAATCCGATTCCAATGGCGCTTGCATCGAACAGCCCTTCGGCATCGAACACCGTATCGAGCTTGCCGTTCCCGTTGACATCTTCCGCGGGAATAATCACCTCTTGCATCCCCTTGCTGGGGTCATTGGGATCGATCCACACAAACTCAACCGTTTCCGGGTCAAGGATTCCGTTCCCGTTCACATCTTCCGTGCTGAACGCAAAGATGTCGTATTCTCCATTGCCGTTGCTGTCTTCCAGGAAAATGGAACCATCCAGGTGGACGCGGGGAGTATCCGCCGTGACTCGTGTGTTCCCGCCAGCGATGATCCGGTCACGAACCAGGTCGCCGAAGAACGGCGCATCTCCAAGTGTCCCGACAAATCCATTGCCTGCCAGGACATAGGCGGATACCTTGTCGTTCGCCGTCGAGGTGACTTCCAAATCACGCCCAAGATAGTTATCCAAATAGAAGTCTTCCGACGGTGTAGGTGCGCCGGATGAACCGATCGGCCCCAGCACCCAGCAATCCGCATAAAGCTGATAATAAACTCCCGCTCTGTCCGGTGCCTCGGCTAACGAACGCATTCTGTCAGATAAGTAGAAGAGGCCGCCACCAATGGTACCACCCGGCGTATGAATCGAGCCGAATCCGTCCATGACCAGATACGGAACCGCTGTTTTGTGCGGCATAACATTGACGGGATTGCTCATGTTCCCGGCTGCATCGCGGGTGATCACCACGATGGTGTCACGGCTTTCGGTATTCACGGAGACATAGAATCCACCGGCACTGTTGGCCGTTGTCACAGCCAGAAGTTCCAGAAGGCTGGCATCGCCATAAACCGCCACTTTGCAGCCTTGCTCCACAGCCCCGTCCTGGCCCGTAACCGCATTCGCTGTGACTGAAATGAGATCCGGATTGGGATCGACCGCCTCGACATCCAGCGAAACCGGAATCGGATCGGGACTGTAGTTGCCGAACTGGTCCATCAACGCAACGAACACCCTCTTGTGGCCCGAATAGGTCTGAGTACTTGCGCTCCAGAAGTTATATCCCAAGTTCAGGTTGCTCGCTCCCGGAATCGGAATGAAATATCCCGGCGGCAATCCGATTCCAACCAGGTTGCCGTATGGAGCACCCAGCAGAGCATTCATCGGTTTCACATCCAGCAACTGAATATTGTGAATATCCCAAACGTCGATCTCTTCGCTGTCATCCTTGTTCGCCAGAACAAAGACAAAATTCAACGCATCCACCGGCAGTCTGGGACCGACCGCTGCAAAGTTCGGAAAGATGTTCAGTACATTCATAATATCCGGGGCTTCTGAGCCATTCTCAATCAACTGGACATCATCATCCGTGAAAATCAACGGGATAGTCGTAGCAATCTCAGGTCCACTCCGGTCGAATCCGGACCCATCGCCTGTGGAGATCTTCAAAGAGCCGATAAATCCGCCGGTGAACGGATCCCGTGCCACCAGATAGAACTCATCAATCAAGGTTGTTGAGTTGAACACCGTGGCATCCGGCAAATAGGCCGGGATCTGGAGAGGATAATCCAGGGTCCCGTCGGCCTGGGAGACCGGCGGAAAGTCGATATCCGTAATGGGAAGCCGGAACAGCAGCCCGTTGGTTTTTTCGGCGAAGGCAACAACCGCCACACCCGGCATGGGCGTACCCGGATTCTGGGAATCTTCCACGACGACCTCCAGCTGGGCCGGAACCGTCGGGCCATTCAGTGTGAAGTTCAGATTAGTGAAATTCACCAGGGAAACACCCGCGGCCGCTTTGCTCAGAACAACCTGCGTGTACTGACTGAAATTCCCGGCTCGGTCAAGCACCTGAATATAGACGATCTGGCTGGCAATGCCTTGAACACTGACTGTGAACGCACCAGCCGCATTGGAGGTTGTCTGGGCAATGACACCGGACAAGACTCCGGTTGGCAGACTGGCCACCACCTGCCCGGTCTGCGCTGCGTTGAGAACATCCGCGCTGACCGAATCCAGGCCGATCACCGTGATTCCGGAATTCGGTTCGGCTGTACCGATAATAGTCGTTGTGGGAAATCCGATCGTCACGCCGGTTTGATTGACAACCGCAGCCTGAGCCACGTCATCAATGACCATCGTGCGAAATATATTCACATTTCCTGCCGGGTCAATCAGGGTGATATCCACGGAAGGCGAACGAGGGATATCGAACACAAAGGAACCATCGGCTGCATCCGCCCAGATGGTACCAAGCCAGAAGGGTCCGCCTTCTGTTGTGGCATCCACCTTCTCTGCATGAAACACCAGTATCGAACCCGGCTCGACCACTCCCTGGACTCGCCCGATAAGACCGGCGGCTGCAAGAGCGGCATCATTTTCAGCTTTCGTGACTGTGGGCCCTTCAAAGACCGTTGCGACTGCATCGGGATTTGCGAAAGTGACACCCTGCGCCACATTTCCGAAACGATCCTGAATCTGGAATGTGGCCTGCCCCAAAGGAACATACATGTCCTCAGTGTCGTTGACCGCCTGGCGGATCTGAAATGCGGACAACGCCCCCTGGTAATCGAAATTGCCGGACCCCACAACAACCGGATTTCCTCCGACTGTCTGAATCGCATGGAGGCTGGAAAAAGCCTCTGCGGTGTTTGCCGGACCGTTGGCCTGCGCCACCACAGCCGCGGGCAGCGGGAAAGTACCGTCCGGATTCCGACTGTTATTCGTTGTGAAACTCAAGGCGGCGGAATTGAGGTCCGCGGTGACATCGTCCTGGATGGTGGCCGTGTAAACCTGTCCTGCCTGCGTCGTAATCCGCAAATAAAGCTTGCTCGATGGATACAGAGTACGTGTTGAAGGCGCCGCATCCGCAATCGTCGGACGGGAAGAACTCAAATCCGGAATAGACCACGGATTGATATTGCCGTCACTGACATACGTGTTGTTGACATTCTTCAGACTTTGCGTGTTGAAAATACGATAATTCAGCCATTCGGCATCACTACCGACCGCGCTGCGCGGAACGCTGAACACCTCTATCTTGGCTTTCTGCGGGACTGCGCCGGGAATGCCTTCGAATTCATCGGTGAAATTCGACCGCTGAGTCAGCAACACCCTGCCGAACGTGATATCGGGAGTATCCGACACAATGTCGACCAGCTTGTGGGGATCGCCGCTCGCCGTGGCGAAATCAACCGCGAGTGTTGCGGTGAAAGGCACGGTGGGGGTTGTCGGATCCGTGATCTCCAACCGAAGCGTCTGGCCCTGAGCGCCTGAGGAGACACGAATGGGGTTTTCCGAAGGCGCGGGGAACGATCCCAGCGCACCGGCGGTTCCACGGCCGACTTCGATGAGGGTCGAATATCGGACAACGACAGCGCTCCATCCGGGGACAGAACCGGTCAGTCCATAAATCGTGATCGTTCCCCCATCGCTCACGAGCAGGACATCGCCCACCCGCGAACTGTCCGCCGGATTCACCGTCTGCAAGTGCACACGAGAAACCGTCGCGTTCTGTGCCCACACCGGGGCAGACATGAGGCTGCTTACTATCAACAACCCGCTCACAAGGGCAACCGTGGTGAAAAGCCTATCGGCCTTTTTCATTATCATTCCTCCTCAGGTTCCTGAGTTGAATCTACCCAGTGTTAGTCGCATCGAACCGGTTTCGTTTGACAACGATCCGTCTTCGACCTTGCTATACCCCAACAGCCTGGGAAAGAGCCACCGGGCTGTCGATCTCAATGTCCTGCATCTCTTGAGTCCGGATGTCCTCCACCGTGACATTCACGGCGGAAACCGAATGTCCGATCATCTCTTCGATCCAATGCTTCACTTCGCTCTGAAGAGTCGCGGCGACTTGCGGGATGGGGATTTCATCCCACAGGCTGACATTCAAATCCACGGCGACATCCCCAGCGCTGACAGCAACTTTCACCCCGCGAACCACATCTCCATTCCGCAGAAATGCCTCGGCTCGATTGACATCCAAACCGCCGACGGCGGCCACGCCAGGCACCCGACAGGCGCACAGGGCTGCAACTGTGGCGAAAACATCATCCGCGACACTCGGATCGCTCAAATTCGTCGTGGTGATCTCATTCATTTTCTCTTGGCAATTTCTCCACTGCTTTGGCCCCTTTGCCCACTCGATCTCTCATATATTTCCCGGCCTTAAATTGTATAATATTTCTGGCCGGAACGTCAGCAGATTCTTTCGTCACCGGATTCCTTCCCACTCGTGCTGGTGTCCGTTTCACCCGAAATACGCCAAAGTTGCGGACTTCGATGCGCCGGTCGCGTGCCAGTGTTTCAATAAACGAATCGAATACACATTCCACAATGGTCTTTGTGTGATTCTTTTTCTGGCGCGTCCGTTGCGCGACAATTTCAATAATTTCTTTTTTGATCACGGCGATTTCTCTGTCTGCCCAGTTGCTCGAAAAAGAATCCTTCTTCTTCCGTAGACACCACCTCTGCCTTCAACATGGCGGCACAGCACAATTGCCTGCACACAATAAATTGCGGGGATGGGATTTGAACCCATGACCTCCGGGTTATGAGCCCGACGAGCTACCACTGCTCCACCCCGCGTCATTCTTTGTCAAAGAGTCCCAAAATGGGTGGATTTCCCTATCGTCCTCAACGCACCTAATTTCTGACAATTAAGGTAACTGTACACTATAGCGATGCCCTTCCCGTGTCAAGGTGGATTTTGCCTTCGTTGACACAGAAAAGCGCCCTCAGACAGTATTATTCCCATTCCGCACCCCAAGCGGGCAGTTCAGATGAATCCGGTCAGGGCGTGGGTCGGTTATCGATTCCGCCTTCAGGACGGACATTCTGTCTCCGACTTGACGACCACTTCTCCTTTTCGAGTATAGCCTAACCGTTCCCGAACAGCAGCCTCCCAAGCCAGGGGGTCGGTTTCCAGCGCTTTCGCCTCCGCTTTCAACCGGTCCAGTTCCCCCGTGAGTTCTGAAATCTCGGTTTGAACACGGTCCACCTGCTTCTCAAAGATCGCCAGCCGTTGATGCCGCTCGGCAACACACCATCCACCGACAAGCACCGCTGTAACCAGCAAAATCATCAGGGTCAGCGTGAACAAGTCGTGTATGATGCTGCTCTTCAGAATCATCTAAGCACCGTAAAATCAGGAACTTGAACGCGCAAAGGCCTTGATTCCCATGAACCGGGCCGTGCTGCCCAACTGCTCCTCGATGCGCAGAAGCTGGTTATATTTCGCCAACCGATCCGTACGCGACAGGGACCCGGTTTTGATCTGCCCGGCGTTGGTTGCCACGGCCAGATCCGCAATGGTCGAGTCCTCGGTCTCGCCGCTACGATGCGAAATGACATTGGTGTAAGAATGCCGTTTCGCCATCTCGATCACATCCAAAGTCTCTGTTAAGCTACCGATTTGGTTCAACTTAATGAGAATCGAGTTCGCAACTCCTTTGTCGAATCCCTGCTGGAGGCGGACCGGGTTGGTAACAAACAAGTCATCCCCCACCAACTGGATGCTTCCGCCAAGCTTCTCGGTGAGCATTTGCCAGCCTTTCCAGTCATTTTCGTCCATCCCATCTTCAATGGAAACAATGGGATATTTCTTGCACAGCCCGGCATAGAACTCGGTCAATTCCTCGGCGGTTTTCTCTGAGTCCTTTTCCGCCTTCAGGATGTACTTTTTCTTCTGTTTGTTATAGAACTCGGAGGCGGCGCAATCCAAGGCGATCGCAACCTGCTCGCCCGGCTTATATCCTGCACTTTCAATGGCTTTCAAAATCAGGCTCAGAGCCTCGGTGTTGTCTTTGACTTCCGGTGCAAATCCGCCCTCGTCGCCGACTGCGGTATTCTTGCCCTGAGAAGACAAAACCTTCTTGAGTGTATGAAATACTTCGGCTCCCCAACGTAACGCTTCGGAGAAGCAGGGTGCGCCATGGGGCACAATCATGCACTCCTGGATATCCAGATTGTTATCGGCGTGAGCGCCACCGTTGACAACGTTCATCATAGGAACCGGCAAAACGCAAGCGTTGGTTCCGCCGACATAACGATACAGAGGCTGGCAAAAAGCCTCGGATGCCGCTCGCGCTGCCGCGAGGGAAACGCCCAAAATGGCATTGGCGCCCAGTTTTTTCTTGGTTGAAGTGCCATCCAACTCGATCATCATCAGGTCCAGACCGCGCTGGTCACTGATATCCCATCCGAGTACCTCGGATGCAATGGTCTCGTTGACATTCTTGACCGCCTTGAGAACCCCTTTCCCAGCATAGCGTTTCTTGTCGCCATCCCGCAATTCCAGGGCTTCATGCTCGCCGGTGGAAGCGCCGGAGGGCACAATCGCCCGCCCCATGATCCCGTTGTCCAAATGAACATCCACCTCGATTGTGGGATTTCCACGGGAATCCAAAACCTCACGCGCATGAACCATGGTAATAATGAAATAATCGGACATCAGTGTTTCCTTTCATTACACCCCGTGTCTTAAACCGAACCAATTTCACGGGAGTGAACATAACTTCCGATAGAATAACGAATTAACAGACTTCTGTCAACATCCTGTCTCAATGATTTGAGGCGATATTTAAACCTGGACTTGAGATCCGCTGAAGCCTGTGATATTGGAATCCTCTCGTCTCGCAAAAAAGCCGGAAAAAAACCGGATCGGCCCCCTATTCGAATCAGGCATGGCGTCCCACGAAAGATTTCATCCTTTCCATTGCCTTACGCAGGGCCTCCATGGAACTGGCATAGGAGCATCGAATATGCCCCTCGCCGCACTCTCCGAAAGCCGGTCCAGGTACGACGGCCACTTTTTCCTCTTTGAGCAGGCCCAGAGCGAAATCCTCCGAGGAAAGGCCTGTCCCGCGAATATTCGGGAAGACATAGAATGCGCCTTTCGGTTCCACGGTGGGAAGGCCCATTTCGTTGAGCGCATGAGTCACATATCTTCGACGCCGGTCGTATTCCCGTTTCATGGCAAGGGTGGCTTCCTCGCCATGTTCCAACGCCTCAATGGCGGCCAGCTGGGCCATGGTGGATGTACACATGACGGTGTACTGATGGATCTTATTCATAGCCGCGATGATATCCGCCGGGGCAAGGGCAAACCCCAGCCGCCAACCGGTCATCGCCCAGGCTTTCGAGAATCCATGGAGCAGAATCAGGCGATCCCGGATTTCAGGAACCGTACAGAAGGAAAACGGTTCCTCATCGTAACTCAGAGGAACATAGACCTCATCCGAAACCAACAGAAGATCGTATTCAAGCACGACATTCACAATTTTGTCGAATGTCGATCGATCCAGAGCCGCACCGGTCGGATTGTTGGGGAAATTGACCATCAACATTTTGGTGCGGGGAGTGATGGCAGATTCGATGGCCGATTGAGTGGGAAGAAACCGGTTCGCCGCGTAGCAATAAACCGGGACCGGTACGCCGCCCGCCATGGTTACCATCGGCGCGTAGGAAACAAAAGACGGCTGCAGAACAATTGCCTCATCGCCCGGTTCCAGCACGGCACGGCAGGCCAGGTCAATGGCCTCACTGCCGCCAACGGTCACCAGGACTTCGCTCTGCGGGTTATACTCGACCTGGAATTGCTGTTGGATGAATTTGCCGATCGCTTTTCGCAGAGGGGTCATCCCCTGGTTGGGAGTATAAGCAGTCCGTCCGGTTTCCAGGGCATGGATGCCTGCCTCACAGATATGCCACGGCGTGACAAAATCCGGTTCGCCAACGCCCAGGGAGATCACGCCGGGTGTTTCGGCGACAATATCGAAAAATCTCCGGATTCCCGAAGGCGGCAGGTCCTGCACTTTCTGAGCAATCCGCCGCTTTCCGACCTTTTCAGGATAAGGAATCGGTTGTGTACTCATGGAGTTACCGCCATTCTATGGACATGTTCTTCCCCCACCAGCAAAACTCCCAACTCCTTGTATTTCTTCAGCATAAACCGGGTGGCGGTGGCTCGGACATTCTCCAGGGTCGCCAGCTTGTCTATGACAAACTGGGCGATTTCCTTCATGGTTTTCCCTTCGATAATCACCAGGAGATCGTAACTGCCGGACATCAGGTAAACCGCTCGGACTTCGGGAAAACGGTAAATCCGCTCGGCAATCCGGTCGAATCCATGGTCTCGCTCGGGATTGACGGAGACCTCGATCACGCAGGAAATCCTGTCCGTATGAACCTTTTCCTGGTTGACAATGGCTTTGTATCCCAGGATGGTTCCGTCTTCCTCCAAATCGGCAATTCGTTTGCGCACCTCGGCAGCATCGGCACCGAGCATGGCCGCAATATCATCGGGCGAAGTTCGTGCATCGCGTTCCAGGATTTCCACAATCTCAAAATCTTTGTTCAACATGATTCGCGTTCCTCACAAAAGAATGGCTCGGTCATCCCGTGATGATATCTCCTGTGTTAAGCTTAATAGGATATCAGCAGCATGGCGTTCCAGGCAAGAATGAATAGGAGGCTTTTTGGGGGAAATCCTTGTAAATTGTTCGTTTTCTCTGCAATCTCGGCAGGACAGGCTTTGCGGTGAGATTTCTCCCTTCGGTCGAAATGACAGAACGAACATGGAAAGGAGAATTCTCTGTCATTCCGAACAAGGAAGCTGTCATTCCGAACGAATGTGAGGAATCTCAGCAAATCGTGAGACTGTCAACTCACTTCTCCTGGCACACAAAGGACAAGGCACTCCCATGAAAACACTGGTTCTCGCCACGCGTAACCGAAAGAAGGAAAAGGAGCTGGTCGATCTGCTGGCCGGACTGGGCTGGGAGGTCCGTTGCCTGGCGGATTTCCTGGATGCCCCCGATGTGGTCGAGGATGGGGAGACCTTTCTTGAGAATGCCCGAAAGAAGGCGATTGAGGTCTCCCGATACACACAGGGCATCGCTCTGGCGGACGATTCGGGACTGGCGGTGGATGCGTTGGGTGGCGCGCCGGGGGTATATTCGGCCCGGTATGCCGCCGCCGTCGAGGGCAACTCGGCTACGGATGAAGAAAACCGCCTGCGCCTGCTTCGAGAGATGGAGGGAGTTCCGCAGGAAAAACGAACCGGTCGGTTTATCTGCGCAGCAGTGATCGCCTGTGAGGGCAAAGTCATTTTTGAGACCGAGCAGAGTGTGGAAGGTGTCATCACAAGCAAGCCGCGCGGTTCCGGCGGATTCGGCTATGATCCGCTGTTTTTCTATCCTCCATTCGGCGCGACCTTCGCCGAGGTCCCCATCGAGCAGAAACACGCCGTCAGCCATCGCGGGAAAGCGCTGGCGGAAGTGAGGATGTTCCTGGTTGAGGATTGTGGATTGCGGATTGTGGATTTGCCATCAGAGGACAACCGCCAGCGTTGAGCCGTCGTTCCGGCGAAAGCCGGAATCCAGGGAGAATAAGACAGGCTGCGCAACAACGATGGCCCCTGCCTCTCTCGGTGGAAATCTGCACTGGGCAAGCCAGGCGGGATTCAGTTGGGCCCAAGCGGCTTATTCGAATAGCGACTCAAAGGAATACCGTGCTGCAAACCGAGGCATCATACCGTCCGGTCGGGGATTCACCGTGTCTGGGATCAGCGCGTATAAAAGCGATCCGTCCGCCGACCAACCGATCGGTTGCGCCCGCTTTTCGCCTGGGATCAAAGTGGCCTTTTGCTCTTGGACAGAAAACAGCGCAAGTCCAATCCCCTTCAACAACGGGGACTCCGCCTCGCAAGCAACCCACGAACCATCCGATGAGATGGTACGAGGCCAAATCAGTAGGTCTTCTTCTTCGCCCGCCTCCCAGCTCGCCACTGGTTGTCTTGTCATCTCAGATCCATTAACCTGCGCTCTGTAGATTGTCCATCTTCTTCCCTCCGATGCGCCCACCTGCTGGTATTTTCCCATGCGAAGTTTTACCCGTCCCGCGTTAATCGTAAAATATACAAATCCCTCACGATCATGGCCGCGAAGCAGGGACATGGTATAGACCATGGAGCCGGTTTCATCATCAGGAGGGCTAAACACGTAGCGTGGCTCGATCTTCTCCTGGGATAGGTCAATGACCCACAGCTCCTGCGAACAGGAAGTATGAAACTCCTTCATCGGATATCCTAATCCAACAAGATATCTCTGCACTCCCCATGCCATCTCTCTAATTTCCACCGGGAAATGGACGGAGAAAGACTCCCCCGTCTCTACAGTAAACACGGTCACGTCCGAACCCCGAGCATTGTAGAATTCTGTACGCTTCTTTTTAGCGGCCTCCGACATTACGCCTGTATTAGGATCAATCTCGTCATTCCTAACCCGCCAACCGCAAGGCAGCGTTGACAACGCCACTTGCTTGTCATCAGGAGACCAGACTGGGTTGTATATATATGGTGGAGCATTAACAGCATCACCCTTGATCGTCTGCAGAGTGGTCTTCGAATTTGTCGATGGATCCCACACGACGATCTCATAACACTCAGGCTCACGTTCCATGTAGGGCGAGCTCCCTTTCGCAACAACCAAAGCCCACCGATCTCCAGAATTGGACACAGCAGCCTTCTCAATATGGAATGTCGTATCTTGAGTAATCAGTTCCGCCCTTAGACTTGGGTCTATCCTTGGCGCGAACTGTTCATCCTCTGACCGTGATGCCGGATCTGCCGCCGCAATACTCGCCAAAACAAAGATGCCCATCGAAAGAAAGAACATCCCGGTTAGCAGACAACTGAAATCTGATTTGGAGCGATGGCGTATGAACATGAGATTTTCCTCCCTGATCCAACTAACCTGTTTGCCGATGAGATATAGTGCTTGGCGATAGCGCGATTGCGTTTCGTCGGTGGGAAGGATGGCAATCTCTGCTTCCATCTCCCGTATTCCATCCCGCTCCTTTCACACCACAAAGTAAATGAACCACCTGTTCTCAAATATAGTATATCGCGGACTGAGAATGTTGTCCATCAGTTACAAGAGATATTTCTTGATCTCGACAAGATTTCGTCTGAGAGTTGAGAAGTCGCGAATGGGAGGTCCGTGCTGCGATTTCACCGGCAAGATGCCGGTGCCACCCGGAAAGGTCCCCGCGCCTGTCTTCCCCTTAAAACGCCAGAAGAACCCCCACCCCAACCCTCCCCGTAAACAGAGAGGGAGTTTTTTTCAGCAATCCGCAATCGAGAGGATCATTGACCTTCCAGCCCGGCAGGGCCATGATCGTAGGAAACCACAGCCTGGGAGGAGATTGGCCATGTTCGACGGTGCGCACACACGGCGGGCTTTTTTGAAAGGCGCAACAACCCTGGGCAGCGCCGTTGCGTTCGGGCCGGTGTGTTCTTCGCCCGGATGGGGAAACGCGGAACCGTTGCCGTCGAGAATGCTGGGCAGAACCGGCATGTCCGTGCCGGTGCTGGGCATCGGGACCGCATCCCTGGGCTATCACACCTCCCCTGCGGAATCGCAGAGAATCATTGAAGAGGCATTGGACCGGGGTGCAACTTTTCTCGACACCGCATACACTTACGGCCATGCGCAAAAAGACATCGGTCGAGCGATGAAATACCGTCGAAGCGAGGTATTCATTGCAACGAAGGTCCACACAAGCGACGGGACGACCGCCCGATTGCAGCTTGAGGAAAGCCTGCGATTGCTTGGCACGGATTATGTGGACCTGGTGCATATCCACAGCGCCGGGATGCTCGACCCGGAAAGGGTGCTGGGGCCGCGCGGTGTGCTGGAGACTTTGCCGGAGGCCAAAGAGCGCGGGTGGGCACGTGCCATCGGATTTACGGCACATCATTGCTCCGATGCGCTGTTCAAGATTCTGGAAACCGGTTGCGTGGATGCCGTGATGGTTCCGGTCAACATCCCGGAGTTCCAGGCCC
>JAKPYU010000219.1 GCA_029568995.1 Candidatus Omnitrophota bacterium | reverse complement strand
GCATCCAGCCAGAAATAGTTGCTGTTGTCCGAATCAAAATGATCGACATACAGGATCTTCATCAGCGTTTCTCAGTCCTTCTTCCGATACAGAAGCGGGTTCACAAGGTCATATTTCTCCCGAATATAGCGCATGGTTTTGTCATACTGGTCAATCGATGCCTTGAGATGCCCCGTCTGGTATGGCCCCAAAGCCGTGGCAAAGTCGATTAAAGCGTATCCTCTCGATTTCAGATGTTCCGTGAGATGCTGCACCACCTCCAGGGGATTCAACAAATGCTCCAGGACATTATCACAGAAGATGACATGATAGGTCCCCGTAAGCCCCAATCGGGCGGGATCAATTTCGAAGAACTCCACATTTGGCATGTTGCGAAAACGCCATTTTGCGAAGGAGAACGTTTCTGACGGAATATCCGCCAGGGTGATCCTGATATCATTCAGCCGCAATAGGAACTTATGAATACACGCAGATCCGCAACCATAATCCAGCAGTCGCAAAGGACTTTCTCCGATCTCCTCAAGGATATCCCTCACCATCTCATAAATCTCATCGGAACGTTTTTGATAATCATGATAGTGCTTGTATACATGCCGGAAGAGATACAATTCTGTTTCCGCATACACCGACGCAATCTCTTCGGGAGTCGTGCGCGGCCTTGAGATCCACACCTGATGGATTGGTTCGTGGACGCTGGAACCGATTTGGTCAATCTCTTGATCCGATACACCCCGGTAGTTCCGCAGATCCTCATACTCCGCAATGGGTTCCGGCTTCGGTTTGCGGCACCGAATGAGGAGATAGCCGATCTTTTCGGGATGGAAGGGAGAACATGGCAACAACTCCACGTTTCGATATCCGCAATCGGTCAGTATATGATTCAGCGTTTCCGAATTGAAAAACGTGCGTGGCATCTCTGTATGTTTCGACACCGCCGGATTCTGCAAGTCCAGAGAACGTTTCTGTTTTTCCTTCTCCTCATCTGAGAACAGGTAATCCACCCCTGGTACTTCGAGAAGAAGGACCCCATTCTCTTTCAGAACACGATGCCATTCGCGCAAAACAGTCCGAACGCGGTCTAAGGTGAGGGTCTGTAAATAACCGTGAGAATGAATCAGGTCCACGGAATTGTCGGCGTATGCGGAAAGGTTGCCAAGGTCACTTTTCACGTCGTCGAATGTATCGCTGCCTGGCACATCAATGTTAACAAAACCGTTAATTCTGCCGGTGCGTGTGGGGATGTTAAGCAACTTGGCATCGGTGGGATATTCGCTAAAGATGCGTGTACCGGGAAGGTCGTCCTTTTCGAGAATGTAATCCTCCAGAATCATGCAGTCCATCCCGCCGACTAGAAAACATTGAACGGCTTCCCGGGGGGTACAGATAATCGGCTCGCCTTTGACATTCAGAGATGTATTCAGAATCACACCAAAGCCTGTAATGGTTTTGAATTCCTCGATGAGCCGATAGTAGCGGGGATTCGTATCGCGGTCGACTGTCTGGACACGCGCAGTCCCGTCTACATGGCAGATCGCGGGAATCTTGTTCAGCATTTCGGGTTTTGTATTGTAGACAAACAGCATGTAAGGAGATTCGTGATCGCTGTCGAAATAAATGCCGCAATCCTCCTTGAGAACAGACGGAGCGAACGGTCGCCAGTGTTCGCGGAACTTCACCCGTTTGTTGATATCGTCCTTCATGGTAGGAACGCGCGGATCGCCCAGAATGGAACGGTTTCCGAGGGCACGGGGGCCGACTTCCATTTTCCCCTGATACCAGCCGACAATCTTTCCCTGCGCCAGTTGCTCCGCCGCATAGCGAACGGCATCCGGCGACTTGCGGGCCGGGAATCCGGCAGCCTCAATGGCATTCAGGATATCCTGTTCGGAGAACTGCATTCCCAGATACGGATGTTCCATTACCCACCAGGAATCCGTGCGGGTTCGGTGATCGGGTACGTGCCTGTAATAGACATGGAGGGCCGCGCCCAGGCCGGTTCCACCATCATGCGCGGCGGGATGGATGCAAACATCCCGGTAGTAGTTATTGCGAAGGACAAGCCCGTTGGCAACGCTGTTCAATGCAACGCCGCCGGTCATGCAGAGATATTCCTCACCGGAGATCTCGCGGAGGTGCTTTGCCAGGCCGACAACGATTTCCTCGGTTACCCGCTGAAGCGCCGCAGCTACATGGGCGAATTCGGGCTGAGGATTCTTTGTGTCCATCTTGTGATGCAGGTCGAAAATCGCATCGTATCGGGTATGATCGTAAATGAAAACGCCTTCGAGGTCGATCATTTCCGGATTGATCTCGAATAATCCTGTATTGAGATCAATGTTAATGATGTGATCCCGAAAGTGCTTGTAGTAGACGGTGGGATCTCCGTAAGAGGATAGTCCCATCGTCTTCCCTTCCTGGCGGGAACCCAGGCCGAGCCAATACGTAATGCTCTGGTATAGAGTGCCCAGGGAGTGAGGGGAACCGATGGATTTCAGTTGCTCGATGCGGTCGTTTTCCCCCCTCGCAAGCATCACCGTCTCAAATTCACCGTGTCCATCGACAGAGAGAATGGCGGAACGACGGAACGGAGAAGAATAGAACGCGCCTGCGCAATGGGCCAGGTGATGTTTCACATGATAGACACGGGCATTCGGAAACAGGGACTTGAAATACCGTTCCTGGATTCGGTACCGTTCCGCATTCACCAGGGCGGCGCGGACCATCTGCATCTGTTTGGGTTGAAGATTATGCTGCCGGTAATAGGCTTCCCATTGGCTTGCCGCTTTGGTGTATTCATCGACAGAAAAGGAGAACGCGATATAGCGAACCTGTGCGGGATGGATGCTGCATTGCCGAAGTCCGGCGAGAATCGAATGGAGCGGTAGATTTCCGGCATGTTTCTTTCGAATAAATCGTTCTTCCTCGGCCTCGAACACGACTGCGCCATGTCGGTCAACGATAGAGACGTGTGTATCGTGGCCGATGGGTTTCATACCCAGAATGTAATATTCGCCGGGATCATAGCGGACTTTGCGGGCCAGCGCTTTAATCCGCTCGTCGTTGGCCTTGTCCTGTTGGAGGCGCGTGGCCTCGGAGAGGACATTTCGGACATCCGGCATGAGGAGGCTCTCGGCAGAGATTTGAGCGAGCAGCGGAAAGATGGCTTCGCAATTGCCCTTCTGAAGCAGGCAGCTGGCCTGGTTAAGTCGGATCAGGTCTTCGTTCTCACGGTATCGCCGGAATGCCTTATCCAGGAGTGCCTGCGCTCGGTCGGTGTCCCCGGATCGCAGAAAAGCGAGCGCAAAGATTTTGATAACGTCTCCGTCGGCCTCCAGGGCACGCTGCGATTCCAACCAGCGGATAGGATCGGCATTGCCGACAAAGTGCTGGAGTGCCAACTGAATCGCCCGGTTGATATTCCCGAAAGCGGCATAATGAAGAATTTCCTGGAAAGCCCGGTGAAGCGCTGCGTCGTCCATAAACAAGAATCCCTGGTTTCGATGATGTGAAAGCGATTGTAGCACAGGCGATTCTCCGATGCGCGGAACCGTGCCAAGGTAATCCCTAAACTCAACCCCCACCTGACCTCCCCCGATCTTCGGGGGAGGGATTTCAAAGGCTTTTGGGACACTTTTGGGAAAGTAATATTTGTCCTCGGCGGCTCGGCGGGAGGGTGCAGAGGGGCAGGCACACAGGGTGACATTCTGCGGGAGATGGCGGGGGTGTATACTGAATCAATTCGTTTGGGTTCGGGCATTGTAAGCCCACAGGCGAGGAATTGTCTTGCGATGCGCGGCTTTCGATTGGGATAGAAAGGCCTTCGCTTTGCACAAGAAAACCATTCCAGATACAAGGAGATAAGCCATTATGCCTCTCGTACCGATGCGTATCCTTTTGGATCACGCCGCAGAGAACGGATACGGCGTTGCGGCGTTCAATGTCAACAACATGGAGCAGATTCAGGCGATCATGGAGGCCGCCGTGGAGACGAATTCTCCGGTGATCGTCCAGGCCAGCCGGGGCGCGCGTTCGTATACCAACGACAATTACCTGCGTCACCTGATGCTGGCGGCAGCGGAATTGCACCCGGAGATCCCCATTGCCATGCACCAGGATCACGGCAACAGCCCGGCAACCTGCTTCTCCGCCATCGACAACGGATTCACCAGCGTGATGATGGACGGTTCTCTCAAGGAAGACGGCAAAACCCCGGCGGACTTTGAATACAACTGCGAAACCACCAAGAAAGTCGTGGATAAGGCTCACTCCATGGGAGTGAGCGTGGAAGGCGAGCTCGGATGCCTCGGCAGCCTGGAGACGGGCAAAGGCGACAAGGAAGACGGGCACGGGTTTGAGGGCGCATTGTCGCGCGAGCAACTGCTGACCGACCCCAATCAGGCCATGGAGTTTGTAAAACGGACCGGCGTGGATGCCCTTGCAGTGGCCATCGGAACCAGCCACGGGGCGTACAAGTTCACCCGAAAGCCGACCGGCGAAGTCCTGGCGATGAGCCGTATCGCCGAGATCCACAAACTCCTGCCGAACACCCACCTGGTGATGCACGGTTCCTCTTCGGTCCCGCAGGAATTGCAGGACATCATCAACCAGTACGGCGGAGAGATGAAACAGACCTATGGTGTGCCGGTGGAAGAGATCCAAAAAGGCATTCAGAACGGTGTGCGCAAGATCAACGTGGATACCGACAACCGGATGGCGATGACCGGCGCGATCCGCAAGGTGTTCGCCACAAAACCGGGGGAATTCGATCCGCGCAAATACCTCGGCCCCTCTCGCGATGCGATGAAAGAGGTCTGCAAAGCGCGCATGATCGCGTTCGGCCAGGCCGGGCAAGCGCCCAAAATCAAGTGCATCACGTTGGAGCAGATGGCCGCGCTGTACAAGAAGATGTAAGTCAGTCCAGCCCCGATTGCACAGGAATCCGAAAGGACGGGTTTTCTGCCCGTCCTTTTGTTTTTTGGGGCAAGTATTACAGTGATCGAAGTATCCTGAGACGGGCGAAATGCGATTATTGCGATTATGAAACTGTTGAAGCACCCCGTGGTGACCCGAATATTGCGCGTGGTGGGTCCGCGTATGGTTCGAATCTATCTGCAACTGGTAGGTCGAACGCAGAGGCTTCGTGTCGAGGGGCGGGACTACCTGCCGGAGGTACGCCGAGGCGGGGGACCATTTCTCTTCGCCTTCTGGCACAGCCGCCTGCTGTTTCCGGCCTACCTGTATCGCGGAACGCAGACCGGCGTTCTCGTGAGTCCAAGCCGGGATGGGGAGTATATCGCCCTCACCATGAATCAGTTCGGGATGGTTGCCCTGCGCGGTTCCTCTGCAAAACACCCCGCCCTGGGACTGTTGAAACTGGTCCGGCATCTGAAGGACGGGTATTGCGTCGCGGTCACGCCGGACGGCCCCCGTGGCCCGAAAGAGCAGGTGCAGATGGGCGTCGTCGAACTGTCCAAGATTTCCGGCATTCCCGTTATACCATGCGCTTATGCCCCTTCCAGGCGGATCACCCTGAACAGCTGGGATCGGTTCATCATTCCCCTGCCCTTCTCCACCGGAGCGGTGATTTATCGCGAGCCGATCTCCGTCCCGCAGAACGCCTCCGGAGATCAGATGGAGGAAATCCGCAGGCTTCTGGAGGAGGAGATCCAGGCGGCAACCCATTGCGCCGAGGAACTTGTCAGACATGAAGGAATCTGAGAACATACGCCCCATGCAACCGATATGTCCAATATGACCTATACGACTCATTCCAGAACGCAATCCAAGCAGGAATCGGAGAACCCATGAACCTTAAAGGCAAAGTGGCACTCATTACCGGATCGACAAGCAGCGGCATGGGGCGAAGCACGGCGTTCACACTTGCGGCGCGCGGCGCGGATATCGTGCTCAATTATGGAACCAATCGCACCGGCCCCGATGTGGACCGGGAAGCGGAACGAGTAAAACAGGCGGTCGAAGAACTCGGCGCGAAAGCACTTCTGGCCAAAGCCGATACCAAAAGCGATACGGAGATCCTCGCCATGGTGAAGGCGGCACAGGAGCGGTTCGGGCATATCGACATCCTCGTCAATAATGCCGGGGGACCGTGGATTGTGCGGGACTATATCGAGATCCCCACAAAGGACTGGGACGAGAACATCGCCTCGGAAATCACCGGCGATTTTCTCCTGATGAAATACCTTGTGCCGGGGATGCGGGAACGCAAATGGGGACGGATTATTCATATCGGCATGTTCCACGATCCCTACCTGCCAGGTGTCGGCTATGACTATTGTCTCGGCAAAGCCGCCAGAACCTGGATGACTACCTCATTCGGGCTGCCTGAATTCGACAAGGGAATCACCATGAATTGCATCGAACCCGGACTGACGCGACATATGGAGTTCGAGGAAGCGCTTCGAGCCGCCCAGGGAGACTATGCGGACTGGCTGACCCGCGACCGGGTCGACGCCCATGATGTCGCCGAAATGGTCGCATTCCTCTGCACCGAGGCCGGGCGATTTATCTCCGGAAGTGTTATTCGCATTCCCACTCGATAATCGAAAGACTCATTTGGAACAGCAAGATCATTCCGCATCAGCGAAGGGATAAAATCATGAATGGATTCGCAACGAAATTTCTCCTTTTCTCTGCCATCATTCTCTGTTGCCAACCATCACACGCCTTTTCAGAGAAGGCACCCGGTATTCTATCCCAACTGGATTTCACGGCTCCCGATGGTGACTTGAGCCTTGCGGAATCCAACGACTACTCCTTTGACGGCCATACTACACACTGGGAAAGTTACCGATGGAACTGGCAGTCCGGTAATGGCCTCTTCCATACATCGCGCATGGAACCCGTAAGCCAGTTTCAACGTCTGAAAAACGATATTGGCAACGAATTGTTGCTGGATGAACTGTGGATTCAAAGAGGATTCATCTCTCGCCTCGCGGAGAAACAGCCACAGGTTCTCAACGGTGCTCCACTCAAGGAGATCGAGGAGAAATTGACGGGTGGAGATGTCCTGCTGGTGATGACAGACCGCGATCCGGCTGCGACCGACATTCTGTCCAAGTTACCCAAAGAAATTCAGTACCGCCGAAACCGCGCCTTCTACCTTCAGGATGATGCCCGCACACTTTTTGTTATCGCCTGCCACACAAAGGAAGAGACCGTCCGCTTGCAGAACCATATCACAGAGGCCGTAGAGATCGTTCGAAAATACTCTCTGAGCAAAGGCGTTGCGGGAGTCCATACAAATCACTACCTCATTACTCCATCGGTCGGTCATCACCCCTATGAACTGATCAATATGCTCTGCCAGCTGGGCTGTTCCTGGATGACCGTGAGCGGATTCAACGACTTTCTTATCCCCGAACCTCTGGAACAATCCCTTCAGGAAATCGGCTTTTCATTCCCCTGCATTTCAGGGCAATTCGTGAACGGCGGAGTACTCTATGGCATGAGCCGCTATCCCGATGTGCAGGACAACAGACTGGAAGAGTCCCTTAAATGGAAGGAAAAGCATAACGGCTACTTTTTTGCGGATCTTTCATCCGCAGGTTCGGAACACTCGAAGCGTTTTGACGGCTATATCGCCAACAGCCCCGGCGACCAGGGCAAGCTGGACGAGATCCAGGCTGCCTTTCTCACAAACGCTCAAACTATCGACACCGCCGTGCCGCCCTGCGTGATCCTGTTTCATCCCAAGGCAACAGGTGAGACTGTCACAAAAGAAACCATTATGAAAGCCATTCTGGAGCGTCGTGCCGCGGGGGTATTCGAGAATGGATCCCTGGTCGGACCGAAAGAACTGACAACCCCATTGCGTGTTCTTCTCCTCGACGGTGAGTACCTCGAAGAACAATTCACAAGAACGGTTTCACTCGATAGCCGAATTGACGGACAGTTCCTGGACATCGTGATTCAGAACAGGAGCAACCAGGAAATCAACTGCACATTGACTTTGCAGATCCCGGATGGGGTCCGGATCGGCGAGAACGTCCACAGAATGCCCGTGTCGCTTTCCGCCTGCGAGGTGCGACGATTTCATTTACCTGTTACGTGTTCCGTTAAGGCCTTCGGTCGGGACAATCCGATTGGTGTCATCCTGGATACTCCTGGCGGAATCCGGCAATCCCTCGCACGTCTGGAGTGCCCCCGCCCCGTCGAGATCCATCCTCTTCTTCTGGAGACACCGGGGAAAATTTCCTATCCAGTGACGTTCTGGAATTACTCCGATGGGGACAAGATTCATGCGAGAATTGAAGTCTGCAAAACCGGCGAGGATCGGCCCGTCTGGAGTAATGAAATAGACATTGATGTTCCCCGATGGGGTAAACGGATCACGCAATGGCAGTTTTCACTGAAACCGGGCAATTACCTGGCAAAGGTTACGGCGCTCGGCGTGACCGCAGAGGGACAGATTGCAGTCCGCACACAGCGCGGAAGGGCGGTCGTGTCGGAGGAAGACCAGAATGGAGACGGCATTCCTGAGATTGTAATGGAAAATGATCTCATCCGGGCCACGCTGCTTCTTTTCGGGGGCCGAGTGATTGAGTATACAGTAAAAAGCAAAGACGAGAATCTGCTGTTCAAACTCTGGCCGGAGAAGCCGCCATTGGCGGGGCAGCC
>JAKPYU010000196.1 GCA_029568995.1 Candidatus Omnitrophota bacterium | reverse complement strand
AGTCTCCCGTTTCTTTGCGGAACGGGTTTCCAGCATGGAGCGGATTTCTTTCCGAATACTTTGCGGAATAATGCCATGTTGTTCGTTGAACTCCAGTTGGAGATTGCGGCGGCGGTTCATTTCGGCGATGGCCCGTTTCATGGAGCCGGTCGGTTCATCCGCGTACATGATGACCTCACCGGCTACATTCCGCGCCGCTCGTCCACAGGTCTGGATCAGCGACCGCTCATCCCGCAGAAATCCCTCTTTATCCGCATCCAGAATGGCTACTAATGAAACCTCCGGCAGATCCAGACCTTCGCGAAGCAGGTTGACTCCTACAACCACGTCGAACTCACCGGAACGAAGCCCTTCCAGGATCTCTACCCGCTCGATGGTATCTACCTGGAAATGCAGGTAATGGACTTTAATTCCCAGATCGGAGAGATAATTCGACAGATCCTCGGCCATGCGCTTGGTGAGTGTGGTTACCAATGTCCGCTCGCCTCGTCCGATGCGTTCCTGAATCCGTCCGATGAGATCGTCTACCTGGTTGGTTGCGGGACGAACCGTTACCATCGGATCGACCAGGCCGGTGGGACGGATGATTTGCTCGACGACCTGCCCGCTGCATTGCAGCTCCATATCTCCCGGTGTGGCGGATGTGAAAACGGCCTGGTTGATGGAGTTCCAGAATTCCTCGAAGTTCAGGGGACGGTTGTCTAACGCGGAGGGCAGCCGAAAACCGTATTCCACCAGCGTGTCCTTGCGACTCCGGTCGCCGCCGGACATTCCGCGAACTTGGGGCAGCATGATGTGCGATTCATCGACTATCATCAGGTAGTCATCCGGGAAATAGTCGATCAGTGTATGAGGCGGCTCGCCGGGCGTGCGGCCATCCAAATGCCGGGAGTAATTCTCGATTCCATGGCACATCCCCATCTCCTGAAGGCATTCCAGGTCATACAGGGTCCGCTGCTCCAGCCTTTGCGCTTCCACAAGTTTTCCCTGTTGATTCAGTTCGATCAGCCGTTCGCGCAGTTCCACGCGGACCGTTTCAATGGCTCTCATCAGCCGTTCCGGCGCGGTGACATAATGCCGCGCGGGATAGATCGTGATCCGGCTGTGCTCCCCCATTACCTCGCCGGTCACCGGGTGAATTTCCAGAATCCGTTCGACATCATCACCCCACAGTTCCACCCGGTACGGATGCTCCCCGTATCCGGGGAAAATTTCCACGACATCTCCCCGCACCCGGAAAGTCCCGCGATGGAAATCCATATCGTTCCGGTTGTACTGGAGGTCAACGAGTTTCCGCAGCATTTTTTGACGGGGAGTCGTTTGCCCTGTCGCGATGGGCAGGATCATTTCCTGGTAATCTTCCGGCGATCCCAGGCCGTATATACTCGACACGGAGGCTACGATGATTGTGTCGCGGCGCTCCATGAGATTCGTGGTCGCCTCAAGCCGCAGGCGCTCAATTTCATCGTTGATCGTGATTTCCTTTTCGATGTACGTATCCGTCTTGGGGAGATAGGCCTCCGGCTGGTAGAAGTCATAATACGAGACAAAATATCCGACCGCATTTTCAGGGAAGAATTCGCGGAACTCACTGTACAGCTGCGCCGCCAGGACCTTGTTATGTGAGATAACCAGGGTAGGGCGGTTAATCCGGGCGATGACATTCGCCATGGTGAACGTCTTGCCGCTGCCGGTCACACCGACCAGGGTCTGGAACTTGTGACGCTGCTCCAGCCCCGCCACGAGCTGCTCGATGGCTTTCGGCTGGTCGCCTTTCGGTTCGAACTCGGCGACCAGTTTGAAAGGAATATCGCGCGGCCCGGCCGATTTCTGCCGTTCCGCACCTTCCGCGAGGGCCATCACTTTGTCGCGTCTCATCCGATTCTTCACTCTCTTACGAAAATCTCGCTCTGAACCGTCATTGCGAGCATCCGACCGGCGGGGCCGGTGATTGGGAAAAGAAAGCCTGGCCTCGCGGGGCCGTGCCCGGTCCCGTCATCGCGAGGAGCAGCCCGGAGTCTGCGAAGGGCCGCGAC
>JAKPYU010000192.1 GCA_029568995.1 Candidatus Omnitrophota bacterium | reverse complement strand
GGATTGATGGAGGCCTGGCTCGGTGGCCGTTATCATTTCGTGCGTCTGAAGATCACGAATGAACAGTTGGCTATAATGGCAGTTGACGATAGGGGCAGGGTCTTTGATGAGTTTTCCCTGGACCGTCCCTCCACATAGTATCCTGTCACGTAAGTGTCTTTACAAAGATCCGTATCCATTCCATTTCCAGGTCACACGGCAGCCTGTGCCCGTTTCTTCCTCCTCTCTTCCGCCTCCACGGTCCCTTTCTTCCCATCATCCTTTATTCTTCGTGTCTTCGTGTCTCAGTGGTTCCTTCCTTCATCCTTCATCCTTCGTCTTTCCCTCAGAGATGGCTTTCCCTATTCAAGTCCAGCGGATTCCGTGCTACAGTCCCGGCTGCATCAGGAAGGGCGTCTTTTCTCAACATTCCGGAAAGAGGATTTCACCGGTTCTGTTCAGATCCGTTTTCTGCAGACGATTTCCAAACGGCGCAGGGTCAACACGGACCCGAGAGTCTTCCGAGATCTGGTGAGGAAAAAATATGAACGAAAGAGTCGCACATCCGATTGATGAAGTACCGGCGTGGATGGACGACGTGTGGGGCGGGCTGGCCGCCATGCTGGTAGCGTTGCCTTCTTCCATCGCTTTCGGAGTCCTTGCTTATACGGCACTCGGTCCGGAGTATGTGGCGCAGGGAGCCGTCGTTGGAATCCTTGGCGCAGCGGCACTCGGTCTTGTCGCACCCCTTGTCGGACGCACAAGCGGTCTCATTTCCGCCCCGTGCGCCCCGGCTGCCGCCGTCCTTACCGCACTGGTTACGGAGCTGCTTGCAGGACCGGATGGAAATGCACTCACTCCAGCGGCCATTCTGCCTTTGATTGCGTTGACCGCTCTCCTTGCAGCGCTGTTCCAGGTCATCTATGGCCTTATTGGTGGCGGTCGGTTGATCAAGTTCATTCCCTATCCGGTCGTCAGCGGGTATCTCTCCGGGGTCGGGGTTCTCATTGCCCTGAGCCAGATTCCGAAATTGTTCGGTTACCCAAAAGGAACCCCCTTGTTCCAGGGTTTGACCTCGCCGGAACTCTGGAAATGGCAGGGTCTCGTGGTCGGACTCGCAACCATCGTGATCATGGAAGCCGCTCCACACATTACGAAAAAGATCCCGGCAGCGATTATCGGGCTTCTGGGCGGAATGCTGACCTACTTCGTCCTCGCCCTGTTTTCCTCCGGACTCCTGCAAATCCAGGGGAATCCGCTCGTGATCGGCTCAATCCAGACTTCCGGATCTTTTCTGGGCGCCGCGTTGGACAGGGCCGCTTCGTTGCTCACTCTGGACTTCGCCTCAGTGCGGATCGTCCTCATACCCGCCCTGACTCTCTCCGTCCTGCTGTCCATCGACACACTCAAAACCTGCGTGGTTCTCGATGTCCTGACCCACAATCGTCATAATTCCGACCGGGAACTTATCGGCCAGGGAATCGGCAACTGTGCCGCTTTCCTCGTCGGCGGGATGCCCGGTGCGGGGACAGCGGGACCGACATTGGTGAACATAACAAGCGGTGGGAAAACTCCCCGTTCCGGGGCCATCGAGGGGGCATTGGTCCTGATCGCTTTCTTCTTCATGGGTCCGCTCATCGCCTGGGTCCCCATCGGTGCCTTGGCAGGCATCCTGTTTGTGATTGCCTGGCGTATGTTCGATCGAACAATGTTTCGCCTGTTACGCTACCCGGCAGGACGTCTGGATTTCGCCGTCATCGCCACGGTGATTTTCGTCGCCATTGCCGTCGATCTGATCGCGGCATCGGGAGTGGGCATCGCCCTGGCCATCCTGCTGTTCATCCGGGACCAGATTCGAGGCACGGTGATCCGCCACAAGCGATATCTCAATCAGGTCTCTTCAAAAACCCGCCGCCTCGTCGCCGAACGGGCGCTCCTCAACAAATACGGCGATCAGGGCGTCTTCTGCGAGCTGCAGGGTAACCTGTTCTTCGGAACCACGGATCAGCTTTTCTCTCACCTGGAATCGGACCTGCGCACCAAGCGCTTTGTCCTCTTGGATATGCGTCGCGTGCAATCCGTTGACTACACGGCGCTTCATCTCTTCAAGCAGATGCAGGCCCAGCTGGCGGAACGCGGCGGGCGACTGCTGTTCAGTCGAATGCCCTCGGCTCTGATTGACCGACGGGATTTCGACTACTACCTGGAGCAGCTCGGCGCCGGGAAAGAGGACGGCGGTATTCTAATCATGGAGACCCTGGACAGCGCGCTGGAATGGATGGAGGAAGAAATACTGGAGTTTGCCGGTGCAAAAAGAACGGACGAAGAGCAGAAACTCGATGTAAAGGAAATCGATCTATTCCGGGGATTCGATGAAAAAACCATCTCCACACTGGGATCTTGTATGCACGAAATGACACTTGCCCAGGGAGAAAAGGCGTTTTCCCAGGGTGACCGGGGCAACGAAGTGTTCTTTGTCCGCCGGGGTAGCGTCCGGATTCTCTTGCCCCTCGAAGGGGGTAAACACCATCACCTGGCCACCATCGGCCAGGGAGACTTCTTCGGCGAGTTTTCCTTCCTGGATGAAGGAACCCGTTCCGCGGATGCCGAGGCAAAAGTCCCTGCCGATCTCTACATTTTACCCCGCTCCCGTTTCGATGAGTACGTCCAGTCCAATCCCGATTTCGGAATTCAGATCTTCTCCCGTCTCGCCCTCGAAATCTCTCATCGCCTCCGCCAGACCGATGATGAATTGCGCGCTCTCGAAGAACACTGAACCGCTCTCTTCCCCCCGTAGCAGAGATCCATTCTTCCCCCTCTCCATCCTTGGAGAGGGGGCCGGGGGGTGAGGAAATCGGAAGGTCCGCCCGCCCCCATATTTCCTTCCCTCTCTTTTCCCTTTCTTAATTCCTAATTCTTAATTCCTAATTCTTTCCTCCTCCCATGTCTACCGAAGGTCTTCTCAATCA
The DNA here is from genome assembly GCA_029568995.1 of Candidatus Omnitrophota bacterium. Classification (GTDB taxonomy): domain Bacteria; phylum Hinthialibacterota; class Hinthialibacteria; order Hinthialibacterales; family JAKPRU01; genus JAKPRU01. The sequence goes on along the minus strand of JAKPYU010000192.1, from coordinate 2,257 downwards.
GTACATAAAAGAGCGGTGCAAAGATCGTTACAAGTAAGGTTGAGGTGACAACCCCACCCAGGACGCCGGTCCCGATGGCATTCTGCGCACCCGCGCCCGCACCACCACTCACCGCCAGCGGCAGAACACCGAATCCGAAGGCTAATGAGGTCATCACAATAGGCCGCAACCGGAGCTTCGCCCCCTCCAGTGTCGCTTCGATCAATCCCATCCCCTCTTCTTCAACGCGTGCTTTGGCGAACTGCACAATCAGGATCGCGTTCTTGGTGGTCAACCCCAGGGTGGTCAGGAGACCGATCTGGAAATAGACATCATTCGGCAATCCCCGCCAGGTGGTAGCGATTACCCCACCGATGGCCCCCAGTGGAAGGGTCAAAAGGATCGAGATCGGGATAGGCCAGCTTTCATAAAGGGCCGCAAGACACAGGAAAATGACAAGAACGGAGAAAGCATACAACGGAACGGTCTGAGCACCCGCCTGCCGCTCCTGGTAGGACAGCCCGGTCCAGTCAAATCCGATTCCCTGCGGCAGCTTCTTGACAAATCCCTCCATGGCCTGCATCGCCTCACCGGAACTTCTTCCCGGAGCGGCCTCACCCACGATGTTAATAGATGGAAACCCGTTGAATCGTTCCAGCTTCGGAGAACCGGACGTCCAATGCCCGGACCCAAAGGCGGAAAAAGGAACCATCTTGCCCATATTGTTGCGTACGTAAAGTCTTTCCAGATCGGCGGGCAACATGCGATAGGGAGCATCGGCCTGGACATACACTCTTTTCACACGCCCACCTTGGATAAAGTCATTGACATACGCGCTGCCGAAAGCGGCCGCGATCGTGTTATGAATACTGGTAATGGGTAGTCCCAACGCGCCGGAGGTTTCCCAGTCCACGTCGATGCGATACTGAGGCACGTCCTCCAGGCCGTTGGGTCGGACCTTGGCTAATGCCTCATCCTGTGCAGCCAGGCCGAGAATCTCGTTACGGGCTGCCATCAGGTCGGCGTGACCCAGGCCGCCCCGATCCAGCAATTGGAAGTCGAATCCTTTGGACATGCCCAGTTCGATGACCGCCGGGGGGGAGAAAGCAAACACCATGGCGTTTCGGATTTTGGAAAACTCCTCCATGGCTCGTCCGGCTATCGCCGTAACCCTCAGGTCGGACCGGTTGCGGAGTTTCCAGTCTTTGAGTTTGACGAAAGACAGGCCGGCATTCTGGCCCCGTCCCGCAAAATTGGTACCGGAAATGGTCATGCAGGTATCTACCGTGTCTTTCTCATTCTCCAGTAAATAGTTTTTCACTCGATTCATGACCGACTTGGTCTGCTCCAGGGTGGAGTTTGCCGGAAGCAAGGCCTGTACCATCAGAATGCCCTGATCTTCATCCGGTAGATAAGCCGTGGGCATTTGCCAGAACCAATATCCCATCGCACCGACAATCACCACATATAAAAAGAGATACCGTAGTTTCTTGGAGAGCGCGCGGTTGACCACACGAAGATAAAGGTCCCGGCTTCGAAAAAACGCGCGATCAAACCACCGGAAGAAGGGGCGCAGGATCCAGATAGCGTTCTCCGCCGGCTCGTGGCCTTTGGCCACCGGTTTGAGCAGCGAGGCACAGAGAACCGGCGTGAGGATCAAGGCGACCACAACCGAAAGGAGCATGGAGGAGATGATCGTCACGGAGAATTGACGGTAAATCACTCCCGTGGAACCGCCGAAAAACGCCATCGGACCGAAGACGGCTGAAAGAACCAGGCCGATACCAATCAGGGCGCTGGTAATCTGATCCATGGATTTGGCGGTTGCCTCGCGAGGCGGAAGACCTTCCTCGGACATGATCCGTTCCACATTCTCCACCACAACGATTGCGTCATCGACTAATAGTCCGATGGCCAGCACCATGCCGAACATGGTCAGCATGTTGATCGAGAAACCGAAGAAACCCAGCACGGCGAATGTTCCCAGGATAACCACCGGTACCGCAATCGTCGGAATCAGGGTCGCCCGCATATTGCCCATGAACAGCCACATCACCAGGAAAACCAGCAGGACTGCCTCGAAGAGTGTCTTGACAACCTCTTCGATAGATACTCGTGTAAACGGAGTCGTATCGTAGGGATAGACAACCTTCATCCCGGCCGGAAAGTACCGGCTCATCTCTTCAAGTCTCTTCTTAACCCCATCGGCGGTATCCAGCGCGTTCGCTCCGGCGGCCTGCCGAATCGCCAGCGCAGAGGACGGTTTCCCGTTGCAGAA